>NZ_VWSD01000100.1 GCF_009829685.1 Cellulomonas citrea
GGCGGCGGCCTTCCGCACGGCGGCGGTCTGCGCCGGGGTGACCTGCCCGCCGTCCGCCGGCCGGAGCACGACGAGCGCCGGCAGCGTGGTGTCGGGGTCGAACGCCCCGGACAGCTCCGCGGCGCGTGTCGACTCGGCGCTCGACGGCAGGAAGAGCGCCGCGTCGTTCTTCTGGACGGTCGAGAGCTTGCCCTGCGCGGCACCCCCGACCCCACCGATCACGAGCCAGGCCAGCAGTGCGAGGATGACGGGCAGCGGTCGGAGCCATCGCGGCGGAGAATCGCTCAGCATGCTGAGGATTGTGCGGTCCCGACGGACCCACGGCAACCCGGGAGAGGAGCCCCATGTCCGACGAGCTGGTCGCGCACGCCCCTCCGACCCGTCCGGGACCGCCACGCCCCGGCACCGACCCCACCTCCACCGACCCGTCCGACTGGACCACGGGCCGCATGCTCTCGGTCGCCGCCCGGCGGGTCGAACGCGCCTGGAACGCGCACCTGGCCGGCTGGGACCTCAACCATGCGAGCCTTCCGGTGCTGCTGCACCTGCTCGGTGGCCCCCTCTCCCAGCGGTCGCTCGCTGACCGCATCGGCGTCACCGAGCAGACGATGAGCCGAACGATCGGACGGCTCGAGCGCACCGGTCTGGTGACCCGCGCCTCGCACCCCGGCGACCGCCGGCGGATCGACGTGACCATCACCGGCGAGGGACGCATCGCCGCGCTGCAGGCCGCCGACCCACGACGCGCGGACGACATCGTGACCCGGTCGCTCACCTCGGAGCAGGCCGGTCAGCTGCGTGAGCTGCTCCTGCTGCTCGTCCGCCAGGACGAGGAGCACCCGCCCGATGCGCCGCCCACGAAGGAGCCCGGATGAGCCTGCACTACGTCGACCTGGGCCTGGAGACGACCCTGTCGCCCTACGAGCCGACCTGGGCGCTGCAGCGCGAGGTGCACGCCGCCGTCGCCGACGGGACCCGGCAGGACACCGTGCTGCTCGTCGAGCACGCCGACGTCTACACGGCCGGTCGCCGCACGGCCCGCAGCGACCGACCGACCGACGGCACGCCCGTGGTCGAGGTCGACCGGGGCGGGCGGATCACGTGGCACGGCCCGGGCCAGCTCGTCGGCTACCCGATCGTGCGGCTGGCCGCACCGGTCGACGTCGTCGGATACGTGCGCGCGCTCGAGCAGGCGCTCATCGACGTGTGCGCACAGCTGGGGCTGCACGCGACGCGCGTCGAGGGCCGGTCCGGCGTCTGGTTCCCCGCGGACCCGACCACCCGCCGGCGCGAGCGCAAGGTGGCCGCGATCGGGGTGCGGGTCGCCCGCGGGGTGACCATGCACGGGTTCGCGCTCAACGTGTGCCCGGACCTGACCGCGTTCGACCGGATCGTGCCGTGCGGCATCGACGACGCCGACGTCACGAGCCTGTCGCTCGAGCTGGGACGCCCGGTGTCGATCGGCGAGGTCGACCCGCTCGTCCGGACGCACCTCGAACGCGCCCTCACCGCGCTGCTGGCCGCCCCGGCGACCGCGGCGGATCAGGTCAGCGCCGAGGCGATCTCCTCGCCCCAGGCGTAGGCGGCCGACAGGTCGCGGTGGTCGCCCGGCTCCACCGGGACGAGCGCGACGAGCGACCGTTCGGTGATCGACAGCGCCTCGGGCTGCACCCTGCCCCCGAACACCCGGGTCGCGGTGGCCCGCACCTCGCGGGCGACCTGCTCGACGTCCTCGGGGGTGCCGACCCGTGCCGGCTCGTCGGTCGCAGGCCCCGACCAGAACAGCCACACCGGCCGGTCGCGCAGCAACGCGCCCTGCCGCTCCACGAGGTCCTTGAGGTCGAGCCCGGCGCGTCCGACGTACACCGACGTGCCGAGCACCACCGCGTCGTACCGGTGCACGTGCTCCACGTCGTCGGGCTCGATCTGGTCGACCTCGTGCCCACGGGCCGCCAGCGCCTGCGCCACCTGGTCACCGAGCTCCCGGGTCCCACCATGCCTCGACGAGACGGCGACCAGAACCTGCATGGCGGTGCCCCTTCCGCTGACGGTCGCGCCCACGCGGCCGGAGGTCTGGCCAGAGTCGCGGAGCGCGCCCCGGTGGGCCAGGGCCCTAGGTCCTCACCCGAGGCCGGTTAGGCTGCGCGCGTGGGAGTCGAAACCGTGGGAGTCGAGGCGCAGGGCCGACGCATGCTGCGCATCGAGGCGCGCAACGCCCAGACACCGATCGAGCGCAAACCGGAGTGGATCCGCACCCGCGCGACGATCGGCCCGCAGTACGCACAGCTGCACGACCTCGTCGCAGGCCAGGGCCTGCACACGGTGTGCGAGGAGGCCGGCTGCCCCAACATCTTCGAGTGCTGGGAGGACCGCGAGGCGACCTTCCTCATCGGCGGCGACCAGTGCACCCGGCGCTGCGACTTCTGCCAGATCGACACCGGACGGCCCGCCGCGCTCGACCGCGAGGAGCCGACCAAGGTGGCGTCCTCCGTGACCACGATGGGCCTGCGCTACGCGACGGTCACCGGGGTGGCCCGTGACGACCTGCCCGACGGCGGCGCGTGGCTGTACGCCCAGACGGTGCGTGAGATCCACGCCCAGAACCCGGGCGCCGGGGTCGAGCTGCTCATCCCGGACTTCCGCGGCACCCCCGAGCTGCTCGCCGAGGTGTTCGACTCGGCCCCCGAGGTCCTGGCGCACAACCTCGAGACGGTGCCGCGCATCTTCTCCCAGGTGCGTCCCGCGTTCCGCTACGAGCGCTCGCTGGGGGTCCTCACCGCCGCCCGCGACGCCGGTCTGGTCACCAAGTCCAACCTCATCCTCGGGATGGGCGAGACGACCCAGGAGGCCGCCGACGCGCTCGCCGACCTGCACGCCGCCGGCTGCGACATCGTCACGCTCACCCAGTACCTGCGCCCGTCGGTGCGCCACCACCCGGTGGCGCGCTGGGTGCACCCGCAGGAGTTCGTGGACCTGGCCGCGCACGCCGACGCCCTCGGCTTCGCCGCCGTGATGGCCGGACCGCTCGTGCGCTCGTCGTACCGCGCCGGCCGGCTGTGGGCCCGCGCGATGGAGCGCCAGGGGCGCGCGCTGCCGGCGAACCTGGCCCATCTGGCGCAGGGCGGCTCGGCCCGCCAGGAGGCGTCGGCGCTGCTCGCCCGCAGGTAGACTCGCGCCTCATGGCACGCCAGTCAGCGACCCCCTCCGACGCCGAGCCGAAGGCCCGCAAGCCCAAGAAGGTGCGCTGGTACCACCAGCTGTGGCAGGCGTACCTCATGACCCAGCGGTTCGACCCCCGCACGGGGTGGATCCTCGGCGGGATCGTGGTCGTCACCATCGCCGTGTTCGCGCTGCTGGGCGCGTTCGTCTTCCACAACGTCTGGTACTGGGCGGTGCTCGGGCTGCCGTTCGGTCTCATCCTCGCGATGTTCTACCTGTCGCGCCGGGTCGAGGTGGCCGCCTACACCCAGATCGAGGGCCAGGAGGGGGCGACCTTCTCCGCGCTGTCGACCATCCGCCGCGGCTGGGCCTTCACCCAGGAGCCGGTGGCCGTCGACCCGCGCACCCGCGACCTGGTGTTCCGGGGCGTCGGCCGACCCGGCGTGCTGCTCATCGGCGAGGGCCCGGCGCACCGCGTCGGCCGTCTGCTCGAGGCCGAGCGCAAGCGGACCGCACGTGTCGTCGGCGGTGCGCCCATCATCGTCATGCAGATGGGCAACGACGAGGGCCAGGTGCCGCTGCGCAAGCTCACCCGTGCCGTGCAGAAGCTGCGCCCGACCCTCACCAAGCAGGAGGTGGCCGAGGTCGACAAGCGCCTCACCGCCCTCGGCGGGGTCCGGCTGCCGGTGCCCAAGGGAGTCGACCCGATGCGGGTGCGTCCCGACCACAAGGGGCTGCGCGGCCGCTGACCGACAGCTCCGCGGTCAGCGCCGCACGATGACCGTGCGCGCCACGACGTCGTGCAGGCCACGTCCGTCGCCCGTCCACACCACCGCGGGGATCACCAGGCACAGCAACGCGGTGCGCGCCGCCGCGGCGAGCAGCCCGGGCACGGCGCCGGTGCGCTCGGAGCGCACCTGCACCCCGGCCAGCCGGTGCCCCAGTGTGTTGCCGGCCAGCCCGACGAGCAGCACGTTCTCGACCGCGAACACCGCCAGGGTGACGGTCGGGTCTCCGCGCGTGAACCACAGCCCGCCGCTGGTCGGGGCGATGGCGGCCGAGATCGCCAGGCAGGCGACCCAGTCGACCGCCAGGGCGAGGAACCGGCGTCCGAGCGGTGCCACCGCGGGCCGGGAGGTCTGCGAGGTCATCGGGCCACGGTAGCCGCCGTGACCTGGTCGGCTGCGGGTGCGCCAGCAGGCGGGCAGCTCGTCGGCCCGGCCCGCGGACGTGCCATCGTTACATCGGGACGCTGCCCGTAACCGCCCGGAAACACACCGTGCACGGCAGAGAAACGCCCCGCTCGTAACCTCGGGTCGCCCGTAGGCTGCGGGCACCTTCGACCGAGGAGCAGCGGATGTTCACAAAGCCAGAGGAAGTCCTGGCCTTCATCAAGAGCGAGGACGTCAAGTTCATCGACGTCCGCTTCTGTGACCTGCCCGGCGTGATGCAGCACTTCAACGTGCCGGCCGCGTCCGTCGACGAGGACTTCTTCGTCAACGGCCAGATGTTCGACGGCTCGTCCATCCGTGGGTTCCAGGCCATCCACGAGTCGGACATGAAGCTCATCCCCGACGTCACCACGGCGTACATCGACCCGTTCCGCACGGCGAAGACGCTCAACATCTCGTTCCACATCGTCGACCCCTACACCGACGAGCCCTACAGCCGCGACCCGCGCCAGGTGGCCGCCAAGGCCGAGGCCTACCTGAAGTCGACCGGGATCGCCGACACCGCCTTCTTCGCCCCCGAGGCGGAGTTCTACATCTTCGACGACGTGCGGTTCCAGACCCGCCAGGACGCGGCGTTCTACTACATCGACTCCATCGAGGCCGCCTGGAACACCGGCCGCGAGGAGGGCCCGAACCTGGGTCACAAGACCCCGTACAAGGGCGGCTACTTCCCCGTCCCGCCGGTCGACCACTTCGCCGACCTGCGCGACGAGATCTCCTCGATGCTCGACGACCTCGGCCTCGAGGTCGAGCGCGCGCACCACGAGGTCGGCACCGCCGGCCAGGCGGAGATCAACTACCGCTTCGACACCCTGGCCAAGTCGGCCGACAAGGTGCAGCTGTTCAAGTACGTGGTGAAGAACGTGGCGCACGCCGCCGGCCGCACCGCGACCTTCATGCCGAAGCCGCTGTTCGGTGACAACGGCTCGGGCATGCACGTGCACCAGTCCCTGTGGAAGGACGGCAAGCCGCTGTTCTTCGACGAGAAGGGCTACGGCGGTCTGTCCGACCTGGCCCGCTGGTACATCGGCGGTCTGCTCAAGCACGCCCCGGCGCTGCTGGCCTTCACCAACCCGACGGTGAACTCCTACCACCGCCTGGTGCCCGGCTTCGAGGCTCCGGTCAACCTGGTCTACTCGGCCCGCAACCGCTCCGCGTGCATCCGCATCCCGGTCACCGGTTCGAACCCGAAGGCCAAGCGCATCGAGTTCCGCGTGCCCGACCCGTCGAGCAACCCGTACCTGGCCTTCGCCGCCATGCTCATGGCGGGCCTGGACGGCATCCAGAACCGGATCGAGCCGCCGGAGCCGGTCGACAAGGACCTGTACGAGCTGCCCCCCGAGGAGCACGCGCAGATCCAGCAGGTGCCGGGCTCGCTGTCCGAGGTCCTGGACAACCTCGAGGCCGACCACGACTGGCTGACCGCCGGCAACGTGTTCACGCCGGACCTCATCTCGACCTGGATCGACTACAAGCGCTCGGCCGAGGTCGACCCGCTGCGGCTGCGCCCGCACCCGCACGAGTTCGAGCTCTACTACGACGTGTGATCCTCGCGGGCTCGCGGCTGCTCCCGAGCGCCCGTGACCCACACGACCGGTGCCCCCGGCCTCTTCGGAGGCCGGGGGCACCGTTGTCTCTGGCGCGCGACCCGATGCCGTCAGGAGGACCGCGCCCGCGCCGCCAGATGAGGTCGGCGCGGAACCTGGCGCACTCGCCTCAGGGCCCGGCGCAGCCGGCTCAGCCGTAGAAGACGCGCTCCACCACGGCACGTGCCCGGCGGGCCGTGCGCAGGTACTCCTCCTCGAGCTGGCCTCCGGCCCCCGGCGCGTACCCGAGCACCCGGGCGACACCCGCCAGCGTCCGGCGGTCGTGCGGCAGCAGATCGGCGTGCGCCCCGTCGAGACGTCCCGACCACAGCACGTTGCCGTCCCGCACCCGGGAGGCCAGCTCCCAGGCTGCGGTGAGCGCCTGCGCGTCCTCCGCCGAGAGCAGCCCGGCCTGCGCCGCCGCGCCCAGGGCCGCCAGCGTCGAGGTGGTACGCAACCCCGGCACGTCGGCCGCGTGCTGCAGCGCGAGCAGCTGGGCGGTCCACTCGACGTCGGCGATGCCACCACGACCCAGCTTGAGGTGACGGGCCGGGTCGACCCCGCGCGGCAGCCGCTCGGCCTCGACCCGTGCCTTGATCCGCCGGATCTCGCGCACCCCCGCCAGGTCCAGACCCCCCGCCGGGTAGCGCACCGGGTCGATCAGCTCGACGAACCGCTCCCCCAGCTCCGCGTCGCCGGCGACCGGCCGGGCACGCAGCAGCGCCTGCGCCTCCCACGGGGACGACCAGCGCCCGTAGTACTCGGCGTACGCGTCCAACGACCGCACCAGCGGTCCGTTGCGCCCCTCGGGACGCAGGTCGGCGTCCACGGCCAGGGCCGGTTCGTTCCCGACGTCGCCGAGCAGCGCCCGCAGCCGGGTCGCCGTGGCCATCGCCCACTCCTGGGCCAGCTCCTCGTCGTCGGCACGTCCGCGCACGAACAGCACGTCGGCGTCCGAGGAGTAGCCCACCTCACCGCCGCCGAGCCGGCCCATCGCCACGACCAGCATCGACGTCGGGTCCTGCGCCAGGTCGAGCTGCCGGCGGGCCTCGAACCGCGCGATCCGCAGCGCACCGGCGAGCACCACGTCGGCGGCCACCGTGAGGGACTGCGACGCCCTCGTCCCGGTGACCACCCCGAGCACGTCGGCGGCGGCCGTGCGAGCCAGCTCGCGGCGGCGCAGCGCACGCAGCGCGGTGGCGGCCGGGACGGGCTCGTCCGCCCGGGTGAGGATCGCGTCGGCCTCCCCCATGAGCCGCGCGAACGTGCGCGGCTCCAGGTCGGCGTCGTCGTCCAGCCAGCGCACCGACTCCGGTGACCGGGCCAGGGCGTCGGCGACGTACCGCGAGGTCGACAACGCCTGCGCCAGCCGGCGGCCCGCCGTACCGGAGTCGCGCAGCAGCTTGAGGTACCAGTGCGTGGCGCCGAGCTCGTCGGACAGCCGACGGAAGGCGAGCAGACCGCCGTCCGGGTCGGCACCGTCGGCGAACCAGCCGAGCATCACCGGCAGCAGCTGACGCTGGATGGCCGCCCGCCGGGACACGCCCTCGGTGAGCGCACCGATGTGCCGCAGCGCACCCGCGGGGTCGCGGTAGCCGATCGCGGCCAGACGGGCCTGCGCGGCCTGCGGGGCCAACCGGGCCTCGTCGGCGGACAGCTGGGCCGTGGCGGGCAGCAGCGGACGGTAGAAGAGCTCCTCGTGCAGGCGGCGGACGTCCCGACGCACCTGGCGCCACCGATCGCTCAGCCCCTGCGCACCCTCGATGCGCATCCCGACCGACCGCGCCAGTCGGGTGAGCTCCGGCTCGGTGGTCGGCATGAGGTGGGTGCGCTGCATCCGCATGAGCTGCACCCGGTGCTCCACCACGCGCAGGAACCGGTAGCAGACCGCCAGCTGGGCGGCGTGGTCGCGTCCGACGTACCCGCCGGCGGCCAGCGCCGCGAGGGCCGTGAGCGTGTTGCCCGAGCGGATCGACTCGTCCGCGCGTCCGTGCACCAGCTGCAGCAGCTGGACGGTGAACTCGACGTCCCGCAGCCCGCCGACCCCGAGCTTGATCTGCCGGTCGGCCTCGGCCCGCGGGACGTTCTCCTCCACCCGGCGCCGCATGGCCTGGGCGTCCTCGACGAAGTTCTCCCGGCCCACGGCCGACCACACCATCGGCTGGACCATCGCGACGTAGGCGCGTCCGAGCTCGACGTCGCCGGCCAGCGGACGGGCCTTGAGCAGGGCCTGGAACTCCCACGTGCTCGCCCAGCGCTCGTAGTAGGCCCGGTGGCTCGCCAACGTGCGCACCAGCGGCCCGTTCTTGCCCTCGGGCCGCAGCGCGGCGTCCACCGGCCACAGCGCGGGCTCCCCCGACGCCGTCGAGCAGGCCCGTGCAAGCCCCGCCGCGAGCCGGGCACCCATCGCGAGCGCCTCGTCCTCCGGGGCGCCCTCGACCGGCTCGGCGACATAGATGACGTCGACGTCCGAGACGTAGTTGAGCTCACGTCCGCCGGTCTTGCCCATCCCGATGACCGCGAGCCGCACCTGGGCACCGTGGTCGGGCAGGTCGGCCCGGGCCAGGGCGAGCGAGGCCTCGAGCGCGGCCGCCGCAAGATCGGCCAGGGCGGCGGCCGTCGCCGGCATCCGGGTGAGCGGCTCGACACTCGTGAGGTCGTTCGCGGCGATGCGTAGCAGCCGGGTGCGGTAGGCCAGGCGCATCGCATCGGTGCCCGCGGCACCGACGAGGCCGGCCACCGGGACGGGGCTGTCCGGATCGGCGTGCACAGCGCGCAACAGCTCGGCCCGCACCTGCTCGACCGGCACCCCCGTGGCGGGCTGCGGGTCGAGCACGACCGGCAACGCCTGGGGGTGAGCGGCCAGCACGTTGCCCAGGGCGGAGGAGGCACCGAGCACCGCGAGCAGCCGAGCCCGGGCCGCCGGGTCGTCAGCCAGGGCACCGGCCAGGGCGCCGGACAGTGCCGCGTCACCCGCGACGGCCTCGGCGAGCGCGACCAGTCCGAGCAGCGCCAGGTCCGGGTCCGCCGTGTCGCCCAGGTGCTCGGGGAGCACCTGGGCCACGTCGGGCAGCACCCCGGCGAGTGCGGGCGAGGCGAGCAGCCGCTCACCGCGCGCGGTGTCCCGGACACCGGCGCGGGTCAGGCGCAGGGACAGCGACGGCTCGCGACCTGACCCGAACGGCAGGCCGGTCACAGCGACGGCAGGAACCGGGCCAGCTCGAACGGGGTGACCTGGGCGCGGTACTCCAGCCACTCCTGGCTCTTGTTGCGCAGGAAGTAGTCGAACACGTGCTCACCGAGGGTCTCGGCCACCAGCTCGGAGGACTGCATGAGCTTGATCGCCTCGTCCAACGAGGTCGGCAGCGGCTCGATCCCGAGCGAGCGGCGCTCGGCGTCGGTGAGCTCCCACACGTCGTCCTCGGCGCCCTCGGGCAGCTCGTAGCCCTGCTCGATGCCCTTGAGACCGGCGGCAAGCATGACCGCGAACGCCAGGTACGGGTTCGCCGACGAGTCGAGCGCGCGGTACTCCACGCGGCTCGAGTTCCCCTTGCCGGGCTTGTACATCGGGACGCGGACCAGCGCGGACCGGTTGTTGTGCCCCCAGCAGATGTAGGCCGGCGCCTCGGCGCCGCCCCACAGTCGCTTGTAGGAGTTGACGAACTGGTTGGTCACGGCGGTGATCTCGGCGGAGTGCCGCAGCAGACCGGCGATGAAGGACCGGCCGACCTTGGACAGCTCCAGCGGCGCCCCCGGCTCGTGGAACGCGTTGTGGTCCCCTGCGAAGAGCGACAGGTGCGTGTGCATGCCCGAACCGGGCTGGTCGGCCAGCGGCTTGGGCATGAACGAGGCGAACACGCCCTGCTCGAGCGCGACCTCCTTGACCACCGTGCGGAACGTCATGATGTTGTCGGCGGTGGTGAGCGCGTCGGCGTAGCGCAGGTCGATCTCGTTCTGGCCGGGACCTGCCTCGTGGTGCGAGAACTCCACCGAGATGCCCATCGACTCGAGCATCGTGATGGCGGCCCGGCGGAAGTCGTGCGCCGTGCCACGCGGGACGTGGTCGAAGTAGCCGCCCTGGTCGACCGGCACGAGGGTGCGGGTCGGGTCGGCCGGCGCCTCGAAGAGGTAGAACTCCACCTCGGGGTGCGTGTAGAAGGTGAAGCCCTGCGCCGACGCCTTCTCCAGCGCCCGACGCAGCACCTGGCGCGAGTCGGCCAGCGACGGTTCGCCGTCTGGGGTGAGCAGGTCGCAGAACATGCGGGCCGCGCCGTGCCGCTCGCCGCGCCACGGCAGCACCTGGAACGTGGTGGGGTCCGGTTTGGCGATCATGTCCGCCTCGTAGACCCGTGTCAGGCCCTCGATCGCGGAGCCGTCGAAGCCGATGCCCTCGCTGAAGGCGGACTCCAGCTCGGCCGGTGCGATGGCCACCGACTTGAGGATGCCGAGCACATCGGTGAACCAGAGCCTGATGAAGCGGATGTCCCGCTCCTCGACCGTGCGGAGCACGAAGTCCTGCTGCCTGTCCATGCCCCTATCCTGCCTGATCGCCGGGGGTTGGGTACCGCCCGTCGGGGCCGGGTCTAGGCTCGATGTCGATCAAGGGCGACCGGTCAGGCCGTGCCCCACCGCCGGCCGGTGGAGACAGCCGGCCAGTGGAGGGATCTGTGATGGACCAGACGGCGCGCCGGGTGCGCGTGCACCACCTGCAGCAGGCGAAGGCGGCCGGTGAACGGCTCACCATGCTCACGGCCTACGACGCGATGACGGCCCGGATCTTCGACGCCGCCGGCATCGACATGCTGCTCGTGGGCGACTCCATCGGCAACACGATGCACGGCTACGACACGACGCTGCCGGTCACCGTCGACGAGCTCGTGGTCGCGGCGCGCGCGGTGGCCGGTGCGGCCCGACGGGCCCTCGTCGTCGTCGACCTGCCGTTCGGCTCCTACGAGGCCGGGCCCGAGCAGGCCCTGGCCACCGGGGTCCGATTGATGAAGGAGACCGGCGTCCAGGCGGTCAAGCTGGAGGGCGGCAAGCGGGTGTGCCCGCAGGTGCGTGCGCTCACCGACGCCGGCATCCCCGTGGTCGGGCACCTGGGCTACACCCCGCAGTCCGAGCACGCGCTCGGCGGCCCGCACGTGCAGGGGCGCGGCGCCTCGGGCGGGGACCGGCTGCGGGCCGATGCGGTGGCCCTCGCCGAGGC
>NZ_VWSD01000101.1 GCF_009829685.1 Cellulomonas citrea
CGGCCGACGGCGGTTCGGATGCGGACGGCTCGGGTGCGGACGGCTCCGCGTCGGGCCGGCCCGGACCGGGAGTCCCGGGCTCCTCGGGGCCGGGCGGGGGCGGGGTCGACGTGCTGCTCACGACGTCAGCGTGGCACACCGGAGGCCCGGAGAGCCCGGCCCGTCGGGCACCGACCACGACGGCACCGGGACCGGATGCGTCGCGCCGCTGCGCTCAGACGCTGGCCTTGGCGTCGGCAGCCTCCTGCGCACCCAGCCGGGCGGCGACGTCCGTCCGCGCGGGGTAGCGCACCTCGAGGTGCGGCCGGGTCGTCACGTGGTAGCGGACCCGCAGGTCCCAGGCGCGGATCGCCCACACGGTCGCACCGGTGGCGGCCAGCAGCGCGGTGACCGACCCGATGCCGATCGACCAGCGCGGCCCGTAGGTCTCGCCGATCCAGCCGACCACCGGGGAGCCGATGGGCGTCGCCCCCAGGAACACCATGAGGTAGAGCGACATCACCCGGCCCCGCACCTCCGGCGGGGTGGACACCTGGATCGCCGAGTTCGCCGCGGTGAGCATGGTGAGCGAGGACAGACCCACGGGGATGAGCGCGATCGCGAACGTCTGGTAGGTCGGCATGAGGGCCGCGACGGCCGTCGTGACGGCGAACGCGAACGCCGACCCGATGACGAGCCGCACCCGGGGCCGCTCCCGCCGCGCGGCCAGCAGCGCCCCGGTGAGCGAGCCGATGGCGAGCACCGAGCCGAGCACGCCGTACTGCGCCGCTTCCTTGCCGAACTCGATGCGCGCCATCATCGCGGTGGTGAGCTGGAAGTTGAGGCCGAAGGTCGACACGACGCTCACCACGGCCATGATGACGAGGATGTCGCTGCGCCCCCGCACGTAGGCCAGACCCTCGCGCAGCTGGCCGGCACGGCGCGGGACGGACGGCAGCGGCTGCAGCTCGCTCACCCGGATCGCCGCCAGCGCGCCGATGGTCGCGGCGAAGGTCACCGCGTTGGCCAGGAACACCCAGCCGGTCCCGATCCAGGCGATGGCCAGCCCCGCCAACCCGGGTCCGATGAGCCGGGCCGCGTTGAACGAGGCCGAGTTGAGGCCGACCGCGTTCGTCAGCTTGTCCGGCGGAACCATCTGGGCCACGAAGGTCTGCCGCACCGGGGCGTCGAGCGCCGAGACCGCGCCCAGCAGCGCCGCGAAGACGTAGACGTGCCACAGCTGCGCACCACCGGACAGCACGAGGGCGCCCAGTCCCGCGGCGAGCACCCCCATCCCGGTCTGCGTAGCCATGAGCATCCGGCGCCGGTCGACCCGGTCGGCCAGCAGCCCGGCGACGGGTGACAGCAGGAGCGACGGCGCGAACTGCAGGGCGGTGGTGATGCCGACCGCGACCCCGGAGTTGTCGGACAGCTGGGTGAGGACGAGCCAGTCCTGGGCGACGCGCTGCATCCAGGTGCCGATGTTGGCGACGAGGGCGCCGCCGAACCACAGCCGGTAGTTGCGGTAGTGCAGCGAGGAGAACGTCGGGCTCATGAGGCCGCGATCCTGCGCAGCAGCTCGACCGCCTCGCCGAGCCGCGCACGCTCGTCGGCGGTGAGCTGTGACAGCCGGCCGGTGAGCCAGGCGTCGCGGCGGCGACGGGTCTCGTGCACCTCGGCGCGACCGGCCTCGGTGAGGTCGACGAGCACCTGGCGGCCGTCGGTGGGGTGCTCGGTCTTGGCGACCAGCCCCAGCTCGACGAGGCAGTTGACGGTGCGGGTCATCGACGGCGGCTGGATGCGCTCGGCCTCGGCGAGCTGGCCCGGCGTCATCGCGCCGTGCGCGTGCAGCATCGCCAGCACGTTGAACTGGGGGTCCGGGAGCCCGGCGTCACCCCGTTCGGCCTTGACCCGGCGCGAGGCCATCGACAACGCCCGCCTCAGGTCCTGGGCGAGGGTCGAGGAGGTCACAGATCGTTACTCTACCTCATTACCTGAGGTAATGATTGAGCCGGTCGGGCGACCCCTGCCGGCGGCGGAGGCCGCCGGTCGGGCGACCCCGGCCGGTGGCGGAGGCCGCCGGTCGGGCGACCCCGGCCGGTGGCGGAGGCCGGGGCAGGCCGGTGGTCGGGACCAGGCCGGCGACGCAGACTCGGGAACTGGTCACCTGTGCGCCCGGAATCGGCGAGTCGGCAGACCACGTGACCAGTTCCTGGGAAATGGGGCGGGCCGGGGCCGGCGACGCAGACTCGGGAACTGGTCACTTGTGCGCCCGGAACCGGCGTGTCGGCAGACCAAAGGACCAGTTCCAGGCAGAACGGCCGAGCCGGGCCAGGCCGGGCCGGGGCGGGCTAGGCCGAGTCGGGCCGGGGCGGGCCGGGAGCAGACCAAGGAGTCCGGCCAGCCCTGGCGGCCGGCGGGATCGGTCGACGGTCAGGCACCGAGACCGGGCCGCCGCCTGCTCAGGGCCGGCCCAGGGCCCGGTAGGTCCAGCCGGCGGCCCGCCACTGCGCCGGGACAAGGACGTTGCGCCCGTCGAGCATCCGGCGGTGCGCGACCACGGCACCGAGCTCCTCGGGGTCGAGATCGCGGTACTGCGACCACTCGGTGGCCAGCAGCACGACGTCGGCGCCCTGCGCGGCCTCGAGCGCGGTCGGCGCGAAACGCAGGTCGGGCCACTTGGCACGGGCGTTGTCGATCGCCTGCGGGTCGGTCACCGTCACGTGCGCGCCCTGCAGCTGCATCTGGGCCGCCACCGACAGCGCCGGCGAGTCACGCACATCGTCCGACTCGGGCTTGAACGCCGCCCCCAGCACCGCCACCCGCTTGCCGACGATGGACCCGTCGCACACCTCACGGGCCAGGTCGACGAGCCGGACGCGCCGGCGCATGTTCACCGAGTCGACCTCCTGCAGGAAGGTGAGCGCGTCCGAGACGCCCAGCTCCCCGGCCCGGGCCATGAACGCCCGGATGTCCTTGGGCAGGCAGCCACCGCCGAAACCCAGCCCGGCGTTGAGGAACCGCCGGCCGATCCGCTCGTCGTACCCGATGGCGTCGGCCAGCCGCGTGACGTCGGCGCCGGTCGCCTCGCACAGCTCGGCCATCGCGTTGATGAACGAGATCTTGGTGGCCAGGAACGAGTTGGCCGCGACCTTGACGAGCTGCGCCGTCGCGTAGTCGGTGACCACCAGCGGCACCCCCTCGGCCAGCGGGGTCGCGTAGACCTGGTCCAGCACGGCCCGGGCCTCGCGCCCGCGTGCCGTCGGCTCACCGTCGGCGTCGGTGGGCAGGCCGTAGACCAGACGGTCGGGGTGCAGCGTGTCCTGCACCGCGAAGCCCTCACGCAAGAACTCCGGGTTCCACACGAGCGTCGCGCCCGCGGCGGCCAGGTCGGGCGCGAGCCGCTCGGCGGTCCCCACCGGGACGGTCGACTTGCCGGCCACGACGTCGCCGGGACGCAGGTGCTCCCGCAACCCGGTCAACGCCGCGTCGACGTAGCGCAGGTCGGCGCGGAACTCGCCGTTGGTCTGCGGTGTCCCGACGCACACGAAGTGCACCGCAGCCCCGGTCACGGCCGACATGTCCGTGGTGAACGTGAGCCGACCGGTCGCGCCGACCTCGGCCAGCAGCTCGGGCAGTCCCGGTTCGTAGAACGGTGCGCGCCCGCCGGCCAGCGAGGCGATCTTCGCCTCGTCGACGTCGACCCCGACCACCTCGTGGCCGAGCTGGGCCATGCTCGCGGCGTGGACCGCCCCCAGGTACCCACAGCCGATGACACTGATGCGCACGTCACTGCCCCTTCGGTCCGGACCCGACACGTGACTGTATCCGGCGGCCCCGCAGCAGGCCGCGAGGCCGCCGACGACGGCCCGGGTTCAGCCGGCCAGCGCCTGCAACGGCCCGCGCACGAAGTACACGACGAAGAGCACCGCGATGAGCCAGATGAGCGGGTGCACCTTCTTGGCCTTGCCCACCACGGCCTGCAGCACGACGTAGAGGATGACGCCACCGCCGATGCCCGCCGTGATGGAGTAGGTGAACGGCATGAGGATCATCGTGAAGAACGCCGGGATGGCGATCTCGTAGCTCTTCCAGTCGATGTCCGCGACCTGGGTCACCATGAGGAACCCGACGACGACGAGCGCCGGTGCGGCCGCCTCGGACGGGATGACGGCGACCAGCGGCGCCAGGAACGTGGACAGCAGGAAGGCGATCCCGGTGACCACCGCGGCCAGCCCGGTGCGCGCACCGTCGCCGACACCCGAGGCCGACTCGATGTAGGCGGTGTTGGACGAGACGCCCGCCGCACCACCGGCCACCGCGGCCAGCGAGTCGACGATGAGGATCTCCTTGGTCTTCGGCGGGTTGCCGTTCTCGTCGAGCAGACCGGCCTCGCCGCCGATGGCGACCATGGTGCCCATCGTGTCGAAGAAGTCCGAGAGCAGCAGCGAGAAGATCAGCACGATCGCCGTGATGGCGCCGAGCTTGCCGAACGCGCCGAACAGCGAGAAGTGCCCCAGCAGCGAGAAGTTCGGGGTGTCCACCAGCGTGCTCGGGAAGGCCGGGACGGTCGACCGCCAGCCGCCGGCGTTGTCCGCCGACGCGGCCCCGACGTGCGTGATCGCCTCGACGACGATGCCCAGCACGGTGGTGCCCACGATCGAGATGAGGATGGCGCCGCGGACCTTCTTCACCAGCAGCACGATCATCACGACCAGGCCCAGCACGAACACGAGCACCGGCCAGGTGCTCAGCGAGCCGAACTGGCCCAGCTCGACGGGCGTGCCCGCACCGACCGGCACCCGGACGAACCCGGAGTCGACCAGGCCGATGAATGCGATGAACAGGCCGATGCCGACGCTGATGGCCGTCTTGAGCCAGCCCGGGACCGCGTTGAACACGGCCTGCCGGAACCCGGTGAGCACGAGCACCGTGATGACGATGCCCTCGAGCACGACGATGCCCATCGCGTCCTGCCACGTCATGCCGGGCAGCACCGCGATGGAGAAGGCCACCACCGCGTTGATGCCCAGGCCGGTGGCCAGGGCGAGCGGGAAGTTGGCCCACACGCCCATGAGGATCGTCATCACGCCCGCGACGAGCGAGGTGGTGGCCGCGATCGTCGCCGGGGCGGCCAGCGCCTGACCGGTCGCGTCCTTGCCGCCGAGGATGATCGGGTTGAGCACGATGATGTAGGCCATCGTGAAGAACGTGACGAGACCACCACGGATCTCCGTGCCGATCGTCGAGCCACGCTCGGTGATGTGGAAGAAGCGGTCGAGCGGGTTCGTGGGCGGCGCGGTGGGGGCCGCGGTCGAGGAAGACATGGGACGCATCCTGGCACTGTGACGGCCTGAGCCACAGCCCGCGTCCAGACTGTCGACGCGGGGCCAGGGCCTCAGGGCCGCACAGGGCTCAGGGGGTCACCGGCCTCAGGGCACCACGATCGACAGCGTGCCCTCGCCGTAGCCGGCCACGGAGACCTTGAGGTCCTCACGCGGGACGTACGCCATCACCCACTGCGCAGCATCCGCGGGCAGCCACTCGCCCGGCGCGTAGACGGCCTCGAGCGTGACGTGCGGCGCACCCTCGCAGTTGAGCAGGGACCCGGCGACGTTGATCGCCTCGCGCAGGTTCTCCGTGAGCAGCTCGGTGAGCCCCACGTTGGCCGCGTCCTCCGCGGCGCGCGCCGGGACCAGCCCGAGCGCGGCACCGATGTAGGCCGACAGCGGCAGGTCCGAGACCCACAGCGCCGCCAGGGTGTGCCCCGGCTGGGCATCGAACACGCCGACGACGGCACCGCCCTCGGCCTTCGGGTTCACCATGTCGGCGCCGGTCTCGACCTCGACCTCACGGCCCAGGAGCATCTGGAGCGTCTCGCGCACCTGCTGCGGGGTCGGCAGCGGAGTCTTCCTCATGCCAGCACCGGCTCGATCACGTCGCGGAACCCCTCGGCCGTGAACGGCTTGGCGATGAGGAACAGCGCCCCGGCCGCCTCGGCCTGCTCCCGCATCTGCGGTGAGCCCTCCGAGGTCACGAAGCCGAACGGTGTGCCGAACCCTGCCGCGCGCAGCGACTTGAGGAACTCGATGCCCGTCATCTCCGGCATGTTCCAGTCGGACAGCACCACGTCCGGCTCGTCGGACTGCACGGCCGCAAGCCCTTCGGCCCCGTTCGACGCCTCCCGGACGTCCCAGTCGTAGCCCGCCTGACGGAGGGTGCGAATGACGATCTGCCGCATGACGCGGGAGTCGTCGACGACGAGTACGCGGATCACAGCAGTCTCCTTTCCTTGGTCAGCCGAACAGCCACACGGCCACGACGATCGGTTGCCCGCGCCACGACAAGCGCAGCTCCTGGCTCAGGGAACCACCCTCGTGGGGTGGCAGCACGGCGTCGACGCGGGGCAGCCCGAGGGTGCCCTGGGTCGGCAGCAGCGCCTTGACGTTGCCGCCCACGACGTTGGCGATCTCACCGAACGCGTCGATGAGGTCGGCGTCGCTGACGACCTCGTCGTCGCCCATCATGAGCAGGGCCCGGGCCAGGGCGTGCGCCGTCGGGGCCTCGGTGGTGAGCGCAGCGCGCCCCTGCCACTCCCCGAGCAGGTCGACCCAGGCGTAGAGCGGGTCCGCGAACTGCGGGAGGTCGCCCTCCCAGGGCAGCAGCAGCCCCTCGTCGCCATCGATCATCGCGGAGAAGACGGACTCGGCGATGGCGTAGACCGAGTCCGAGTCGACCATGGCGCTCATACGTACTCCTCCGCCGGGACGAGGCCCAGCCACTCGAGCTTCTCCCGGATCGCATCCGCGGTGAAGGGTTTGATGAGGTACTCGTGCGCGCCCGCGGCGAGTGCCCGGACGATCTGGGACTGCTCCGACTCGGTCGTGACCATCATGAGCGTGATGTCGCGCAGGGCAGGGTCGGCCCGCACCTGCGTGACAAAGGTGAGCCCGTCCATCACGGGCATGTTCCAGTCGATGCACGCCAGGTCGACGTGCACGCCGGAGTCGAGGACGTCGAGCGCGGCCTGGCCGTGCTCGGCCTCCACCGTCTCGAAGCCGAGGTTGTGCAGCGTCCCGGACACGATGCGGCGCATC
The DNA here is from genome assembly GCF_009829685.1 of Cellulomonas citrea. Lineage (GTDB taxonomy): Bacteria > Actinomycetota > Actinomycetes > Actinomycetales > Cellulomonadaceae > Cellulomonas > Cellulomonas citrea. The sequence continues at coordinate 7,077 of NZ_VWSD01000101.1, forward strand.
GTGCGCGAGTCGTCGATCACCAGTGCTCTCATCGGACTGCTCCAGCTCGGATTCCCAGGGCGGACACGGACGATGCAGCCAGGGCGCCGGTGGCGGCGCCAGGACGTGCGGACTGCGAGGGCACAGCGGGCGAGCCGGCCGGGGCGGCACGACTCGGGCGGTAGACGGACGCCGCCCCGACCGGGACCCGGTCCCAGCCGGCGTCGACGCCGATGGTGGTCTCGGCGGCGCCGAGCATGAGCGACCCTTCCGGGCTGAGCACGGAGGCCATCCGTCGCAGGATCTGCTGCTTGGTCGGCAGGTCGAAGTAGATGAGCACGTTGCGCAGGAAGATCACGTCGAACCGGCCCGGCGGCGGGGTGTCGAGCAGGTTGTGCGGCCGGAACGTCACGCGGGACCGCAGGTCCGCGCTCACCTGCCACTCGGCGCCGACCCGGGTGAAGTGCCGGACCATGAGCGGGGCCGGCAGACCGCGGTTGATCTCCAGCTGGGAGTACTTGCCCGTGCGCGCCCGGTCGAGCACCTTCTCCGACAGGTCGGTGGCCAGGATCTCGAAGGTCACCGTCGGCGGCAGCACGTCGAGCAGGGTCATCGCCAGGGAGTAGGGCTCCTGCCCCGTCGAGCACGCTGCTGACCAGAACTTCAGGTGCACCGGGCGGTTGCGCACCGCCATGAGCTCGGGCAGCAGGTGCGCGCGCAGCGCGATGAACGGCGAGTTGTCCCGGAACCAGGAGGTCTCGTTGGTGGTGAGCGCCTCGACCACGGCGCGTTCGCCGACGGTGTCCCGGCCGTTGCGGATCTTGCTCACGTACGCGTCGACTCCGGGCATCCCGGCCGCGCGGGCCAGCGGCAGCAGCCGGCTCTCGACGAGGTACTCCTTGCCGGGGCCGAGCTGGATGGCGCTGCGGGCGCGCACCAGCGTGGCGACCCACTCGAAGGTGTCGGAGGTGAGAGTCATCGAGGTCCTCCTGATGTCAGGACGCCGTGCAGACGACGTTCGACCGCCGGAGCGATCTCGGTGAGGGGCAGGACACGGTGGGCCAGACCGGCCGTGGCGACGGCCCCCGGCATGCCCCACACGACGGAGGTGGCCTCGTCCTGGACGTAGACGGTGCCGCCGGCCGAGATGAGGTCGGCGCAGCCGGTGCGGCCGTCCGCCCCCATCCCGGTGAGGACGACGGCCAGCAGGTTGCCTCCCAGCACCTGGACCGCCGAACGGAACATGACATCGACCGACGGACGGCAGAAGTTCACCGGCGGACCGTCGGTGAGCACCGTCTTGACCGAGGTGCCCTGCCGACGCAGCTCGAGGTGGTGGTCGCCGGCCGCGATGTACGCGTGGCCCGGCTCGAGCGTCTCGGCCCCGGTCGCCTCGACCACCCGGGTCGGGCCGAGCCGGTCCAGGCGCGCCGCCAGCTGACGGGTGAACACCGGCGGCATGTGCTGGGTGACGAGCACCGGCACCGGCGGCGCCTGGTGCAGCCCCTCGAAGAACCGGGACAGCGCCTCCGGCCCCCCGGTGGACGAGCCCACGATGAGCGCGTGCACGGGACGGGCCGGTGGCTCGGACCGCAGCGTGAACGCGCGGGCGGCCTTGGGGGCGGCCGTCGCCACCGGGCTCGTGCTGGTGGCGCGGGCCGCCGGGCGACGAGCACCGACGAGCGCCTTCACCTTGGGGATGAGGTTGTCGGCGACCTGCTGCTTCGAGGCCGCCAGGCCGCCGGTGTTGGTGGGCTTGGTGACGTAGTCCGTCGCACCGGCCGCCAACGCCTCGAGGGTGGCCGCGGCGCCGCGCTCGGTGAGCGTGGAGAACATGATGATCGGCATCCGGTGGCCGGCCTTGCGCAGCGTGCGCACGGCCTCGATGCCATCCATGTCCGGCATCTCGATGTCCATCGTCACCAGGTCGGGACCCAGCTGGGCGGCCCGCGACTGCGCGATGAGCCCGGTGGACGCGGTCCCGACGACCTCGATCTGTGGATCGGAGTCCAAGACCTCGGTGACCAGGCGTCGCACGACGACCGAGTCGTCGACGACCAGAACCCTGATCGCTGTCATGGACGACTCCTTTCGGGGGACACGGTCTCGCTTCTCAAGAACATCGGCGGGTCGAGGGCTGTCAGTAGGTGAACGCGTCGGTCGCTCGGCGCGTCAGTAGGTGAAGGTGGAGACCTCGGCGCGCAGCGACTCGGCCATCTGGGTGAGGTCTGCGACGCCGGTGCCCATGAGCTGGGCCGCATCCGTCGACGCCTGCGCGGCACCGGCGATGCCGGTGATGTTCGAGGCGATCTCACCCGACCCGGTCGCAGCCTCCGCCACGTTGCGAGACATCTCGTTGGTCGTGACGGTCTGCTCCTCCACCGCCGCAGCGATGGTCGTCTGGTAGTCGTTGATCTGACCCACGATCGCCGCGATCTGACCGATCGCATCGACCGCACCACCGGTCTCGGACTGGATCGCCTCCACCCGACGAGCGATGTCCTCGGTCGCCTTGGCCGTCTCCTGCGCCAGGTCCTTGACCTCACCGGCCACCACCGCGAAACCCTTACCCGCCTCACCAGCACGAGCAGCCTCGATCGTCGCGTTCAACGCCAGCAGATTCGTCTGCTCAGCGATCTGCGTGATCGTCTTGACCACCGCACCGATCTCCTGGCTCGACACACCAAGACGAGCCACCTGCTCATTGGTCGCCGCCGCCACATCCGTGGCCTGAGCAGCCACCTTCGCCGCCTGCGACGCATTCTGCGCGATCTCACCGATCGAGCTACCCATCTGCTCAGCACCCGCAGCCACCGTCTGCACATTCCGGCTCACTTGCTCAGCAGCAGCAGCCACCGCAGACGACTGCTCAGCCGCACCCGCGGCACCCGACGCGATCTCGTGGGACCTCGCAGACAGCTGCTCGGCCGAGGCCGCCACCGCGGACGAGGTCGTCGCCACGCGGGAGATCACCTGGCGCAACGCGGCCTGGGCACGACCCAGACCCGCCGCGATCTGGCCGATCTCGTCCGCCGTCGTGACCTTCGGGTCGCGGGTGAGGTCTCCAGCGGCCAGTGCCTCGATCGAGACCTGGACGTCGGCCACGGTGCGCCGCAGGCTGGCGAACACACGCAAGCCCAGGGCAAGCACCAGAACCAGCGCGACCACCAACCCGCTGACGATCATGATCACGGCCTGGCGGGCGCTTGCGCTCCCGGCGGCGTCACGCTGCGCGGTTTGCTCGGCCTGCAGCTTCGTCTCATCGGCGAACAGGGTGTTGAGCGAGGCCGCGGCCTGGCGCGAGGCGTCCGCGGCCTCGGGGGTGGTGGCGACGCCCGCCGCGTAGTTGGTGAGCTTGTCGCTCACCAACGTGAGGTACGTCGTCAGGTCCTGCCCGATCGCGTCGGCGTTCGACTGGCTCTGGGCACCCGGCAGGTACGCGCTCACCGACGCGTTCACCGCATCGACCTTCGTCTTGATGTCCGTGACCGCGGCATCCTGCTGATCCGCCGGGACCTCGCTCAGCGACGCGATCCTCGCCCGCAGGTTGCCGAAGTCGGCCTCGGCGGTGAGCAGCTTGGTCATCGGGACGCTGTTCTGCACATAGGTCTCGTGCGCCGATCTGCTCAGACCGAGGAGCCGCACGACCGACAGCGCCGTCAGGGCGAGGGTCACCGCGAGGAACAGCCCGAGCACGACCCCGAACTTGGTGAGCAGGGGCAGGTCGAGGAAGGTCCGTCGACGTGCGGCGGGCGTGCTGGCAGAGGACTGAGACATGACGGCTTCTTCTTTCGGTTCTGGGCGACTGCTCGGTCGAGGTCGACCACGAGCAGCACACGGTCATCGAGCGTGTGGGCACCCACGACGAGCGAGCGCATCTGCGCCCCGAGGGTGTCCGGCGGTCCTCAGTAGGTGAACTTGGTGACCTCGGTGTGCAAGGTCGCGGCCAGCTGGGCCAGGTCCGCCACGGCCACGCCCATCTTCTGAGCCACATCGGTCGAAGCATTGGCCGCTGAAGCAAC
>NZ_VWSD01000102.1 GCF_009829685.1 Cellulomonas citrea
ACCACCGCGGGCTGGACGCGTTGCGGCGGGCCGGGTGGCGCGGCGCCGGGCCGGTGCCGTGGGCGCACGAGCCGAACCGGGGCTTCCTGCGGGCGCTCGCGGCCCTGAGCCGTGCCGCGGAGGCGATCGGCGAGGACGACGAGCGGGAGCGCTGCCGCACCTTCCTGCTCGACCTCGAACCGGCGGCGTCCGGCCTGCTCGCCGAAGGCTGAGCCGGTCGGCGGCCCGCCCGGCGGCGCCACGCGACCGGGCACAATGGACCCTCACCCCCCCCGGCGCCGACGCGAGAGGACCCGACGTGGCAGCAGTGGCCCTCTACCTCGGTGCGGCGGTGCTCGGCGGGCTGGTCGCGGTGCTGCTGCGGCTGCCGCCGCTCGTCGGGTTCCTGGCCGCCGGGTTCGCCCTGGGGGCCGGCGGGGCGCCGACGCTGCCGTACCTGGAGCCCATCGCCGACCTGGGTGTCGTGCTGCTGCTGTTCGCCATCGGGCTCAAGCTCGACGTGCGCACGCTGCTGCGCCGGGAGATCTGGCTCACCACCGTCGTGCACCTGGCGATCAGCGTGGCGATCGGGCTCGGCTTCCTCGGGCTGCTGGCCGTCATCGGGTTCGGGTTCGTCGCCGACGAGTCGCTGTCCGCGCTCGCGCTCGTCGGGTTCGCGTTCTCGTTCTCCTCGACCGTGTTCGTCGTCAAGGTGCTCGACGACCGCTCCGACACCACGTCGTTGTACGGCCGGATCGCCGTCGGTGTGCTCGTCATGCAGGACGTGGCGGCCGTCATCTTCCTGTCGCTGTCCAGCGGGCACGCACCCAGCCCGTGGGCGTTCGCGCTGCTGGCGCTCATCCCGGGCGCCTGGGTGCTGCACCGGATCTGGGACCACATCGGGCACGGTGAGCTGCAGGCGCTGTTCGGGGTGGCCGTCGCCGTGGTGCTCGGCTACGGGCTGTTCGAGCTGGTCGGCATCGACGGCGACGTCGGGGCGCTCGTCGTCGGCGTGCTGCTGGCCTCGCACCCGCAGGCGGCCGAGCTGTCGCGCTCCCTCATGACGTTCAAGGACCTCATGCTGGTCGCGTTCTTCGTGCAGATCGGGCTGCACGGCACCCCGCACCTGCTCGAGATCGGGCTGGCCGGCCTGCTGCTGCTCATCCTGCCGTTCCAGGTCGGGGCCTACGCCCTCGTGCTGTGGCTCATGCGGCTGCGCCGGCGCACGTCGTTCCTGGCCGGGCTGGTGCTGGCCAACTACTCCGAGTTCGGCATCATCGTGGTCGCCGTCGGGGCGAGCGCGGGGCTGCTCGACGAGCACTGGGTGGTCGTCGTCTCGCTCGCCGTCGCGTTCAGCTTCGGGCTGTCCGCGATCGTCAACCGACGCGGTGTCGAGCTGGCCACCCGGCTGTCCCGGCTGCTGCCGTCCCGCGGCACCGACCGGCTGCACCCGGAGGACCGGCTCGTCGACATCGGCGAGGCCGATGCCCTGGTGCTGGGGCTGGGCCGGGTCGGTGCGGCCACCTACGCCCGGCTGCGCGACGAGTACGGGCTGTCCGTCGTCGGCGTCGAGCACGACCGCACCCGGGTGGCGGCCCTCGAGGACGAGGGCTACGAGGTGGTCCGCGCCGATGCGACCGACCTGGAGTTCTGGACCCGGGTGCAGCGCGCCGGCCGGGTCAAGGTCGCCGTGCTCGCGATGCCGTTCCACAACGCCAACCTCATCGCGCTGACCCGGCTGCAGGCCGCCGGGTTCACCGGCAAGGTCGCCGCGGTGGCCCGGTACGACGACGACGTCGCCGAGCTGCAGCGGCACGGCGCCGATGCGGTGTTCCACCTGTACGGCTCGGCCGGGTTCGCGCTGGCCGACCACGCTGCCGAGGTGCTGCTCGCGCGTGCGGCCCCCGGCCCGGCGCAGCCGCACCCGCCGGCCCGGCCGGGCGAGGAAGCCGACATCCTCGACCCGCTGGGCCGGCGCCCCGAACCCGCCTGAGCCGCGCGGGAACAGCACCGCCAGGGAACAGCGCTGCCAGGGGACAGCACAGCGCCGCCGGTCGAGGACCCGACCGACGGCGCTGCGCCTCCTGCACTCAGTCGACGGGCACGGCTTCGTGGGCCATGGCCCCGTCCAACCACCCGACGAGCCGGTCGGGACGGTTGCTGATGATCGCGTCGACCCCCACGCCGACCGCGGCGGCCCAGTGCTCGGGCTCGTCGAGCGTCCAGACCATCACCTGCAGACCCGCCTCGTGCAGCCGGACGACGAGGCCCGGGTCTGCCACCAGCAACGGGCCGTACGGGTTGCAGGTCATGACGCCGAGCTCCATGCACCGCGCCACCAGGTCCGCGGGGACCTCGAAGACGAGCAGCCCGCGACGCAGCTGCGGGGCCACCTCCTTCAGGGCCGCCACGGTCTGCGGCCAGAAGCTCTGCCCGATCACCCGGTCGGTGAGCCCGGCCGCCTCGATCGCGTCGGTCACCGGCGCCACCTGCTCCGGCGTCCACGACCCCTTGAGCTCGAGCAGCAGCCCGATCCCGGGCCGGTCGGCCTGCCAGGTGAGCACCTCGGCGAACGTCGGGACCCGCTGACCGGCGAACGCCGGGGCGAACCAGGTCCCGGCGTCCAGGGCCCGGACCTGGGCCAGGTCGAGATCGGCCACCGCCCCGGACCCGTCCGTCGTCGCGTCCACCGTGTCGTCGTGCAGGACGACGACCTGCCCGTCGCGGGTGAGCTGGATGTCCAGCTCGACCAGCTCGGCGCCGGCCCGCCACGCCGCCTCGAACGCGACGAGCGTGTTCTGCGGCGCCACCGAGCTGTTGCCCCGGTGGGCGATGACGACCGGACGGGTCGAGCCCACCTGCGTGCCTGCCAGGGCGTGGGTCACAGGTACGGCTCGACGTTCTCGTTGTAGGCCGTCTGGAGCTGCGGGGTGATCTGCTGCAGCGCGGCCTTCGGGTCGGCGTTCTGCAGCAGCACCTGCTCCAGCGCGCTGTTGAGGATCGCGTCGGCGCCCGGGACGAAGACGCGCACGTCGTCCTGCGAACGGGCCTTGTCGGCGAGCTGGTCGACGGCCGTGCGGAACTGCGGCGTCTTGGCGTAGACGGCCTTCATGGTGTCCGACTCGACCGCCGAGGTGCGCACCGGCATGTAGCCCGTGGCCTGGGAGAACGTGGCGGTGTTGGCGGTGTTGGTGAGGAAGTCCACGAACATCGCGGCGGCGAGCTGGTGCGGCTTGTCGCTGGCCGCGGCGATCGCCACACCCGTGCCACCGGTCGGGGTGCCGGAGCCCTTGGGGCCGTCGGGCAGGTAGGCGGTGCCGACGGAGAACTTCGCCGACTTGAGCACCCCGGCCAGCGAACCGGTGGAGCCGATGGTCGAGGCGACGGCACCGGCGGTGAAGTCAGCCACGGAGTCCTTGGAGATCGCGATGGTCCCCGAGCTCACGAGGTCCTTGAGCTGCTGCACACCGGCGACGGTCGCGTCGTTGGTGAGCGGTGCCAGGTCGAACTTGTCGGAGTACTGCCCGCCCTGCCCCCAGACGAAGTTCTCCAGCCACCAGGCGCCCCACGACGGCCCGGTGGACAGGCCCATCGCCGCGCCGTTCGACGGCACCTGGCCCTTGAGCTTGCTGGACCAGTCGGCGAGCTGCGCCCACGAGGACGGGCCCTTGTCGGGCAGGCCGGCCGCGGCCCACATGTCCTTGTTGTAGTAGAAGAGCGGGGTCGACCGGGCGAACGGGACCGCCCAGTGCTGACCGTCGTACTCGTAGTCGCCGTACAGGGCCGGGACGTAGTCGCTCGTGTCCGAGCCGACGGCCTTGAGGATGTCGTCCACCGGGATGATCTGGTTGTTGAGGTGGTAGCGGAACCACCACACGTCGGAGGCGATGACGACGTCGGGCACGTCCTTGGTCTGCGAGGCCGCCTGGAAGCGCTGGGCGACCTCGTCGTAGCTGGCACCGGCCGTGACCAGGTTGACGGCGATGCCGGTCTTCGCGGTGAACGCGTCGATGACGGCCTGCTCGGTGTCCTGCGACTTGCCGGGGTGGTTGCTCCAGAACGTGATGCTCGTGGCGGGGGTGACGGCCGACCAGTCGATCGACGAGGCGCTGGCCTTGGGCGTCGACGCCGCGCCGACGGCGGGGCCGGCGCAGGCGCTCAGCGCGAGCGCGGCCAGACCGGCGACCGCGCCACCGAGCAGCAGCCCGGTGCGCTTCGGTCGGCGGGCGGCCGTGACCGTCCGGGTGCTGCGGAACATGCGAGGGGTGCGCACGCAGGGATCTCCTTGCTCGTGGCCGCCCATGCGGCCGGGTGGGTGCAGCGGGTGCTGCGAGGGCTCCGGTCGGGGCGTGCCCGGCCGGTGCGGGACGTCAACCCGTGACGGCGCCCGCGGTCAGACCGGCCACCAGGCGCCGTTGCAGCACCAGGAAGACGGCCAGGATCGGGAGGGTGACGATGACCGTGGCGGCGAGCAGCACGCCCCAGCTGGTCATCCCGTCGATGTTCTGCAGCAGGGTGAGCCCCACCGGCAGGGTCATGTGGGACGCGTTGTCGACGACGAGGAACGGCCACAGGTAGTCGTTCCACTCGGTGACGACCGAGACGAGGGCCACGGCCGCGACGGTCGGCAGCGACATGGGCACGACGAACCGCCACAGGCGCCGCCAGTGCCCGGCGCCGTCGAGCTCGGCGGCCTCGAGCACCGAGGTGGGCAGCCCCAGGAAGTGCTGCCGGAACAGGAAGGTGCCGAACGCGCTGGCCAGGCCGGGGACGATGATCCCCTGGTAGGTGTTGAGCCAGCCCAACGAGGCCACGAGGGTGTAGTTGGGGATGATGGTGATCTGCGGCGGGATCATGAGCGTGGCGATGACCAGGCCGAACGCCACCTTCTTGAACGGCACGTCGACGAACACGAGCGCGTAGGCGCAGGTGAGGCCGAGCGCCACCTTGAGGCCGGCGCCCACCACGGTGACCACGATGCTGTTGAGCATGAAGCGGCCGATCGGGATGGTGGCGACCACGTCCGCGTAGTTCTGCACGTAGGCCGACGCCGGGAGCCAGCGCAGCGGCAGGGAGTACAGCTCCTGCGGGGACTTGAGGCTGGCCAGCACCATCCAGACCAGCGGGGCACCGAGGACGAGGGTCGCCACCACCATCGAGAGCCAGGGGACGACGGACAGCCGTCGCAGCGTGCTCATGCGTAGTGCACCTTCCGCTCGACGAACCGCATCTGCAGGCCCGTGACGGCGAGCAGGAGGAGGAACAGCACGGTGGCGCCGGCGGAGGCGTACCCGGCCCGGCCGTTGACGAAGCCCTCCTGGTAGATCTGGTACATGAGGGTCGTCGTCGAGCCCACCGGCCCGCCCTTGGTCATCCCCTGGATGATGTCGAACGACTGCAGCGAGCTGAGGATCATCGTGACCAGCAGGAAGAAGGTCGTCGGCGCGAGCAGCGGCAGCACGATCGAGCGCAGCGTGCGGGCCGGTGAGGCGCCGTCCAGCGCTGCGGCGTCCCGCAGGTCCTGCGGGATGGCCTGCATCCCGGCGAGGTAGATGAGCGTGACGTACCCGAGGTTCTTCCACAGGTAGACGACGACGATCATGACCAGCGGCCACGGCGGGTCGGTGTACCACTGGGGCGAGGCCACCGAGAACCAGCCGAGCACCACCGAGAGCAGCCCGTACCGCGGGTCGAAGATGAACAGCCAGAGGATCCCGACCGCCAGCCCCGACAGCACGTAGGGCGCGAAGGCCACGGTGCGTGCGATGTCCCGCCCGGGCAGCGGCCGGTTGAGCAGCAGCGCCAGCCCGAGGCCCAGCACGAGCGCACCGCCCACGGTCGCGACCGTGAAGATCCCGGTGGTGGTGAGCACCTGGCGGGTCGACGGGGCGGTGAACCACTCGACGTAGTTGCCCAGGCCGACGAAGCGGGCGACCGACGAGCCCAGGTTCCACTGCAGGGTCGACAGGTACAGGCTCTGCAGCAGCGGCCGGTAGACGAACATGAGCAGCAGGGCGATGTTCGGGCCGGCCAGCGCGATGAATGCGACCCAGCCGGTGCGCCGGCGGCGGCGGGCGAGCGGGCCGAGGTCCCGTCCGGTGACCGGTGCGAGCAGGGTGGCGAACCGCTCGGTCAGACCGGCTCGGGCCGGTCGCTGGTGCGGGTCGGTCTGACCGAGCGCGGGCGAGGAGTCGGGCGCCTCGGTGGCCGGTGGTCGGGGTGGTCGGGTGGTGAGCGTCATCGAGCTGCTCCGCGAGAGGCTGGGGGGCGTCGTTCCGCGGAAACGCTAGGAGGGCCGAAGGTCCCCCCTGCGCCACCAGAGCCTGTCTTGGGCCGCTCGTCGCCCAGTGTTCATGCAGGTCACCGGCCGGTCGTAGGGGAGTTGCCGAGCTGATGCGTGGTGGTCACCCGCCGGCCACGCGGTGTTCGTCGGCCGGTGGGTCCGGTCAGCTACGCCGGCGCCCCGCGCTGCCGGCCACGATCGACACCCCGATCGCGGCGAGCACCACCTGGAGCGCCAGCTCGATCCAGTCGATCCCGCCGGTGTCCCGCACCCCGAGGAGCGAGGCGAGCCAGGTGCCCAGGAGCGCGGCGACGATCCCGATGACGATGGTGAGCACCCAGGACAGGTTCTGCTTCCCCCGGACGAAGAGCCGCCCGAGCGCACCGATGATCGCGCCGATCACGATCGCGCTGATGATGCCGCCAACTGTCATGTCAGTCTCCTTCCGACGCCGTCCGTGCGACGACGTAGGGATCGACGCTAGGTGCGTCCGGTCAGGTGTGCCCGACGTGCGAGGGACGGCCAGGTGAGGTACCGCGCGACCCCGGATTGAGGGCCGGGCGGCGCCGGATGGCACGATGGCGGCCGTGACGCAGACCCCCGCACCGCCCGCACGTCAGGGGCCGAGGTTCGGGGTCGACCCGCTCACGATCGCGATCGTCGCCGTGCTCGTGCTCGGTCTGCTGGTACCTGTGCGCGGGGCCGCCGCCGGCGCGGTCGGCACGGTGAGCACGGCCGCCGTGGTGCTGCTCTTCTTCCTCTACGGCGTGCGCACCTCGCGGGCCGAGCTGGGGGCGGCGGTGCGCGGCTGGCGGCTGCAGGCCGCGATCCTGGTCTCGAGCTTCGTCGTGTTCCCGCTGCTCGGCCTGCTCGCCGCCCAGGCGCCGTTCCTCAGCCCCGACCTGCGCACCGGCGTGCTCTACCTGTCGCTGCTGCCGTCGACGGTGCAGTCCTCGATCGTCTTCACCTCGATCGCCCGCGGCGACGTGGCCGGGGCGATCACGGGGGCGACGGCCTCGAACATCCTCGGCATCGTGCTCACCCCGTTGCTGGTCGCGGGGCTGCTCGGCCGGTCCGGCGGCGGGCTGGGCGCCGATGCCGTGGTGGGCACGCTCACCCAGCTGCTCGGGCCGTTCGTGCTCGGCCAGCTCGTGCAGCGCCGGCTCGGACCGTGGGTGCGGGCGCACCCGGCGCTCACCCGGTTCACCGACCGGGCCACGATCGTGCTGGTCGTCTACTCCTCGGTGAGCGAGGCCACGGTCTCGGGCGCCTGGTCGCACCTGACCCTCGGCGCCCTGGCCGGGCTCCTCGTGGTGTGCGCGCTGCTGCTCGCCGTGATGCTGCTGGTCACCTGGCGCGGTGGGGCGCTGCTCGGGCTGGACCGCGGCGGGCGCATCGCGCTGCTCATGTGCGGGTCGAAGAAGTCCCTGGCGACCGGCCTGCCGATGGCCTCGGTGCTGTTCGCCCCGGCGATGGCGGCCGGGGTCGCGCTGCCGGTCATCGTCTTCCACCAGCTCCAGCTCGCGGTGTGCGCGATGCTCGCGCGCCGGCTCGGCCAGTCGGCGCAGGAGGAACCGGTGGCTGCCCGGTAGCGTGGCTGCGCCCGTCCACACGAGGAGCGCCATGACCGTCCACGTCGTCCCCGCCCCGGCCGCGCTCGTCGAGCTTGCCGGCCCGCCGCTGCTGCTCGGTGCGGGCACCCGGCTGCTCACCTGCGAGGCCGGGCTGCCGGCCGCCACGCTGCTGGCCGAGGTGCTGGCCCGGGCCACCGGCCACGCGCTCGAGGTCGAGGTCGAGGTCGCCGGGCCCGTGCCCGGTGCGCTGCGGCTCGAGCTGGACGACGACCTGCCGGTCCCCGTCGGCGGTGCGGCTGGTCACGCGCCGGGCCTGGCGCCCCGGGCCGAGGAGGCCTACCGGCTCGCCGTGGCCGCCGACGGGCTGGTGCTGCATGCCCGCGGGCTGCTCGGGCTGCTGCGCGGGGTCGCGACCGTGCGCCAGCTCGTCGAGCTCACCGGTGCGGGTGCCTGGATCCCGGCGGTGCAGGTGCACGACGCCCCGCACCACGGCTGGCGCGGGCTCTCGGTGGACGTCGCGCGGCACTTCTTCGGCCCGGCCGACCTGGAGGCCGTCGTCGACCTGCTCTGGCTCTACAAGCTCGACGTGCTGCACCTGCACCTCACCGACGACCAGGGCTGGCGGATCGACCTGCCGAGCCGGCCCGAGCTGGTCGCCCGCTCGTCGGCCGGTGCCGTGGACGGCGACCCGGGTGGGGCGTTCGACGCCACGCAGTGGGCCGCGCTGGTCGACTACGCGGCGGCGCGTGGTGTGGTCGTGGTGCCGGAGATCGACGTGCCCGGTCACGTGAACGCGGCGCTGCACGCCTGCGGCGACCTCGTGCCCGGCGGTGAACCCACCGCGCAGTACGAGGGCATCGACGTGGGGTTCAGCCAGCTCACGGCGGGGCTGCCGGCGACCTCGGCGTTCCTGGGGGAGGTGTTCACCGACCTCGCGGCGATGACCCCCGGCCCCTACCTGCACGTGGGCGGTGACGAGGTGCTCACCATGGCGCACGAGGAGTACGCCGACCTGGTGGGGCAGGCCGTCGAGGCGGTGCGTGACACCGGCAAGCTCGTCGTCGGCTGGCAGGAGGCCGCCACCACCGCACCGGCACCGGGCACCGTGGTGCAGGTCTGGGACCTGCGGCAGGACCCGGCCCCGCTGGTCGCCGCGGCCGACGGCGGCGCGCTCGTCCTCATGTCGCCGGCGACCCGGGCGTACCTCGACCTCAAGTACGACGCGACCACGCCGCTCGGCCTGGAGTGGGCCGGCCACGTCGACGTGCGCGACGCCTACGACTGGGACCCGGCGACGGTGCTCCCCGCGGTCCCCGCGACGTCCGTGGTCGGCGTGGAGGCGGCGGTGTTCACCGAGACCCTGCGCACCCGCGACGACCTCATGTGGATGCTTCTGCCCCGGCTGGCCGCGCTCGCCGAGGTCGGCTGGACCGCCCCGCAGGCCCGGGCCTTCGACGACTTCCGCCGTCGGCTGGCCCGGCACCCCGCGCTGTGGGAGGCCGACGGCCTGCGCTGGCACCCCAGCGCCCAGATCGACTGGGTCGGCTAGATCCAGCTCGGCAGCCACATCCGCAGGTGCCACTGGCTGTACGGGATGACCTGCGCCGTCCAGACCGGGTAGAAGAACGCCGAGACCACGCAGATGAGCGCCACGACGGCAGTCACCACCCAGATCGCGGTGCGCCTGTCCTTGGGGTTCGCCCCCTCGCGCGGGCCGATGACGAGGCTGAGCACGTAGACCAGCGTGAGCACCACCCACGGCAGGAACGCGATCGCGTAGAACGTGAAGATCGTGCGGTGCGCGTAGGCGAACCACGGCAGCCACCCCGCGGCGATGCCGGACAGCACCGCCCCGGCCCGCCAGTCCCGGTACCGCAGCAGCCAGTACAGCGCGACGATCATCGCCGCGGCCCCCAGCCACCAGAGGAGCGGGTTGCCGAGGGATGTGACCGCCTGCGAGCAGCTGGTCGAGCCGCACGCGTCCATAGCGCCCTGCCCGGACAGCCCCGAGACCGACGTCGGGTAGTAGAAGGACGTCGGGCGCCACTGCACGATCCAGCCCAGCGGGTACGACGCGTAGGCGTGCGGGGTGGTGAGGTGGTTGTGGAACTGCCACATGTCCAGGTGGAACTTCCACAACGAGCGCAGTGCGGGCGGCAGCCACTGGACGCCCTCGCCGGGGTTCTGCGCGGCCCACTGCCGGCCCCACGCGTTCGAGGACACCAGCCACGAGGTCCAGGTCGCCAGGTAGGTCGCCGCGGTGATCGTCACCATGAGCACCCCGGCGGGCACGCCGTCGCGCAGCACCCCGCCGGCCGCCCACTGCCGCACGCCCACCGTGCGCCGCGCCGAGACGTCCCAGGCCACCGACATCAGCCCGAACACCGCGAGGAAGTAGAGACCGGACCACTTGGTGCCGCAGGCCAGGCCGAGCAGCACCGCCGCGACCAGCCGCCACCAGCGCACCCCCAGCCCGGGGCCGAAGGCCGTGAGCGGCGTCCCCGCCTCGACCAGCGCTCCCACCCGGGCGGCCAGCCGGCGGCGGGCCTGGTCGCGGTCGAGCAGCAGCGCACCGAACGCCGCGAGCACGAAGAACATGAGGAACGGGTCGAGCAGGCTGGTGCGTGACATGACGATGGCCAGCCCGTCGACCGCGAGCAGCAGCCCGGCCACGGTGCCGAGCGCGGTCGAGGCGAACAGCCGCCGCCCGATCCGGGCGATCATGAGCACGGCGAGGGTGCCGACCACCGCGACCGACAGCCGCCAGGCGAACGAGCTCGTGACCCCGCCGCCCACCTGGATGCCGAGCCCGATGAGCCACTTGCCGACCATCGGGTGCACGAAGTACTCGGGCACGTGCTGCAGCATCGAGGTGTCGCCGGACTGGAACCCCGGGTTGGGGTTCTCGCCCCAGGCGGCCTCGTAGCCGCGGGCCAGCAGCGAGTAGCCCTCCTTGACGTAGTACGTCTCGTCGAACACCAGCTCGTGCGGGCGGGACAGGTTGACGAACCGCAGCACCCCGCCGAGCAGGGCGACCGCGAGCGGCCCGACCCAGCCGAGCACGCGCTCGCGCGTCGTGGCGGACAGCGCCAGGGTGTCCTCGCCGAGCAGCCGCCGGGTCAGGCGCCGCGCGGCCG
>NZ_VWSD01000103.1 GCF_009829685.1 Cellulomonas citrea
ACGACGGCGTCCGCATCGCGATCGACGACTTCGGGTCGGGCTACTCCTCGCTGGCCTACCTGCGCGACCTGCCGATCGACGAGCTGAAGATCGACCGGTCCTTCGTCGACCCGCTGACCAGCGACCCCACCTCGTCGCCGACGTCGTCGACCCCGACGGCATGCACCCGCACCGCCGGGTCGGCGCGCAACGACTGCGCCACCCGGTGGGCCATCGCCGCGTGCAGCGCGGCCCGCGACGAGCTGCCCGGCCCCGGGCCCACGACGACGACGGACCGCGCGGTGAGCAGCCCGCGCATCGAGACCTGCTCGGCCCGGTGCTCACGGGCCGCCATCACCGCGAGCGAGCGGTCCGTCGGGTCGATCCCGAACGAGACGGTCACCACCCCGTCCTCGGTGCGCTGCTGCACCTCGTACCCGGCGTCGCGGAACACTGCGATCATCCGGGAGTTCTGCGGCAGCACATCGGCGACGAACCGCCGCACGCCACGCTCCCGGGCCGCCGCGGCCAGGTGCTCGAGGAGCATCGACCCCAGGCCCTTGCCGTGCAGCGCATCGGCCACGGTGAACGCCACCTCGGCGGTCTCGGCGTCGACACGGTCGTAGCGGCCGACGCCCACGATGCGCTCGGCCGTGCCGGTGCCGGTCACCGCGACGAACGCCACCCGGTCGACGTGGTCGACGTGCGTGAGCCGCACGAGGTCGGCCTCCGGCAGCCGGGCCAGCGGGGCGAAGAACCGCAGGTACACCGACAGCTCGGACTGCCCGGTGTGGAAGGCCTGCAGCGCCTCGCCGTCATCGGGCCGGATCGGGCGCAGCCGGGTCGTCGTGCCGTCGTACAGCACGACGTCCGCCTCCCACCACGCGGGGTAGGCGGGGGCGTCCTCGTCCTGGGGACCGTCCGTCGTCGCACGGTCCGGCACCGCACCGGCTGCCATGGGGCGAAGCGTAGCCGGACGGTCCGCCCGCGGCCCCGCCAACGACCCGCGACGGCGCCCACGATGTCGCCGGTCCGGAGCGTGGCGTGCAGGCCCGAGGCCGCCGCCGGGTCCACAATGGGCGCCGCGCCGGGCACCCCCGGCCGCCACCAGAGTCGCGAGGAGTCGCATGGCCCGCCGTCCGAGGGGTCCGCAGACCCCACCGACCGACGTCGCCGAACGCATCGTCGACATCGACGTCTCCGCGGAGATGGAGACGTCGTTCCTGGAGTACGCGTACTCGGTCATCTACGCCCGTGCGCTGCCCGACGCCCGCGACGGCCTCAAGCCGGTGCAGCGTCGGATCCTGTTCCAGATGGGCGAGATGGGGCTGCGCCCGGACCGTGCGCACGTGAAGTCCTCGCGCGTGGTCGGCGACGTCATGGGCAAGCTGCACCCGCACGGCGACGCCGCGATCTACGACGCGATGGTGCGCCTGGCGCAGCCGTTCGCGCTGCGGCTGCCGCTCGTGGACGGGCACGGCAACTTCGGCTCGCTCGACGAGGGGCCCGCAGCACCGCGCTACACCGAGGCCCGGATGGCGCCGGCCGCCCTCGCGATGACGGCCGGGGTGGACGAGGACGTCGTCACCTTCGTGCCGAACTACGACAACAAGCTCATGCAGCCCGAGGTGCTGCCCGCCGCGATCCCGAACCTGCTGGTCAACGGCGCGACCGGGATCGCGGTCGGGATGGCGACCAACATGGCGCCGCACAACCTCGTCGAGGTGGTCGCTGCGGCGCGCCACCTCGTGCTACACCCGCAGGCCTCGCTCGACGAGCTCATGCGGTTCGTGCCGGGCCCGGACCTGCCCACCGGCGGCACCATCGTCGGCCTGGACGGGGTGCGCGAGGCGTACGCGACCGGCCGCGGGGCGTTCCGGACACGTGCGACGGCGCGGGTGGAGAACGTGACCCCCCGACGCAAGGGCATCGTCATCACCGAGCTGCCCTACATGGTGGGCCCGGAGAAGGTGATCGAGAAGATCAAGGAGGGCGTCCAGGCCAAGCGCCTGGTCGGCATCGCCGACGCGGTCGACCTCACCGACCGGCACCACGGGTTGCGCCTGGTCATCGAGGTCAAGTCCGGGTTCGAGCCCGAGGCGGTGCTCGCCCAGCTCTACCGGCACACGCCGCTCGAGGAGTCGTTCTCGGTCAACAACGTGGCCCTCGTCGAGGGTCAGCCGCGCACGCTGGGGCTGCACGAGCTGCTCACGGTGTGGGTAGAGCACCGTCTCGACGTGACCCGTCGGCGCTCGCGCTACCGCCTGGAGCGCCGCCGCGAGCGGTTGCACCTGGTGCAGGGCCTGCTCGTCGCGATCCTGGACATCGACGAGGTCATCCAAGTGATCCGCGCGGCCGACGACGCCGATGTCGCGCGGGCCCGGCTCATGTCGGTGTTCGACCTGTCGGAGAAGCAGGCCGAGTACATCCTCGAGCTGCGGCTGCGGCGGCTGACCCGGTACTCCCGGATCGAGCTGGAGAAGGAGCGCGACCAGCTCGTCGAGGAGATCGCCGCCCTCGAGGCGCTGCTCGCCGACGACCTGCTGCTGCGCACCACCGTGTCGCAGGAGATGGCCGAGGTCGCCGCGACCTACGGCACGCCGCGGCGCACCGTGCTGCTGGAGTCGGCCGGGGGCACCGCCACCGCGGCGGCCGCCCCGACCCGCGGCAGCGCCCCCGCGTCGCTGGAGATCGCCGACTCGCCGTGCCGGGTGCTGCTGTCGGCCACCGGTCTGCTGGCCCGCACCGCCGACGACGCCCCGCCGACCCGGGACGGGCGCCGCAGCAAGCACGACGTGCTCGTCGCCGGTCTGGCGACCACGGCGCGCGGCCAGATCGGGGTGGTGACCACCCGTGGCCGGGTGCTGCGGCTGCCTGTCGTCGAGCTGCCCGCGCTGCCGCCGACCTCCGACCGTCCGTCGCTGTCGGGCGGCGCGCGGGTGAGCGAGCTCGTCACGCTCGAGCGCGGCGAACGGGTGCTGGGGCTGGCCGGGCTCACCCCGGCCGACCCGCCGCTGCTGCTCGGCACCGCCGGCGGTGTGGTCAAGCGGGTGGTCCCGGGCGATGTGCCGACCAACCGCGACGAGTGGGAGGTCATCGCGCTCAAGGACGGTGACGAGGTGGTCGGCGTCGCCCATGCGCGTGACGAGGACGAGGTGGTGCTCGTCAGCTCGGACTCCTCGCTGCTGCACTTCCCCGCCGACCAGGTGCGTCCGCAGGGGCGGACCGCCGGCGGCATGGCCGGGATCAGGCTCGCCCCGGGCGCCCGGGTGGTGTTCGCCGGTGTCGTGAGCGGCGACGGCCCGGCCGAGGTCGTCACGGTCGCCGGGTCGAGCGACGCCCTGCCCGGCACCGAGGCGGGGGCGGCGAAGGTCACCCCGTTCGACGCCTACCCTCCCAAGGGTCGGGCGACCGGCGGGGTGCGCTCGCACCGGTTCCGCAAGGGCGAGGACTCCCTCATCCTGGCGTGGGTCGGCGCCGCACCGGCCACGGCGACGGGGTCGGGCGGTCAGCCGCTCGACCTGCCGGAGCCGGACCCCCGCCGCGACATGTCGGGCACGCCCCTGCCGGCACCGGTGCACGCCGTGGGCTGAGCCTCAGCGGACCAGCGTGAGCCAGTGCTCGTCGACCACGTAGCCCAGGGCGCGGTTGGCGGCCAGCGAGGCCAGGTTGTCGCCGGCCCCGCCCGTGCGCAGCGTGCGCACCCCCACGTCGACGAGCGTCCGCACACCGCACGCCTTGACCGCCGCACCCAGACCACGGCGACGGTGGGTCCGCAGGACGCTCGTGAACAGCGTCTCGGCGCGGTCCGCCTGGACCCGCATCACGGTCGCCGCCACGAGTCGGCCCTCCACATGCGCGCCGAACACCCGGCCGCCGTCGTCCCACTGCGCGCGGGTGGCCGCCACGTCGGCCGGTGGCAGCGCCATCGACGGGTCCTGGGAGTAGTCGGCCCGGTTGGCCTCCTGGAGCGTGAGCAGCTCACCGGCCCGCCCGACGTCCAGCTCGCCCACCTGCGCACCGGCCCGTCGGGCGCGGTCCACGTGCCGGTCCAGCCGCGCGAGCAGGTCGGCCGGTGGCGGTTCGGCCACGTGCAGCACGGCACCCCACGACGTGGCCACCACCCGGGCCCCGGCGTCCAGGAGCACGGCCACCTGCGGGTCGTCGTCCCGCAGGACGAGGAGGTCCTGCCCGTGCGCAGCCATGGCGGGAGGCTACCGGCGCCCGGATAGGGTCGTGCGTCGTGGCCACCGCGCTGACCCTGCCCCGTTCGGCCGTGCTCGCCGCCTGGCTCGGTGCCGGCGGTGACACGGTCGCCGCGGTGCGCGCCGTCCAGGGGGACGACGAGCCGCACACCGTGCAGGTCGAGGGCCGGACGATCTCGCTCACCGAGTACCTCGCACCGCTGCTGGCCCCCGCGGGCGGCGCACCGGGCCCGGACGTCGCCTGCGTGCTGCCGATACCCGGCGACCCCGTGGGTCTGGGGCCGAGCGTCGCGACGCAGGCGATCGAGGCAGGCGAGGCCACGCTGCTGCGGAGCACGGACGGGTGCCGCGCCCTCGTGCCGCGGGTGCGCCGGTTCGGCTCCGAGCTGGAGCCCGGTCACCACGTGTCCTGGCTGGTCACACCCGTGCTCGACTGGCGCCGGGCCGTACAGGGTGAGATCGGCACCCCGCAGGAGGCGGACCGGGCGCTGCAGGCCGGACTGGCGGAGGCGACCGAGGCACTGGTCCAGCTCGACGTCGCGCGCTGGTCGCCGGTCGGCGAGCAGGTCGAGCGGGTCCGCGACGCGGCGCTGCCGACCCACCAGCTCCCGTCCCGGCTGTCCGGGCCCCGGGTGCGGATGCTCGGCACGGCCGCCCGGGTGCGGGCCATCGTCGCGCTCGCGGCGGCCGACCCGGTGCCGAGCCCCTCGGTGTTCGTCGCCGACCAGCGGTCGACGGCGCTGCGCGAGATCGACCGCGCGGCCCGGCGGGCGCTGTCGGCGGCGACCACCTTCGTCGCCACCAGCCCCGCGCCCTGACCCGGGCCTGGCGGCTCAGCCGGCGAGCACGTCCCGGTAGACCTGGGCGGTCCGCTCCCCGATCACGTCCCAGGAGAAGTGGTCCTGGGCGCGCTGACGACCCGCCTGCCCCCAGGTCCGGGCCCGGTCGACGTCACCGACCGCCGCGGTGAGCGCCGCCGCCAGGTCCGCGACGAACCCCTCGGGGTCACGCGGCGTCCCGGTGCCGTCCTGGACCTGGTCGATCGGCACCAGGATGCCGGTCTCCTGGTCCACCACGACCTCGGGGATGCCCCCCGTGGCGGTCGCGACCACGGGCAGCCCCACCGCCATCGCCTCGAGGTTGACGATGCCCAGCGGCTCGTAGACCGACGGGCAGACGAACACCGTGCACGCCGCGAGCACCGCGACCAGCTCGGCACGCGGCAGCATCCGCTCGACCCACACGACGCCGCTGCGGCGCTCGGCGAGCGCGGCGACGAGCCCGGAGACCTCCTCGGCGATCGCCGGGGTGTCCGGGGCGCCCGCGCAGAGCACCACCTGCACGTCGGCAGGCAGCCGCTCGGCCGCGCGCAGGAAGTACGGCAGCCCCTTCTGCCGGGTGATCCGACCGACGAAGACGACCGCCGGCCGGTCCGGGTCGATGCCGAGCGCGCGGACCGTGCCGTCGGCCGCCGCGACCTCGTCGGGCTCGGTCGGCCGGCGCCAGCCGTCCAGGTCGATCCCGTTGTGCACGACCACCACGTCGTCCGGGTCGACGAACGGGTAGGACCGCAGGATGTCCGCACGCATCCCCGCGGACACGGCGATGACGCGGTCGGCGCCCTCGTACGCGGTGCGCTCGGCCCAGCTCGACAGCGCGTACCCGCCGCCGAGCTGCTCGGCCTTCCAGGGGCGCAACGGCTCGAGGCTGTGCGCCGTGAGCACGTGCGGTACGCCGTAGCGACGCGCCGCCAGGTGGCCGGCGAGGTTGGCGTACCAGGTGTGCGAGTGCACCAGCTCGGGGGTCCCGTCGATCGCCCCGATCCCGGCCACCACCTGCAGGTCGACGCCGAACGTGGCGAGCACCGGGTCGGCGGCCAGCTCGGGCGGCGTGGTGTAGCCGTGCACCCCCGGTTCGGTGCGGGGCCCGTCGAAGCAGTGCACCTGCACGTCCATCGCGGTGCGCAGCACGCGCGCGAGCTCGGCGACGTGCACCCCCGCACCGCCGTAGACGTGAGGCGGGTACTCCCTGGTGACCAGGTCGACGCGCACGGTCCCTCCCGACGTTGTGGGCCAGCTGGCGCGCACACGCTAGCGCGCCCCGGGTGTGCCGCCCGTGTGACCTGCGGCCCCTGCCGCTACTGTCGGGCCATGCGAGCAACGCCGCGCGTCCTGGCCATCGTCCTTGCCGGTGGGGAAGGCAAGCGACTCATGCCGCTGACGGCCCATCGGGCCAAGCCTGCGGTCCCCTTCGGGGGCATCTACCGCCTCGTCGACTTCGCCCTGTCGAACGTCATCAACTCCCGATACCTGCACGTCATCGTGCTCACCCAGTACAAGTCGCACAGCCTCGACCGGCACGTGTCCAAGACGTGGCGGATGTCCGCCCTGCTGGGCAACTACGTCGCCGCCGTACCGGCGCAGCAGCGGGTCGGCAAGCACTGGTACCTGGGTTCGGCGGACGCGATCTACCAGTGCCTCAACATCATCGACGACGAGCGCCCGGACATCGTCGTCGTCGTCGGCGCCGACCACGTGTACCGGATGGACTTCTCCCAGATGGTCGACGCGCACATCGAGTCGGGGGCGGGGCTGACCGTCGCCGGCATCCGGCAGCCGATCGAGCTGGCCGGTGAGTTCGGCGTCATCGAGACCGCGGCCGACGACCCGACACGCATCACCGCGTTCCGGGAGAAGCCGTCGGACCCGATCGGGCTGGCCGACTCCCCCGGCGAGGTCCTCGCCTCGATGGGCAACTACGTCTTCGACTCCGCCGCGCTCGTCGATGCGGTCACGGCCGATGCCGACGACCCGGACTCCCGGCACGACATGGGCGGCGACATCGTGCCCCGGTTCGTGGCCCGCAACGCCGCCGGGGTCTACGACTTCATCCGCAACGACGTGCCGGGCTCGGCGCCGCGCGACCGGGACTACTGGCGGGACGTCGGTACTCTCGACGCCTTCTTCGAGGCGAACCAGGACCTCATCGCGATCGAGCCGGTGTTCAACCTCTACAACACCGCCTGGCCGGTCTACACCGGGTACATCGGGCTGCCGCCGGCCAAGTTCGTGCACGCCGGCCCCGGCCGGCTCGGGCACGCGGCCGACTCGATCGTCTCCCCCGGCACGGTGGTCTCCGGGGCGACGGTGTCCGGGTCGATCCTGTCCCCCGGCATCAACCTGCACTCCTGGGCGCAGGTGACCGACTCGGTGCTGTTCGACGACGTGCAGGTGGAGCGGTACGCGCACATCCACCGCGCGATCATCGACAAGAACGTCGTCGTGCCCGAGCGGTGCCGGATCGGCCTGGACCACGAGCACGACCGCGCCCGCGGGTTCACGGTGACCGAGTCCGGCATCACGGTGGTGCCCAAGGGGACGGTCATCACCTCCTGAGCGGGCGACGGGACGCTCACCCGGCCCAGGTACGCTGCCGGACCGTGACCAGCACCGCCCGTCGCCGGCTCGTCGTGATGGACGTGGACTCCACGCTCATCACCCACGAGGTCATCGAGCTGCTCGCCGAGCACGCCGGCTCCCGCGAGCAGGTGGCGCGGATCACCGAGTCGGCGATGCGCGGCGAGCTCGACTTCGCGGCCTCGCTGCACGCGCGGGTGGCGACCCTGGCCGGGCTGCCGGTGAGCGTGTTCGACGATGTGCGGGCCCAGCTGGTGCTGACCCCCGGCGCCGCCGAGCTGCTCGCCGAGCTGGCGCGCCGCGACTGGCCGGTCGGGCTGGTGTCCGGCGGGTTCCTCGAGGTGGTCGCCCCGCTGGCGGCCGGGCTGGGCATCACGATGGCACGCGCCAACCGGCTCGAGGTGCACGACGGCGTGCTCACCGGCCGGGTGCTCGGGGCCGTCGTGGACCGCGACGCCAAGGTGGCCGCCCTGCGCGACTACGCCGCGGCCACCGGGATCCCGCTGGCCGACACGGTGGCGGTCGGCGACGGCGCCAACGACCTGGGGATGATCGAGCTCGCCGGGCTCGGCGTCGCGTTCGACGCCAAGCCGGTGGTGGCTGCCGCAGCCGATGCGACCATCAGCGGCCGGCTGGACGCGCTGCTCCCGCTGCTGGACCGCTGACGGCGCCGCGTCAGGCGGGCG
The DNA here is from genome assembly GCF_009829685.1 of Cellulomonas citrea. Taxonomy (GTDB): domain Bacteria; phylum Actinomycetota; class Actinomycetes; order Actinomycetales; family Cellulomonadaceae; genus Cellulomonas; species Cellulomonas citrea. The sequence continues at coordinate 8,287 of NZ_VWSD01000103.1, forward strand.
CCGCCGGGTGGATGCCCGACCGGCACCCCGCACGCTCGCCCGTCAGGCGGGCACGCGCAGCGCCGTGAGCCGGGCGCTCCCGGCGGCCAGCGTCTGCCAGTCCCCCGCCGGTTCCAGCAGCGACCAGGCCGCCGTCGGCACCCCGAGCCGGACCCGGTCGAGCACCTGCGGCGCCGAGGTGCGGCCCGCGAGCCGGGCCGCAGCGGCGGACATCGTCGGCTCGTGCCCGACGACGAGCACGGTCGCGACGGCCGGTCCCACCTCCTGCAGCAGCGCGAGCAGCTCGGGCACCCCGGCGTCGTAGACCTCCTCGCGCACGTCGACGCTCACCTGCTCGGCGGCCGGGCCGAGGGCCGCACGCAGCAGGTCCCAGGTCTGCCGGGTGCGCAGCGCCGAGGAGCACAGCACGTGATCCGGGACGAGCCCCTCAGCGAGCAGCTGGGCGCCGACAGCGCTGGCCTGCCGCCGCCCGGCCAGGGCCAGCGGACGGGCGTGGTCCGGACCGGCGCTGGCCTCCGCCTTGGCGTGACGCAGCAGGACCAGCCGGCGGGGTGAGCTCATCCCCCCATCGTGGCACCCCGGCGACGGCGCCACGGCCGTCTCAGACCCCCAGCGCGGCTCGCCACGGCGACCTCCCCGATGTCACCCGAGGGAGGTCGCCGTGGTCCGGACCGGGTGCGTCAGTGGCCCATGCCCAGGCCGCCGTCGACCGGGATGACGGCACCGCTGATGTAGGCCGCGGCAGGTGAGGCGAGGAACTGCACGACGTCGGCGATCTCCTCGGCGCGTCCCCACCGGCCGGCCGGGATCGCGGCGAGGTACCGGGCCTTCACGTCGTCGGGCAGGTCCTGGGTCATGGCCGTGTCGATGAAGCCCGGCGCCACGACGTTCGCCGTGATGCCACGTCCGCCCAGCTCACGCGTGATCGACCGCGCCAGCCCGATGAGCCCCGACTTCGACGCGGCGTAGTTGGTCTGGCCCGCGCCGCCGTACATCCCGACGACCGAGGAGATGAGCACGATCCGCCCGCGACGCGCCCGGATCATCGAGGTGCTGGCGCGCCGCGCCACCCGGAAGGCGCCGGTGAGGTTGGTGTCCAGCACATCGGCGAAGTCCTCGTCCGACATCCGCATGAGCAGCCCGTCACGGGTGATGCCGGCATTGGCGACGACCACCTCGACGGGCCCCTGCTCGGCCTCGATCGCGGTGAACGCCGCGTCGACTGCGGCCGTGTCACGCACGTCACCGGGGACGCCGAGCACGCCCGCGGGCAGCTCGCCGGACCGGTGCAGCGTGGCCACCCGGTCCCCCTGGGCGACGAAGCGCTCGGCGATCGCTCGGCCGATCCCCCGGCTCGCGCCGGTGACCAGGATGCTGCGGGCAGGGGCGGAGGTCGTGGAGGTGTCAGGCACGAGATCCGACGCTAGCCGACGGTCTCCCGGACCCCGACGACGGGCGCGCACGAGTTCGTGGCCCTCCCTTGTCGGACCTGCACAACCCGGTCCCCACGAACGGCCGGCGGCCGGCGGCCTCACAGGCCACCCGCAGGCGGCGCGACTACCATCACCCGGTGAGCACCGGCCGCATCGCCGGCCCCCCGCCGGGGCCGTCCGAACCGTCGGGCGACCCGGTGTCCATCACCACGGCCCGCCCGCCGCTCACCGACGACCTCGGCCGCCGCCAGCGCCGCTACCTGCTGCAGATGAGCGTGCGCGTCGTGTGCTTCGTCGCCGCCGTGCTGGTGTGGGGCAAGGTGCCGGTCGTGGTGTGCATCGCGCTCATGGTCGCGGCCACCGTGCTGCCCTACGTCGCGGTGCTCGCGGCCAACGCCGCCGGTCAGCGCCGCGGCACCCTCACCCCGACGACCGCCCGTCTGCTGCCGGCCGGTCCACCCCCTGACCAGGAGCCTCGATGACCACCGAGCCCGTCCCGGACACCGTCGGCGACCTCGTCTGCTCGGCGCGACGCTGCGGCGCCACCGCCACCTCGGGACTGCTGTGGAACAACCCGGCGCTGCACACCCCCGCCCGTCGCAAGGTCTGGCTGGCCTGCCCCGAGCACGTCGAGCACCTCTCGCAGTACCTGGACACCCGCGGCTTCCTGCGCGACGTGGTCGACGTCGACACCCTCGTGCACGACGAGCCGGCGGGTCTCGACGCCCGATGAGCCGGTGGCGCCGGCCTGCCGCCATCGCGCTCGTCGGACTCGTGGTGGCGACCACGTGCGTGCTGCTCGGCCGCTGGCAGTGGCACCGGCACGTCGCCAAGGACGCCGCGATCGCCACCGTCGAGCGCAACTGGCAGGCCCCCGCCGTGCCGATCGAGGCGGTGCTGCGTCCCGGCGGCACCCTCACGGCCGACCAGCAGTGGCGCACGGTCACCGTCACCGGCCGCTACGAGCCGCCCTCCACCGTGCTGCTGCGCGGGCGAACGGTCGACGGCCAGGGCGTCTACCACGTGCTCGTGCCGTTCACCGCAGCGGACGGGACCGTGCTCGTCGTCGACCGCGGCTGGATCCCGGCCGGTGACGACCCGGACAGCCCGTCCGCGGTGCCCGCCGCGCCACCAGGCACCGTCACCCTCACCGGGCGCCTGGTGCTCGCCGAGCCGTCGGTGAGCCGTCCCGCCCCGGCCGCGCAGGTGCGTTCGACGGCCGTGCGGGACGTGCTCGC
>NZ_VWSD01000104.1 GCF_009829685.1 Cellulomonas citrea
CCCGGGCTGGTCGGGCGGCTGCGGGCCGGCGTCCTCGCGGCCGGCCGGGAGCGGATGTCGGCCGCCGCGCTGGCCCTGGCCTCGGTGGTGGCGCTGGTCTGGGCCAGCTCGCCGTGGTCGGCCGGCTACAGCGCGTTCTGGTCCACCCCGGTGGTGCTCGAGGTCGGGTCGGCCGGGCTGCACCTGAGCGCCCACGAGCTGGTCAACGACGCGCTCATGGCGGTCTTCTTCTTCGGCGTCGGGCTGGAGGTGCGCCGCGAGCTCACCATCGGTGAGCTCACCGACCGGGCCCGCGCGGTGGTGCCGGCGGCCGCCGCGGTGGCCGGGCTCGTGCTGCCTGCGCTGCTGTTCGCCCTGGTGGCCGGCGAGCACGCGGCGGCCTGGGGCGTCGTCATCTCGACCGACACGGCGTTCCTGCTCGGTGCGTTGGCCCTCATCGGACCGCGGCACCCGGCGCGGCTGCGGGTGTTCCTGCTCACGCTCGCCGTGGTCGACGACATCGGGGCGCTCACCGCGATCGCGCTGTTCTACTCCGATGCGGTGCGGCTGGTGCCGCTGCTCGTGACCGCGGGGCTGCTCGTCCTGGTCGCCGCGGTGCGGTTCCTGCCCGCCGGGCGGGGTCCGGCCTACCTCGTGCTCGCGGTGCTCGTGTGGCTCGCGCTGCACGCGGCCGGGGTGCACCCGACGCTCGCGGGCGTGGCGGTGGCCCTCCTGGTGCCGGTGTTCGAGCCACGGCGCCGCGAGGTGGAGCGGGTCGAGGGCCTGGCGCGGGCGTTCCGGCAGTCGCCCAGCCCGCGGTTCGCGGCGGCGACCACCCGAAGCCTGCGCGAGTCGCTGTCGCCGAACGAGCGGATGCAGGACGCGATCGGGCCGTTCGTGGCGTACGTGGTGCTGCCGCTGTTCGCCCTGGCCAATGCGGGGGTCCGGCTGGACGGCACGATGCTGGCGGCTGCGGCCCGGTCTCCGCTCACCTGGGCGGTGGTCATCGGGCTCGTCGTCGGCAAGCTGGTGTCGATCACCGGGGCCACCGCGCTCGTGCAACGGCTGGGCTGGGGACGGCTGGCGCCGGGGCTCACGCTCGGCCGGGTCGCCGGCGGTGCGGCGCTGTCCGGCATCGGCTTCACCATCTCGCTGCTCATGGTGGACATCGCCCTGCCCGACGAGCAGGCCGCCGCGCAGGCCCGGGTCGGGGTGCTGGCCGCCTCGGTGGTCGCGTTCGGGCTGGGTGCGGTCACGTTCCGGCTGCTCGAGCGGTACCGGCCGATCACCCCCGTCGGGCACCGCCTGCTGCGCGGGGTCGACCCCACGCGTGACCACGTGCGCGGCCGGCTGGACGCACCGCACGTGCTCGTCGAGTACGGCGACTTCGAGTGCCCGTTCTGCAGCCGCGCCACCGGATCGGTCGACGAGGTGCGTGCCGCGCTCGGCGACGACGTGCTGTGGGTGTTCCGGCACCTGCCGCTCACCCGGGTGCACCCGCACGCCGTGCTGGCCGCCCGGGCCGCCGAGGCCGCGCACGCCCAGGGCCGGTTCTTCGACTACGCCCCGCTGCTGTTCGCGCGGCACGACCGGCTCGAACGGGAGGACCTGCTGGCCTACGCCGCCGACCTGCGTCTGGACGTCGTGCGCTTCGAGGCGGACCTGGACAGCCCCGACGTGGCCCGTCGCGTGCAGGACGACGAGGACGACGCCGACCTCATGGACCTGCACACCACCCCGACGTTCTTCGTCGACGGTGTGCGGCACGACGGCCCCTGGGACGCGGCGTCCCTGGTCGCGGCCCTGCGGGACTGAGCACGCGAGCCGCCGACGAGGGGCAGGATCGCCTCGTGGACCGCATCGAGATCGCCCGGGCGCGCGACGCGCACGGCGAGCTCACGCTCGCCCTGCGCGGTGACGTGCTCGAGCTCGTGGTCGACGGGGTGTTCGCGATGGACTCGGCGCAGACGTCCACCGAGCGCGAGCTCGCCCGGGTGGCGCTCGACCTGCTCACCGGGACCGACCCGGTCACCGGCGGGCGCGGCGGGCTGCAGGTGCTGGTCGGCGGTCTGGGCCTGGGCTGCACCGCCCGGACCTTGCTGGACAGCCCGGCCGTGGGGGCGGTCGAGGTGGTCGAGCTGCACCCGGCGCTCGTCGACTGGGCGCACCAGGGCCTGCTGCCCGAGCTGCCCGACGCCGACCCGCGGCTCACCCTCACCGTCGGCGACGTGCTCGACGTCGTCCCCCGACGGACCGGCCTGGACGCCGTGCTGCTCGACGTGGACAACGGGCCGGACTTCCTGGTGCACACCGGCAACGCCGCCGTCTACGGCTCACCGTTCCTGGCCGCGGCGTGCGCGGCGCTGGCCCCCGGCGGGGTGCTCGCGGTGTGGTCGGCCGACCGGTCGCCGACGCTGCAGCGCACGCTCGAGGCGGTGGCCGGCGGGTGCTCCGAGGTGCTGCTCGAGGTGACCCGGGCGGCGCGGACCTTCACCTACGCGCTCTATCTGGCGGTCCGGCCGGCCCGGTGAACGCCGCCCGGTGAACGCCGCCCGGTGAACGAGGTCCCGCGGACGCCGCAGCGCCCGCGCGGTCGGTGGCGCGGGCGCTGCGGGGTGCTGCCGGTGGCGACCTCAGACGCGGGAGGCCAGGTGCGTCGGGTCGACCTCGGCGTCGGGCTCGTGGGTGATGCGGTTGCGCAGGTCACGACGTGTGAGCTCGATGATCCACATCCAGAAGGCGTGCCCGAACAGCTCGGAGAAGTGCTCGGCGAACGGCTGGTTCCACGGCGCCGGGACCACACCGATGGCCGGCATCACGAGGAGGTGGAAGACCACCCAGACGAGGACGCCGAAGACCGTGCCCTGCCACAGCTTGATCTGCGGGTACTTCTCTGCGACGACGCAGTAGAGGATCGCGAAGGCGATGGCGAAGCCGAAGTGGACGATGAAGCTGACCCAGGGGCGCGGGTTGTCGTTGTACAGGTACGTCGAGTGCGTCCAGGTCTTGGAGAAGCCGAGCAGCTCCAGCATGGCCTGGGGCGGGTTGGTGGCGTCGCGGGCCGGGGTGCGGGGCGGGAACGGGATCTCCCAGCCGAACTTCACGATGGCGGAGATAACCCCGGTGATGAGGCCGACGAGGAGGGCGACCCGGTAGCGACGACGTGCTGGTTCTGTGGTGCGCATGGGAGAAGCCTGACAACCATTCATCCCATGATTGTGCGACCAAGGGCCCAGATTCGGGCCTGAAACAACACATACGGGCACACCCGGGCATCGGATCGCCTCGGCAGGCGCTCCGGGCGAGGCCGACGACCCCGGCCGCGCCCCGCGCTTGTCCTCACGGGACCCGGCTCACCAGACTGGGCCCGCACGCCGCCGGGAGGCGGGGCACCCGGACGGCGGACCTCCTGCGACCCCACCGCCGGCACAGCGTTCGTCCCAGAGGGGGGCCTCATGGCTCGCAAGAAGCGTCGGATCGGCATCCTCACCGCCGGCGGCGACAGCCCCGGCCTCAACGCCGCCATCCGCGGCTTCGGCAAGACCGTCATCAGCCAGTACGGCGCCGAGCTCATCGGGTTCCGGGACGGCTTCACCGGACTGGTCGAGAACCGCACCGTCGAGCTGGACGCGCACGCGCTGTCCGGCATCCTCACCGTCGGCGGCACCATCCTGGGCACCAGCCGGGACAAGGTGCACCGCTGGCACGTGGACGGCGGGACCACGGACATGACGTCCGTCGTCGTCGACAACTACGCGCGCAACGGGCTCGACGGCCTCGTCGTGCTCGGTGGCGGCGGCACCGCGAAGAACGCGATGCGCCTGGTGGACGCGGGGCTCAACGTCATCCACCTGCCCAAGACCATCGACAACGACATCGCGGCCACCGACACGACGTTCGGTTTCGCCACCGCCATGGAGATCGCCACCGAGGCGATCGACCGGGTGCACTCGACGGCGCACAGCCACCACCGGATCATCCTCACCGAGATCATGGGGCACCGTGCCGGCTGGCTCACGCTGGGCTCCGGCATCGCCGGCGGCGCCGACGTCATCCTCATCCCCGAGATCCCGTACACCGTGGAGAAGGTCGCCGAGACGATCCGGCGGCGCACCGCCCACGGGTCCAACTTCTCGGTCATCGCGGTGGCTGAGGGCGCGCGCGACGTCGACGACGCGGCCGACTACGAGGCCGCTCAGCTGCTGGTCAAGATGGCCAAGACGCCCGAGTCGCAGCGGGCCGCCAAGGCGCACCTGGCCAACGTCGAGGACGCCCAGCGCGAGCACACCTTCAAGCTGGCCCGTGAGCTGGAGGCCGCCACCGGGCTGGAGTCCCGTGTGACGATCCTGGGCTACGTGCAGCGCGGCGGCGCCCCGTGCGCGGCCGACCGGCTGCTGGCCACCCGGCTCGGTGCCGCCGCGGCCGACCTCGTGGCCGACGGGCAGTTCGGGGTGATGGTCGCCGCCCGCGGGGACGGCACCGAGGCCGTGCCGCTGTCCCAGGTGGCCGGCAAGGTCAAGCTGGTCCCGACCGACCACGCCTGGGTGGCCGCCGCCCGCAAGGTCGGCACCGGGCTGGGCGACTGACCCACGTCCCGGCGACGGGCCGCGGCTGCACGGTCACGTCTGGCGGGCGCGGCGCCGGACGCCACCGCCCCGGACCTCACACCCTGAGCAACGACCCCTGGGTGTCGACCAGGTCGGCGGCCGGGTCGTCGAACCACACCCCACCGTCGGCGAGGTACCGGAACCGCACCTCGGCCCCGGCCGGCACGCTCACCTTGACCGAGGCGGTGCCGTTGGAGCGCCGGCGCAGCACGTGCACACCAGGAGTCCAGTCGTTGAAGGTGCCGACCACGCTCACCGGTCCGGTGACCTGGTCGGCGGGCAGGGCGAAGGTGATCGACCGGGAGCCGGTCGCGGACGGGCGAGACAGCGTGAGCACGGCGCGCAAGTCCTTCCAGAGACGACGAGAGGCCGGGGAGACCGGCCTCGGGCCGAAGCCTGCCGCGACAGCCCACCCCGGCGGAAGAGACCTGGGGCAAGATCACACGACGCCTCGGCCGACGACGCCCGTCCCTCCGTCACCGCACCGGGTGACGTCACCCCGGGAGTGCTCAGCACGGCGTCCCGCGCGGCCGATCGCATGGGCGTGCACCTCGTCTGACCTGGCGCGCCGCAGCCCCGGGTGGGAACCTCGGGTCGAACGGCACGAAGGCCTCTGGCGACCGTCGCCCCGGCTGCGCACACCGGCGGCGGGCCACGGTGACGCACCGGGTACCACGGGAGGGGGCGAGGAGTGCTGATCGACCACAGTCACCGCACCGGGCTGCGGCACACGCTCATCGTGCTCGCCCTCATGGCGGCAGGGCTCGTGGCCATGTGGATGGTGCCCGAGAGCGCGATGCCGTCGCTCAGCGGCAACTACCTGCCGCTGCACATCCTGCTGGAGACCGTCGGGGTGGTGGTCGCCTCGCTCGTCTTCGCCGTCGGCTGGAACTCGCGCGACGACGACCTGCCGGGCAACGTCGCGCTGCTCGGTGCCGCCTTCCTGGCCGTCGCGATGCTCGACCTCGCGCACACGCTCTCCTACGACCAGATGCCCGCGTTCGTCACACCGAGCGGGCCCGAGAAGGCCATCGACTTCTGGCTCGTCGCGCGGTTGGTGGCCGCGGGCACCCTGCTGGTCGCCACCCTCCGGCCCTGGCGCCCGTTCACGCGGCCGGTCAGCCGGTGGGCGTCGCTCGTCGGCTACCTCGCCCTGGTCGCGGCTACGGCCTCGGTCGTGCTCACGCATCCCGAGTGGCTGCCCCGCACCTATGTCGACGGCGTGGGACTCACGCCGTTCAAGGTCGGCGTCGAGTACCTGGTCGTCGTGATCTGCCTGGTCGCGGCGGCGATCCTGGTGTGGCGGATGCGCGACCCGCTGCCGTACAACGCCCCCGCCCTCTTCGGGGCCGTGTGCACGATGGCGATGGGCGAGCTGCTGTTCACGCGCTACACCGCCGTCACCGACGGGGTGAACCTGGTCGCGCACGTCTACAAGGCCGTCTCCTTCGTCTTCATCTACCTGGCGATCGTGGTCATCACGATCGAGCGGCCCTACCGCAAGCTGCGCACCTCGCAGCGCACCCTGCAGGCCACCCTGGCCGCGCTGCCCGACCTGCTGCTCGAGATCGACGAGGACGGCCGGGTGCTCGACGTGCGGGGCGCCGGCGCGGCGCTGCTCGCGCTGCCCCCCAGGACCGGGGTCGGGCTGCTCGTGGAGAACCTGCTCGATGCACCGGCGGCCCGCGCCGTGCGGTCGGCGCTGGTCGAGGCCCGGGACACCGGGTCCTCGCGGGGCCGGCAGTACCTGCTCACCACGAGCGAGGGCCCGCGGTGGCACGAGCTGTCGGTGGCACCGCGACCCACCGAGGCGGACGAACGCCCCCGGTACGTCGTGCTGTCCCACGACGTCGATGCCAGCCGCCGCACCGAGTCCGACCTCGCCGCCTCCCGCAACCTGCTCCAGACGATCATCGACACCGCCCCGCTGCGGATCTTCTGGAAGGACCACGACCTGCGCTACCTGGGGTGCAACCCCGCGTTCGCGCACGACGCCGGCCTGTCCTCGCCCGACGAGGTGGTCGGCAAGGACGACTACGAGCTCGGCCGTGGCTCGCTGGGCGAGACGTACCGCGCCGACGACCGCCGCGTGCTCGCGACAGGGGTGCCGCTGCTGTCCTACGACGAGCCGCAGCCCGGCCCGGACGGCTCGACGCGCTGGCTGCGCACGTCCAAGGTGGCGCTGCACGACCCGTCGGGGTCGATCAGCGGGGTGCTCGGCATCTACGAGGACGTCACCGACCGGCGGCAGGCCGAGGTCGCGCTGCGGCGCAGCCAGGCGGCGCTCACCACCGCCCAGGCCATCGCCCGGGTCGGCAGCTGGGAGTACGACGCGACGACCCGGCGTCTGGACGCCTCCGCCGAGGCGCGGCGGATGTTCGGGCTCGACCCGTCGGTGATGCTGGACCTCGCCCTGGTGATGAGCGCGGTGCACCCCGAGGACCGCGACCTCGTCGAGCTCGCGGTGCGCTCGGGCGAACCCGTCGACCACGAGTTCCGGGTCGTGGTGGACTCCGAGATCCGCTGGGTGCGGGCCCGGCTGCGGATCGAGTCCGACTCCCCGGTCGACTCCCATCGCGTCGTCGGGACGACGCAGGACGTCTCCGACCGCAAGCTGTTCGAGGACCGCGTCTACGCGCTCGCGCACTTCGACACCCTCACCGGCCTGGCGAACCGCGCCCAGCTGGAGGACCGGCTGCTGTACGCGATCAGCGCCGCGCGGCGCGACCGTGGCCGGGTCGCACTCATGTTCATCGACCTGGACCGGTTCAAGGACGTCAACGACACCCTCGGCCACTCCGTCGGCGACGCCCTGCTCGTCGAGCTCGCCCGGCGGCTGCGCGGTGCGCTGCGCGAGGAGGACGTGGTCTGCCGGCTCGGCGGCGACGAGTTCATCGTGATGGCACCGGGCACGGGCGCCCGCGGCGCGGACCACGTGGCACGCCAGCTGCTGGACGTGATCGCACGGCCGTACCGGATCGAGGAGTACGACCTGTCGCTCACCGCCTCGATCGGCGTGGCCGTCTACCCGAGCGACGGCGACCAGCGCGAGGAGCTGCTGCGCAGCGCGGACACCGCGATGTACCGGGCCAAGCAGGACGGCCGCAACTGCATCCGGTTCTTCACCCCGGCGATGCAGGAGCGCTCGGCGCGCAACCTGCAGCTGGTCAACGACCTGCGGCACGCGGCCGCGAAGGGTCAGCTCTCGGTGGTCTACCAGCCGCAGGTCGCGCTGGACGACGGTCGGCTCGTCGGGGTCGAGGCGCTGCTGCGCTGGCAGCACCCCGAGCTGGGCGCGGTGCCGCCGGGCGAGTTCATCCCGATCGCCGAGGAGAGCGGGCTCATCCTGCCGATCGGCGAGTGGGTGCTGCGCCGCGCCGTCCGCCAGGCCCGCGCCTGGCTCGACGAGGGCCTCGCGCCCATGGTCACCGCGGTGAACCTGTCGGCGGTGCAGCTGCGCCGCACGGATCTGGCGGGCACGGTCGACCGGATCCTGGACGAGGAGGGGCTCGACGCCCGGCACCTGGAGCTCGAGCTCACCGAGGGGGTGGCCACGCACGACCCGCACATCGCGGTGACCGTGCTCAACGAGCTGCACGAGCGCGGCGTCCGGCTCTCGCTCGACGACTTCGGCACCGGGTACTCCTCGATCGGCTACCTCAAGGCGTTCAACGTCTACAAGCTCAAGATCGACCAGTCGTTCGTCCGGGACATCGAGCTGGACGCGGACGACCGGACCATCGTCGGGACCATCATCACGATCGCCAAGAACCTGGGGCTGCGCACCATCGCCGAGGGTGTGGAGACCGCGGGCCAGCTCGACTACCTGCGCACCCAGGGCTGCGACGAGGTCCAGGGCTACTACTACAGCCGGCCGCTGACGCCGCAGGCACTCAGCGTGTTCGCACGTCAGCACGCTCCACGCCGCGGGGCTGAGGACGGGTCGTCCTAGGCTGGCGCCGTGACCCGGCCCGACAAGCACGACCCCGCCTCCCTCGCCTTCGACACCCAGGCGGTGCACGCCGGGAACGACATCGACCCGGGGACGCGGGCGCTGCGCACCCCGATCGTCATGGCGAACTCGTACGCGCTGCCGGAGGACCCGTCGAGCATCAGCTGGTCGGAGTCCGACCCGGACCTGCCGCTGTACACCCGCAACACCGGGGTCAACCAGCGGCACCTGCAGCACAAGCTGGCCACGCTCGAGGGCGGCGAGGACGCCGTCGTGCTGGCCTCTGGGGTCGCGGCGCTGCACGCCGTGATGTTCGCCCACCTGCGCAGCGGTGACCACGTCGTCGTCGGCGACGTCACCTACGAGGCGACCTACCGGCTGTACTCCGAGCTGCTGCCGGCCAAGTACGGCATCGAGGCGACGTTCGTCGACGCGAGCGACCCGGAGGCGGTGCGCGCGGCGATCCGGCCCACCACCCGGATCGTCCAGGTCGAGGTGGTCGCGAACCCCACCACCAAGGTCACCGACATCGCCGCCGTGGCAGCCGTCGCGCACGAGGCCGGGGCGATCCTCGTGGTCGACTCCACGTTCACCCCGCCGCCGCTGTACCGGCCGCTGGCCGACGGTGCCGACCTCGTCGTGCACTCGCTCACCAAGTACATCAACGGGCACGGCGACGCGATGGGCGGGGCGGTGATCGGCTCCCGCGAGCTCATCGCCCCGATCCGCTCGGACGCCCAGGTGGACGTGGGCGGGGTGATCTCGCCGTTCAACGCGTGGCTCATCATGCGCGGCTCGGTGACGCTGCCACTGCGGCTGGCCCGGCACCAGGCCTCGGCGCTCACCCTCGCCCGGTTCCTGGCCGACGACCCGCGGGTGGCGTTCGTCGCCTACCCGGGCCTCGAGTCGCACCCGCAGCACGAGGTCGCCGTCCGGCAGTTCGGCGGACGCGGCTTCGGCGGCATGCTCGCGTTCGCGGTGCACGGCGACCCGGACACCCAGAACCGGTTCGTCGCGCAGCTCAAGGTCATCACCTCGGCGGTCTCGCTCGGGCACGACGAGTCGCTCATCGTGCACGTCGGCACGTCCGGACCGCGGGTCGCCACCTACCCGGCCGACTTCCGCCGCTGGGGGCACCTGCGACTGTCGGTGGGCCTGGAGGACGCCGGTGACCTGGTCGCCGACCTGGCGGCGGGCCTCGACGCGACGTTCGGGCCGCGCTAGCCCCCGGGCCCTAGGGTCAGAGGGTGCCCGCCGCCTGGTCCCGCCGCGTCCTGCTCGTCGAGGACCAGAAGATCCTGCGGCTGCTCGTCGCGCAGGCGCTGCGCGAGGCCGGGTTCGAGGTGTCGGACCACGCCGACGCGTCCTCCGCGCTGGCGAGCGCCGAGGACTTCGACGCGGACGTCCTGGTCACCGACATCGACCTGGGCTCACGGCCGGACGGCACGCAGCTCGCCGCGATCCTGCGGGCGAACCAGCCGGACCTCGTCGTCGTCTTCCTCACCAACTACCCGCGGGCGGCCGCGCAGCGCGGCGACCCGCTGCCCGACGCGACGTACCTGGGCAAGGACGCGCTGGGGTCGGCCGACGAGCTGGTCGCTGCCATCGACGCGGCGGTGCGCACCGGGCACACCGACACCCCCGAGCCGGACGAGAGCTCACCGCTGACCGGGCTGAGCCGCGGCCAGCTCGAGGTGCTCGCGCTCATGGCCGAGGGGCACTCCAACGACGAGATCGCCCGCCGGACCGGGCGCACCACACGTGCGGTGGAGCGACTGGTGGCGCGCACGTTCGAACGGCTGGGGCTGGCGAACCAGCCCTCGACGAACCCCCGCGTGCTGGCCGTCCAGCTCTACACGGCCACCTTCGGCCCGCGCCGGCCGGACGCGGGATGAGGTCCGCCCTCGCGTCCTGGGGACGGGTCGCGGGCAGCGGCCACGTCCTCACCCGCTGGTCCTGGCTCGCGACGGCGCCCTTCGCACTCACGGTGCTCGGCGGCTACGACTCGGCGACCACGGCGCACGAGCGGGCGCTCGGGCTGGCGATCGCGCTCGCGGTGCACGTCGCGCTCGGCCTGGTCGGGCTGGTCGCAGCGGCGGCCGAACGCCGGGCGCCGACACCGGCCGCCCGGGCCGCCACCGTCGCGGTCGCGGTGCTGGCGATCGGCGTGCTGCGCCCGGTGCTCATGGCCGCCGGCGCCCGGTGGTGCTCCGTGGTGCTGTTCGAGTCGCCGTTCTGGGCGCGGGTCGCCACCAACGTCGTCGCGGTCACGGTGGCGCTCGCGGTGGTCGCCCGGGTGACCGTCACGGTGCAGGCCCGGCAGGTGGCCGCGGCGCGGCTGCGGACCGTGCTCGACGCGCTCGACAGCCAGCG
>NZ_VWSD01000105.1 GCF_009829685.1 Cellulomonas citrea
ACCACGACCGGGCCGTCCGAGCCGCTGGAGGCCACCGCCCCCGCCAGGGCGTGCCGGGACGGACGACGCCGGGTAGCCGACGACGCCGGCACCACCGCCACGAGCGCAGCGGCGAGCTCCCGTGCGCACTCGGGACGGGTCGCTGCCGGCGAGGGGTCCACCCGCAGGTCCCGCGCGGTGTCGACCAGCTCGTCCCAGGCCCCGGCGACCGCGACCCGGGACCGGTCCGCGCGCCGTCGGCGGGTATGTCGCCGCGCCTTGAGGCCGAGCACGACGAGCAGCGGCGAGGCGAGCACCAGCAGGCCCAGCAGGCCGACGCCACCCCATGCCACGACCCGCAGCCAGCCCGGCACACCCGCACCGTCCGGCGGGGCGTCCGTCTGCGGCTGCTCGGCGTCGTCCTGCGGCGACGTCACCGGGTCCTGCGCCGGCAACGGCGGCTGGATCACCTGCGGCTGAGGCTTCGACGGGGCGTCCTGCTGGTCCTGCGCGGGCGTCCGGGTGGTCGGCGGCGTCGCGTCGAACGCCACCCAGCCGTGACCGGCGAAAGCCACCTCGACCCAGGCCTGCACGTCCTTGGCGCGCACCTGCACCGCACCGTCGGTGGGCGCGGCCTTCGCGGTGGCCGCCGTCGCCGCGTCGCCGGCCCCGGGGACGAACCCGATGACCACCCGGGCCTTGAGGTGCAACGACCGCGCCATGAGCGCCAGGGCCGAGGCGTACTGCTCGCCGTCGCCGACCATCGGCGAGGACTGCAGGAGCTGGGTCATCCGCGCCGCACCGTGACCGGCCAACGATGGGTAGTCGCCGTCGTCGGTGAGACCGTGGCTGAAGTAGCCCGTCTGCGTGAGCCAGCTCGCCAGCGCACGGGCCTGCTGCACCGGGCGACCGGCGTCCCGGGCCACCTGCAGGGCCTGCGCCTGGATGACGGTGGGCACCCCCGAGTCACGCGGCAGCACCACATCGGCCGACGACGCGTCCCCGACGACGTCGTCCGGGACCTCGGTGGGCGGCACCACGGCGTCGACCGTGTAGGTGGTGCCCTTCGTGACCCCGCCGGTGAGCACCGCGGCGCCCGTCGCGTCGTTGTAGCGCAGCTCGTCGCCCGTCGACCCGTCCGCCCGGAACGACTGCGCCTGGCCCACCGTGGGCAGCCACACGCCGCTGAGCCCCTCGATGGTGAACGTCATCCGGGCGTGCTCGCCGGCGGCGCTCGTGTCGATGGTGTCGCCGACCCGGCGGAACTCCCCCGACCCCTCGGCGGCCTGCCCACCCGCCACGTTCCAGACCGTGCCGTCGTAGCGGTCCAGGGTCGCCAGACGCACCCGGGCCCCCGCAGGCAGCCCGGTGACGGTGAAGAGCACCTCGTCGTCGGCCTTGACGAACGAGCGGAACGCCGACAGCGGACTCGCGTGCTCCGCTGGGTCGAACGGCGGGGTCAGCTCGTTGCGCAGCACGAAGCGACCGGTGCCAGCCGTCACCGCCGGGGCCAGCGCGACCCCCGCGACCAGGGCCAGCACGGTCACCACCGACCCGGCGACGCGTCGGCGCACCCCGAGCGTCCCCGCCCGGGCGGACGCCCACACGAGCAGCAGGACCCCCATCGCGGTGCCCGCGACGGCGGGCCGGACCGGCGGCTCGGCGGTGCCCAGCAGCACCGACACGACGAGCACCACGACCGGCACCAGCGCCGCCAGCGCACCGACCGCCGGCCGACGCGCCCGCAACGTCACGGCGACGGCCGTGACCGAACCCACCAGGGCCAGCAGGTACGGAGCCAGCAGCACGTCGCCCACCCGACCCGTGGGCGGACTCAGCGTGAGCACGTCCGACCAGCAGGTCACCAACGACCGCGCCACCGTGCGCAGCCCCCCGGGCGTGGGCAGCGCCGAAGCGCCCACCAACGGGCCGCCCCCGAGCAGCGCGAGCACCAGCGTGAGCGCCGTCACCGTGAGAGCCGTCCAGCCACGCCAGCCCGCGAGCAGCCCGAGCACGGTGCCGGCGAGCAGCCCCAGACCCAGTGCAGGCAGCGCGACCGTGCCACCGAACACGACCGGCAGCGGTGAGAGCGCCAGCACGAGGGCGCCCGAGAGCACGGCCACGTCGAGCGCGGCCTGGCGGGGACGGCGGCTGCTCACGCGCCCTCCTGCGGGCGCCGCACGACACGGCTCATGAGTCGACCCGACGCACCAGCGCCGGCAGGTCGTCGAGCGCACCGAGACTGGCCAGGCTCACCAGACCCTGGCGCTGCACCTGGACCGGCTCCCCGGGAGCGCAGCGCAGCGCGACCACCCGCATCCCCGTCGGGACGTGGCGCAGCGCGGGTCGCAGCTCGGCCAGCGAGGTGCGCGACCCCACCACCAGGAAGGCCACCGAGGACGTCGGCGGCTCCGCCGCGATCCGCTGCGGCAGGTCGAGCGCCCGGTCGCCGTCCTGCTCCCGCGTGATGCGGCAGCAGTCGTCGAGCAGCGCGGCCGGTGTGCGCGGGCCGATCCGCCGCGCCCCTGCCAGGAAGGTGAGCTCCCGCTCCTCACGCACCACGTGCACCGCGAGCGACGCGGCCACCGCGACCGCGAGCTCGAACTCCTCGTCGTCGGCGAAGTCGCGGTCCGCGGTCGCCAGCGCGACCGTCGTCCGGGTGCGCCGGGTGTCCTCGAACTGACGCACCATGAGGGTGCCGACCCGCGCCGAGGTGCGCCAGTGGATCATCCGGCGGTCGTCGCCCGCCACGTAGTCCCGCAGGGCGTGGAACGACATGTCCGAGTCCGACAGGTCACGTGTGGCCTGCCCCTCCAGGTCGCGCAGCAGACCCGCACGCGCAGCCCCGAACGTGACCACCCGCGGGTGGATGAACAGCTCGACCGACTGCGTCCACACCCGTCCCCGGCTCACCAGCCCGAACGGGTCACCGCGGCGGACCCGCACGGGACCGACCACGACCACCCCCCGGTGCGCGGTGGGGACCGCGAACACCTCCTCCCAGCCGGCGCTGGCCGCCAACGAGGGCAGCGCGAGCTCGGCCGTGACCGGGCCGACCGGCACCTCCAGCCGGGCGCCCAACGACCTGTGCGACCCCGCGTTGACCACCACGAGCCGACCCAGCGCACGCTGCCCGACGTGCACCCGGTGGTCGGCGAGGTCGAGCTGCACCTCGAACCGCGAGCGCCCGAACGACATCGCCGCGCCGGCCCCCAGCACCACCGCCCCCACGACGCCGAGGCCGGCCAGCTCGCCCCAGCCGAGCAGCCGACCCGCGACGAGCCCGGCGACGGCCAGCACGGCCACCACCCAGCCCACGGCCGAGACCCGGACCCCCATCGGTCAGGAGGTCCGCAGGACCGGCGGCGCGACCGAGCCGAGCACCCGGTCGAGGACCTGCTCACCGGTGACACCCGCGAACTCGGCCTCGGGCTCCACGATGAGCCGGTGCGACAGCACGGGGCGCGCCAGCTGCTTGACGTCGTCGGGCACCACGTAGGCCCGGCCCTGGGAGGCGGCCCACACCTTCGCACAGCGCACCAGGGCGAGCCCGCCGCGCACGCTGGACCCGAGCAGCGTCTGCGGGTCGTCACGCGTGGCCTCGGTCAGCCGTGCCACGTAGTCGAGCACAGCGGCGTCCACGTGCACCTCGAGCGCGAGGTCCGCCATCGTGCCGACCGACTCGGTCGAGATCTTCGGCGTGAGCCCGATCGTGCGGTCACGGGCACCGGCCAGGATCGTCAGGGCGGAGGCGCGGTCGGGGTAGCCGAGCGAGGTCTTGAGCAGGAACCGGTCGAGCTGGGCCTCCGGGAGCCGGTAGGTGCCGGCCTGCTCGATGGGGTTCTGGGTCGCGATCACCATGAACGGCCGCCCGACCGGATGGGTCACCCCGTCGACCGTGACGTTGGCCTCCTCCATCACCTCGAGCAGCGCCGCCTGCGTCTTGGGGCTCGCCCGGTTGATCTCGTCGGCCAGCACCACGGAGGCGAACACCGGGCCGGGGTGGAACTCGAACCGACGGGTGCCCTGGTCGTAGATGGTGACCCCGGTGACGTCCGAGGGCAGCAGGTCCGGGGTGAACTGGATGCGGTGGTGGCTGCCCTGCACGGTGGCGGCGACCGCCTTGGCCAGGGACGTCTTGCCGGTGCCCGGGGCGTCCTCGAGCAGCACGTGGCCCTCGGCGAGCATCGCGGTGAGCACCAGACGCACCGCATGGTCCTTGCCCAGGACCACCTGGGAGACGTTGGCGACGAGCGCGTCGAACGTCTGCGCGAACCATGTGCACTGCTCGGGGGTCATCGGTCCTGCTCCTCGGTCATGGGGCCACCATGGTCGCAGCCGCCTTCCAGTCCCCGGGCAGGCCGCCCGGTGACACGGCACGAACCTGCACCCCGATCGAGGTGCCGGTCGCGATCGCTCCCAGGTCGGCCTGGTCCAGCTGGGTGCCCGTGACGGTCGCGACCGTCGACCAGGCGCCCCCACCGACGGAGGCCTGGACCTCGTAGTGGTCGACCTGCCCGGTGACCGCCGCCCACGTGGCGCCCACGAGGACGTGGGTGCCGGGTCCGCTGTTCGACCGCCACGCCGTCACCCAGTCCGGTGCGGGCAACGTGGCCTGCCACAGCACCGACCCGGTGGCGGCATCCCCCGACCCGACGGCTGAGCGGGCCACCACCGTGGCGGTGAAGGTCGCCCTGTCCTTGCCCTGGGTCGCCCGGGCCGGCACCGACAGGGTCGTCGAGGTCCCCGCGGCGGTCACCGAGCCGATCTGCACCCCGTCCGCCGCCAGCGTCACGACGTAGTCACCTGCCTGTGCCTGGCCCCAGTCGGCCGGCGGCTGCCAGCTCACCGCGGCCGACGTGACGAGCCCGGCGTCGCTGACCCCGGTCACCTGGACCGCGACGGACTGCGGCGCGCTCGGCACGGTGAGCGGGGTGGTCCGGCTGGTTCCGGCGACCACGGCACCGCAGCCCGCGGCGTTGCACGCCTGGACCTGGACGGTGACCGGATGCCCGCCGGGCAGGCCGGTGATGGTGGTCGAGCGCACGTCGCCGGGCTCCACGGTGACACCGTTGTAGGTGAGCCGGTAGGTGGTGATCGGTGACCCGTTCGGGTCGGCGGCACCCCACCGCACGGTCGCGGTCGCCTGCCCGGGTGGGCTCGCCGTCTGCGACCCGACGACGACGACGTTGGAGGCCGACCCGGGCACCCCGAAGGTCGAGGCGGACGTCGTGGCAGGCGGCGAGACACCGCGAGCGTTCGAGGCCACCAGCGTGAAGGTGTACGGCACCCCGTTCGCGGCACCGAGCAACGCATAGCCCGTGGCACCCGCGTCCAGGTGCTCGGTCGCGTCCAGCCCCCCGCCGCTGATCGTCAGGGTGTAGCCGAGCAGCGGAGACCCGTTGCTGGCGGCCGGTGTCCACGACACGGCGATCTGCCCGCCGGCCGGTGTGTCGACCCGGCTCGCGGTCAGGTCGGTCGGCGCCGACGGGACCGCGGACGGGACCGCAGTGGCCGACCAGGGGCTCCAGCCTCCCGGGACGGGCGAACGGTTGAGCGCGCGCACCCGCACGCTGTAGGCTTGGCCGTTCTGCAACCCGGTGAACGTCGCCGAGGTGCTCGTCGCCTGCTGGACCGCCGGGTCGTCCGGGCTGGCCGGTGCCGGTGAGATCTCCACCTGGTAGGAGACGATCGCCGACCCGTGGTTGGCCGGTGCCTGCCAGGTCGCGCTCACCGAAGCGTTCCCCGTGGTCAGAGCGGGCGCGTCGGGCGGGTCGGGGACCGCGTCGGGACGGGCGGACGCGGACGGGGCGCTCGCCGGGGACCAGCCCACCGCGTTCTGCGCCGCGACCGTGAAGGTGTAGTCGGTGCCGTTGGTGAGCCCGCCGATGGTGCACACCGTCGTCGCGCAGGCGGTCGTGACCCCACCCGGGTCGGCCACCACCCGGTAGCCGAGAACGGGTGAGCCGCCGTCACCCGGGGCCGACCAGGCGAGCACGACCGCCTGGTCGCGCAGCTCCTGGGCGTGCGGGGCGGCCGGCGCGTCCGGCAACGTGCTCACCCGCAGCTCCACCCGGCCCTCGACCTCGCGGTCGGCGTCCATCGTCATGTCACGGACCCGGAACCTGGTGACCATCGTGCCGACGAAGTCACCCGCGGGGTGCACGGTCACGCTGCTGCCGTCGGTGCTCGCCGAACCCGCCCCCGCGGTCTCGACGGTGGCGCTCACGACGACGAGCGAGCCGCCCTGGTCCGCGAACGGGTTGAAGGCGCCGTCGAGCACCCGCACGCTCCGGTCCCGACCGGCCACGCCGTCGCTCAGCGCCTGGTCCTGCACGCGGGCCAGCGGACGGGTGCTCGCCCGCACCACGAGCGGCAGCGTCACCGGCAACGATCCCGACGTGCCATAGCTGATCGCCAGCGACAGCGTCCCGGCGGTACCTCTCGCCGTCGTCGCGGCGGCCCCGACCCTGAGCACCGAGCCCGACAGCGTCACCGTGAACCCGGCGGGCACCGCGTCGGTGAGCTTGTACCCGTAGTCCCCCGCCTTCGGGACGTCACCCTCCGGGGTCCGCATGAACGCCGTGAGGTCGACGGTGAGCGGCGTCTCCCCGGGCCCCACCTCGACGGTCGACGGGGTGAAGGTCGGCGGGTGCTCGTCGGTCGCGTACACGGTGATCGACAACGTGAGGGTCGACTGCCTGGCGTCGGCGTCCCCGGGACCGGTCGAGTCGGTGACCGGCACGGTGATCGACGCCGGTCCGGCGTACCCGGCCGCCGAGACGAACCGCAGGGTGCTGGGGTCGACCACGAGCGACGAGCCGTCCGAGCGGGTCGCGGTGACCTTGGTGGCGTCGGCGATCGACGCCGTCCGCCCGGGGGCGACCTGGACCTGCGTGTCGAGCGGGATGCGCAGCTCGGCGCCCGAGGCGACGCGCAACGCGGGTGCCTTCGGCCGCGGGGCCGGCGGGAAGAAGCCGAGCGCCGGCACGGTGATGAACGCGTAGGACGACGCGCTGGGGTCGCGGCTGTTGACCAGCTGGTACGGCAGGGTCTGGGCCTGGTCGGCGAGCGTGACCTCGACCTTGCCGCCGACGACGCGCGCGACCGCCGCGGCGGTGCTCGGGACCACGACCCGCAGCTCGTCGAGGGGGCCGCTCGGGTTCTGCGCGACCGCCAGCACGTCGACGTCCACCTGGGTGCGGCCGATGGTCTCGGTGGCCGGGACCACGACGTCCTGCGCGATCGGCGGAAGGACCGGCGCGTTCGCGGCGACCGTGACGGTGAGCACCGCGCTGTCCTGGCCCCCGCGGGCGTTGCGGGCCGTGTACAGCACCGAGAGCACACCCGGGTCGGGCGGCGCACGCACCACCACCCGGGTGCCCTGCACGCTCGCCTGGGCGGCGTCCGGACCCGATCCGGTGTCACCGGACAGCGCCAGGGAGTCGACGAGCTGCAGGTCGCCGCCGCCGGAGTCCACGTCGTTGGCCAGCACCCGCACCTCGACGGTGCGCCCCGGGGCAACGGTCACCGCGTCGTCGCGTGCCACGACCGTCGCGACCGTCGTGGGCCGCGGGCTGATGCCCACCCGGACCTGGCCCACCGCCCGCTGACCGGTCCAGTCCTCGACCGCGTAGGTGAACTTGTCGGTCCCGGACGTCCCCGGCAGCGCCCGGTACTCCAGGTAGTCGGCGCCCACCGCGGTGACGATGCCCAGCTGGGGGGCGTTGTCGCCCAGGCCGAGCAGCGTGACGCCGTCACCGTCGGCGTCGATGCCGTGCAACGGGATGGGGATGCGCACCGTCTCGGACTCGAAGACCCGGGCGACGACCGGCTGCGGGGTCGGCGCGACCTTGGTCGCCGCGTCGGAGGCGTGCACCCGGACGGTGAGCCGCGCCGCGGTGGACACCCCGGCGGAGTTGGTCACCTGGAACACCGTGGACACCGTCATCGGCGTCGCCGGCGCCTGGTACCGCAGCACGTCGCCGGAGACGAAGAGCAGGCCCTGGTCGGCCGCGAGCGGCTCCGGCAGGGTCCGGCTGAGCGTGAGGTCGCCGCCCCCGGGGTCGTACGCCCCGTCGAGGGCCGCGATCGTCACCACGGCACCGGTGCGGACGGTGGCCTCGACGTCCGGGACGACAGGTGGCTGGCTGATCGCCGGTGCCGTCACCGACTGCACGAGGATCGAGCCGACCGCCGCGCTCGCGCCGTTCGACACCGTGTAGGGGACGCTCACCGGACGGTCAAGCACCCGGTCGGCAGTGATCTGCACCAGGTGGTGCTCGATGACGGCGACGTGCAGCCCCGAACCGTCCGGCACGGTGACGTCCTGCAGCACGAGCACGAGGTTGTTCGGGTCCTCGTCGTTGGCCAACGGGTCGACGGTCACCGACCCGCCGGCCGGCAGCAGCGCACGGTCGGCCATCGCGACCGGCGGCCGCACCTGGTCGGGGTACTCCTCGACGTCGATGCGCGCCCACCCGGTGGCCTGCGTCGGCGAGGCCACCACCGTGAAGCTCACGTAGTAGGTGCCGGCCCGGGTCGCCGTGAAGCTGAAGGTGCCGCCCAGCAGGTTCGGCGTGATGGTCGCGCCGGGCACGTCACCGACCCCGGCCAGCCGGGCCGGTTCGGCGGTGACCGAGCGCACGGCCTTGAGCGGGGACACCACGACGGCCTGGTTGACGTACCCGACGGCGTGCACCGGGTCGATCTGCGGGACCAGCGAGCCGGGGTCGCGGACCTGGACGTCCACCGTGCCGCTCACGGGGTCACCGATCCCGTCGCTCACCTGCACGGTGACCACGGTGTTCCCGGTCAGCCCACCGGCGTGCACCGTGAGCGTGCCGTCGCTGCGCGTGGTCACGGTCCCGTAGGTGGGGTCCATGCTCGCGCCCACGAGCACGAGGGCGTCGCCGTCCGGGTCGCTGAAGTCGGAGAGCACGTCCTGGTCGAGGCTGCCGCCCTGCTCCACCTGGACGGTCGAGGTGCGCACCTGGTGCGGCGGCTCGTTCTGCCCGGCGTCCCGGACCTTGAGGTGCACGGTGGCGGTGGCCGGCGCCCGGGTCCCCGGGCGGTCCGTCACCGTGTAGGTGAACGACGCCTCGCCGGACGCGCCGTCCGCCAGCTGGACCTGGAGGGCACGACCGCCCTGCACCACCTGGAGGGTGCCGAAGGCGGGTGGCAGCGGGTCGACCGACGAGATGACGAGGATGCCGCAGTCGGAGGTCGAGTCGTTGTCGAGCACGGGCAGCACCGTGGTGCGCCCCGGGCGCACCCCGAAGGTGTCGTCGGCGGCGCTCGGCGGTGCGCCCTCCTGGGAGCACTGCGCCGACTGCGCCTGCGTGACCTGGGTGCCGTCGTTCTCGTCCGGGGTGGTGTCGGTCTGCTGGGGGGTGATCTGCTTCCAGTCCGGCACCCTGACGCGCGGGTCCTGCGGCAGCCAGGCCCGCCCGGTGGCGACGTCGTTGAGCACCACCCTGCCCCGGTTCACCCGAAAGACGAGGGTGTCGGCCGAGGTGACGCCCTCCCGGTCGGCGTCGGTCAGCGTGCTGCCGCACAGCCGCATCCAGTTGCCGGTCGCGCTCGCCCAGGCGGCGTAGCCGCAGGCCCCGACCCGCACCGGGGCGGCCGGGCGACCCGACCCCGAGGTCCGGTGCTCGATCGGCCGGCCACCGTCGAGCGGGACCTCGTAGAGGGCGTCGGCCGATGCGACGAGCACCGAGTCGGCCGCCGGTCCGGGCTGCTGGAGCGTGAGGTGGTCCCCGTCGAGCTCGACCTGCCCCGACCGGGTGCGCACGGTGTGTCCGTCGAGCACCACCGGCTCGTCGCCGACGGCGGTGAGCTGGTCGACCGCAGTCACGCTGCCGTGCAGCGGCCCGCCCGCGGTCTGGCTGGCACCGCCGGCCGCCGGCCGTAGCGTCGAGGTGGCCCCCGACGCCGTCGCCGTGAGCACCGTCCCGTCCTGGGCGACGACCGCCGCGCCACCCGCCCCGAGCGCCAGGTCGGGGCTGCCGGTGGCGACGTCCAGACCGGCCAGACCGTCGACCGTGCGCAGCCACACCCCGCCGTCGCGGCTCGTCACCAGCACTGTGCCACCGGCCATCGCCACGGTGTCCCCCGTGGTGACCGGGACCCGGGTGCTCACCGCCACGTTCGCCGTGTCGACCAGGGAGATCGTGGCCGGCTCGACCAGCAGCACCTGGGAGCCGTCCTGAGCGACGTCGAGCACCGAGCCGGTGGCCGCCAGCCCCCCGTCGAGCTCCTCGACCGGCACGTTGTAGCGCCCGAGCGCCATGGACGACGCCGAGGTGAGCCACACCCCGCCGTCGTCCAGGTCGAGGCGGGCCACCGGGAAACCGTCCTGCAGCACCGCGAGCGTCACGACGAGCGCCGGGACGGTCACCGCGGCGGCGAACGACCCGCGTCGCCGGTTCCAGCGCACCCTCACGGCACGCAGCCCTTCGCGGGGGTGGGCGAGTACCGCCCGTCCGCCCGTCGCACCGACACCTCGACGCAGGTCTGGCCGACGGCCTTGGCCGACGGCACGCTCACCTGAGCGACGTCGACGAGCGCCAGCTGCGGCGCCTGGGTGAGGCTCAGCAGGCCCCACAGGTAGCCGTCACCGGGCTGCGGGTCCGGGTTGTGCCAGGTGAAGACGACCGACCCGTCGGCCTGCCGCTGCCCCGCCAGGTCGGTGGGCGCCGGCACCACCGAGTCGACCGAGGCCGGCGGCGGCACGAACGCGGCGGGTGAGGACGGCGCGCCACCGGCGTCCCGGTGCACCGCCTCGGCCAGCCCTACCGTGACCGCCGCCACGAGGACCACCGCACCCGCGCCGACGAGCCAGCGCACACCCCGGCTCGACCGCGGTCGAGCCGGGGCACCGGAGGCCTCGTCGGCTGCGG
>NZ_VWSD01000106.1 GCF_009829685.1 Cellulomonas citrea
CGCGCCCACCATGAGGACGGCGACCTGCGCAGCCATCCACCACCGGCGCCGCGCCACGGCGATCGCCACCGTCGCCAGCAGGACGAGCGCCACGTACCCGACGGACACCGGTTCGAGCACCTGCTCGTCGTACCGCCGCGGGTGCGGCCGTCGGCCGGGCTGCTCGCGGCGCTGTGGTCGGCCGCGGTGGGCGTCTCGACCGTGCTGTCGGGTGCGCACCGCCCGTCCGACGCCGTCGGTGGGCTCGCCCTGGTGCTCGCGGTGGCGGCGGCCGGCTGCGCGGTCGCCGCGCTCGTGGAGCGTCCGCGCCCGGCGCCCCGACCTGCGCGGTGGTGGGGTCTGCCGACGGCGGTGCTGGGTGTGGCGGCGCTCGTGTGCGGGGTCTTGGCGGCCGTCGTCCTGGCGCCTCTCGCCAGGGCCGGTGCGGCCGAGGGGCTCTCGGCGGGCCATGACGCGCTCGTCGGTGCGGTGCTCGCCGTCGCGGCCTCGGCTGCTGCCATGGCCGCGCTCGTCGGCTGGGTGCGGGGGGCTGCGGAGCGCGCGGCGACCCCCGTCGAGGCTGCTCCCGGCACACGACCTGCACGGCACCGACACTGACGAGTGCCGGACAGGTGCGTAGAGTGCGCTCCCCGGGGACTTCCTCGGCCGGTGGAGGCATGGAGCAGATGGCAGCAGGACGCAAGCTGGTGATCGTGGAGTCGCCGGCCAAGGCGCGGACGATCGCCGGATACCTGGGTGACGACTACGACGTCGAGGCCAGCGTCGGGCACATCCGTGACCTGCCGCAGCCCTCGGAGCTGCCCGCCGAGCTGAAGAAGGGCCCCTTCGGCAAGTTCGCGGTCGACGTGGAGAACGGGTTCGCGCCGTACTACGTCGTCGACGCGGACAAGAAGAAGAAGGTCGCGGAGCTGAAGAAGCTCCTCAAGGGTGCCGACGAGCTCTACCTGGCCACCGATGAGGACCGCGAGGGCGAGGCCATCGCCTGGCACCTGGAGCAGGAGCTCAAGCCCAAGGTCCCGGTCAAGCGGATGGTGTTCCACGAGATCACCCGCGAGGCCATCACCCGGGCGCTCACCCAGACCCGCCAGATCGACGAGCGTCTGGTCGACGCGCAGGAGACCCGTCGCATCCTCGACCGCCTCTACGGCTACGAGGTCTCGCCGGTCCTGTGGCGCAAGATCCGCCAGGGGCTGTCGGCCGGACGGGTGCAGTCCGTGGCGACCCGGCTCGTCGTCGAGCGGGAGCGCGAGCGGATGGCGTTCGTCGCCGCCGACTACGCCGATGTGGTCGGCACGTTCGCGGTGGCCGAGCCCGACGAGCCGGCGTTCCCGGCGCGGCTGACGGCGCTGGCTGGTCAGCGGGTCGCGACCGGCCGGGACTTCGACGACCACGGTGTGCTCACCGGCCGTGGCGTGGTGCATCTGTCCGCCGACGCCGCCCAGGGTGTCGTCGACGGCCTGGCCGACGCCTCGTTCGTCGTCCAGTCGCTCGACACCAAGCCGTACACCCGCCGCCCGGCCGCGCCGTTCACCACGTCGACGCTGCAGCAGGAGGCCGGCCGCAAGCTGCGGATGAGCGCCCGGCAGACCATGCGCACGGCGCAATCGTTGTACGAGAACGGCTACATCACCTACATGCGTACCGACTCCCCGGTGCTGTCGACGCAGGCTCTCGACGCTGCGCGCCGCCAGGCGGCCGAGCTGTACGGCCCCGAGTACGTGCCGGACGCCCCGCGGTTGTACGCCTCGAAGTCCAAGGGCGCCCAGGAGGCGCACGAGGCCATCCGGCCCGCCGGTGACCACTTCCGCACCCCGGCCCAGGTGGCCCGCGAGCTCACCGGTGACCAGTTCCGGCTCTACGAGCTCGTGTGGAAGCGCACGGTGGCCTCGCAGATGGCCGATGCGCGCGGCCAGACCGCCTCGGTGAAGCTGGCCGCGACGGTGGCCGGCACCGGGCAGGAGGCGGTGTTCTCCGCCTCGGGCACCGTCATCACGTTCCGCGGGTTCCTGGCCGCCTACGAGGAGGGTCGGGACGTCTCGCGGTACGAGGACGCCACCGACGACTCCCGGCTGCCGGCGATGGCCGCGGGCGACCCGCTCACGGCGTCCGGGCTGACCGCGGAGGCGCACCGCACGTCCCCGCCGCCCCGGTTCACCGAGGCCTCCCTGGTCAAGGCGCTCGAGGAGCGCGGCATCGGCCGCCCGTCGACGTACGCCGCGACCATCTCGACCATCCAGGACCGCGGCTACGTGACCAGCCGCGGCCAGGCGCTCGTGCCGTCGTGGCTGGCGTTCGCCGTGACCCGGCTGCTGGAGGAGAACTTCTCCCAGCTCGTCGACTACGACTTCACCGCCGAGATGGAGCTGGACCTCGACCAGATCGCGGCCGGCGAGCGCGGCCGGGCGGACTGGTTGGGGCAGTTCTACTTCGGCGCGGAGCAGGGCTCGGCAGTCGGGGCAGCCGGGGGGCTGCACGGCCTTGTGGCCAACCTGGGCGAGATCGACGCGCGCGAGGTGAACTCGATCGCCATCGGCGACGGCATCACGTTGCGGGTGGGGCGTTACGGCCCGTACCTGGAGGCGCCGCCGCTGCCGGGGTCCGAGGAGCCGCAGCGCGCCTCGGTGCCCGAGGACATGGCGCCGGACGAGCTCACCGTCGACAAGGCCCGTGAGCTGCTGGCCACCCAGCCCGAGGGTGACCAGGTGCTCGGCACCGACCCGGCGACCGGCACCCAGATCGTGGCGCGGACCGGCCGGTACGGGCCGTACGTCACCGAGCTGCTGCCCGAGCCGGAGCTCGACCCGTCGCTGAGCGCCGCGGCCCGCAAGAAGGCCCTCGCCGCCGCGCCCAAGCCGCGCACGGCCTCGCTGTTCAAGGACATGTCGCTGTCGACCGTGACGCTGGACGACGCGCTGCGGCTGCTGTCGCTGCCCCGCGTCGTCGGCACCGACGCCGAGGGTGTCCCGATCACGGCGCAGAACGGGCGCTACGGGCCCTACCTCAAGCGCGGCACGGACTCGCGGACGCTGGCCTCCGAAGAGCAGCTGTTCACGGTCACGCTGGAGGAGGCGTTGGCGATCTACGCCCAGCCCAAGCGCGGGCGCGGCCAGACCGCCGCCCCGCCGCTGCGCGAGCTCGGCGAGGACCCGACGTCCGGCAAGCCGATCGTGGTCAAGGACGGCCGGTTCGGGCCGTACGTGACCGACGGCGTGACGAACCGCACCCTGCCGCGGGACACGACGCCCGAGTCGATCACGCCGGAGCAGGCCATCGAGCTGCTCGCCGAGAAGCGTGCGGCCGGCCCGGCGAAGAAGAAGACCCCGGCGCGCCGCGCACCGGCCCCGCGCAAGAAGGCCGCCGCGAAGGCCTGACCCGTTGCCCGACGCGGGTCCGTGCGCAGCCCGGCGCACGGACCGGGTCGACGCGCGCCCTGCGCGGCCGGCCGGTCCTGGTCGAGGCCCGCGACACGGCCTGCCGCCGCCACTAGGTTGGGCGGCATGGCACGTACCGAGGACCCGCGCACCGCCCCTCCGATCCGCTGGGGCATCATCGGAGCCGGCGGGATCGCCGCCCAGTTCGCCCAGAACGTGGCGCAGCACACCCGTGCGCAGGTGGTCGCGATCGGTTCGCGCAACCGGGACCGCGCCGAGCGGTTCGCCACCGCCAACCACGTCCCGACGGCGCACACGTCGTACCGCGACCTCGTCGAGGACCCCCGGGTCGACGTGGTCTACGTCGCGAGCCCGCACTCCGAGCACCACAACCACGCCCTGCAGGCCATCAAGGCCGGCAAGCACGTGCTCGTCGAGAAGGCGTTCACGCGCAACCGGGCGGAGGCCCAGGAGGTCTTCGACGCGGCGGCTGCCGCGGGCGTCTTCGTCATGGAGGCGATGTGGACGCGGTTCCTGCCGCACGTCGCCGCGCTGCACCAGGTGATCGACAACGGTGAGATCGGCGAGATCGTCAACCTGCGGGCCGACCACGGCCAGTTCTTCGCCTACGACCCCAAGCACCGGCTGTACGCCCCCGAGCTGGCCGGTGGCGCGCTGCTCGACCTGGGCGTCTACCCGATCTCGTGGGCGCACGACTTCCTCGGGGTGCCGTCCGCGGTGCACGCCCGCGGCCAGCTCACCGAGACGAACGTCGACGGGCAGGTGTCGGTGATCGCCGAGTACGGCCCGCGCCAGCTCGCGACGATGTTCACCACGCTGTGGGCCAAGACCCCGACCACGTCCTCGATCTCGGGCACCGAGGGCCATGTGCGGGTCGCGGGGGACTTCTACGGGCCGACGTCCTTCCGGGTGACCCGGCGTGACGGGCGGGTCTGGACCTTCGACCAGCCGGTGCCCAAGGGCCTGCAGTACGAGGCGGCCGAGGTGTCCCGCTGCATCGCCGCCGGCAAGACGCAGAGCGAGCGGATGACCTGGCAGTCCACGCTGGACGTGATGGCCACGCTGGACGAGGTGCGCCGCCAGATCCAGGTGGCCTACCCCGGCGAGCAGCTCTGAGCGTGGCCGCAGGACTCTTCGTCTCGTTCGAGGGCGGCGACGGCGCCGGCAAGTCCACCCAGGTGCGCGCCCTGGCGGACTGGCTGACCGGGCAGGGCCGCACGGTGCTGCTCACGTTCGAACCGGGTGACACCGAGCTGGGCCGCACGTTGCGTGCCGCGGTGCTGCACGGGGAGGACGTGGACCCGCGCACCGAGGCGCTGCTGTACGCCACGGACCGGGCGCACCACGTGGCCAGCGTCGTGCGGCCGGCCCTGGCCCGCGGCGAGGTGGTCATCACCGACCGCTACCTCGACTCCTCGGTGGCCTACCAGGGCGTCGGACGCGGGCTGGGCGCGCAGACCATCGAGCAGCTGTCGCTGTGGGCGACCGGCGGGCTGCTGCCCGATCTCACGGTGCTGCTCGACCTGGACCCGACGGCGGGTCTGGCCCGGATCACCCGGGAGCCCGACCGGTTGGAACGCGGCGGCGACGAGTTCCATGCGACCACCCGCCAGGCCTTCCTCGACCGGGCGGCCGCCGACCCGGGGCGCTTCCTGGTGCTGGACGCGACGCGGCCGGTCGCGGACCTGGCGGCGCAGATCGCGCAGCGGGTCGGGCAGCTGCTGGCCCGGTGAGGTCCCGTCGGTGGGGGCTGGTACGTTCCGGCCGGGACGGGACGAGGTGGGCATGAGCGTCTGGGACGAGGTCGTGGGGCAGGAACCTGCCGTCGCGGTGCTCACCGGCGCCGTCGCCGATGTGCGGGCCATGACGCACGCCTGGCTGCTCACCGGACCGCCCGGGTCGGGCCGCTCGACGGCGGCGCGGGCGTTCGCGGCCGCCCTGCAGTGCCCGGACGGGGGCTGCGGCGCGTGCCACGAGTGCCGCACGGTGCTGGGCGGCACCCATGAGAACGTCACGGTGGTCGCCACCGAGGGGTTGTTCCTGCGGGTCGACGACACGCGCCCGCTCGTGCAGCTGGCCCAGCGTCCGCCGTCGGGCGGGCGGTGGCGGGTGATCGTGGTCGAGGACGCCGACCGGCTCAACGAGGCGTCGGGCAACGTGCTGCTCAAGGCCCTCGAGGAGCCCGCGTCGCGCACGGTGTGGGTGCTGTGCGCACCGAGCCCGGCCGATGTGCTCGTGACCATCCGGTCACGCTGCCGGCCGGTGGCGCTGCGGGTGCCGCCGGTGGAGGCCGTCGCCGCGCTGCTGGTCTCACGTGACGGTGCCGACCCGGCCGCGGCGCTCGCGGCGGCCCGGGCGGCCGGGTCGCACGTCGGGATCGCCCGCCGGCTGGCCCGCGACCCGCAGGTGCGTGAGCGCAGGTCGGCGGTGCTGCGCCTGGCGGGGCGGATCCGCGGGGTCGGTGACGCCGTGCTCGCGGCGGGGGAGCTGGTCGAGACGGCGCAGGCCGAGGCCGGTGCGACCACCACCGAGCGCGACGCCGCCGAACGGGCGCAGCTGCTGCGGGCACTGGGGGCCGACGGCGCACAACGTCTGCCACCGGCGCTGCGCTCGCAGGTGACCGATCTGGAGAAGGAGCAGAAGCGCCGGGCGACGCGCGCCCAGCGCGACGTGCTCGACCGGTCGATGGTGGACCTGCTCACGCTCTACCGGGACGTGCTCGTGCTGCAGCTGGGCGCGGGGGTCGACCTGGTGAACATCGAGCACGAGGACCTGGTGCGCGAGCTGGCGAGCGACAGCACGGCCGAGCAGACCCTGCGCCGGATGGACGCCGTGGGTCAGGCGCGCACCCGGCTGGCCGGCAACGTGGCGCCGCTGCTCGCGGCCGAGGCGATGATGGTCGCGCTGCGACCGCAGGGCTGAGGGTGTGGCCGTGAGTCCGAGTCCGGCGGGGCCCGTTCCCCGGTTTTCGTCGGCAGAGCAGGGGCGACGCGTCGTACGGTGTGCTGTGCCCATCGTCACGACCTCTCTGCGTCGCGCCCCTGTCCGTCTGGCCGCCGTCCTTGCGATCACCCTGCTCGCCGCCGGGTGCACGACCGCCAAGAACCAGTCCGCCGTCCCGACGGCCACGGCCCAGACCGCGCCGTCGGCGGACCTGCAGAGGTTCTACGACCAGACCCTGGACTGGAAGTCCTGCGACAGCGGGCTGCAGTGCGCCGACCTCACGGTGCCGCTGGACTACGCGGACCCGACCGGGCAGACGATCACGATCGCGGTGGCCCGCTCCCGGGCGAAGGACCCGCAGGCGTCGATGGTCATCAACCCGGGCGGGCCCGGGGCGTCCGGGATCTCCCTCATCAGCTCGATCGAGTCGCAGGTGGGCTCCGATGTGCGGCGCACGCTGGACATCGTCGGGTTCGACCCGCGCGGGGTGGGCAAGTCCGCGGCCGTGAGCTGCGTCTCGGACGCCAAGCTGGACGAGATCCTCGCGTTCGACGTCGACGGGGCGACCTCGGCCGGGCGCACCGCCGCCCAGGCGCTGTACACCCAGCTCGGCCAGGGCTGCCTCAAGCGGACGGGTCCCCTGCTGGGGCACGTCGACACCATCAGCGCGGCCAAGGACATGGACGTGCTGCGGGCGGCGCTCGGCGACCAGACCCTCACCTACCTGGGCTTCTCCTACGGCACCGAGCTGGGCGCCACGTACGCCGCGCTGTTCCCGACGAAGGCCGGGCGGCTCGTGCTCGACGGCGCGCTCGACCCGACCCTCACCCCGACGCAGCTGGCGGCCGGGCAGGCGCAGGGCTTCGAGAACGCGCTGCGGGCCTATGTGAAGGACTGCCAGTCCTCGTCGGGCTGCCCGCTGGAGGGCACGGTCGACGACGGGATGGCGCAGATCGGCTCGCTGCTGGACAAGGCGCGCACCCACCCGATGGAGACCGGCACCGACCGGTCCCTCACCGGGTCGCTCGCGTTCACCGGGGTCGCGCTGCCGCTGTACGCGCAGAGCTACTGGCCGGCGCTCACCGATGCGCTCACCCTCGCGCTGCGCAAGAACGACGGCTCGGGGCTGCTGCAGCTGTCCGACATCTACTCCGACCGCAGCTCGGACGGCACGTACTCGACGAACGCGATGGTGGCGTTCTGGTCCATCGGGTGCGCCGACAGCCGCGACGACCCCGACCCGGCCGCCATGGAGGCCCAGGCGCAGCAGGTGCGCGCGGTCGCGCCCACCGTCTGGAAGTTCTTCTCCTACGGGGCGCTGCTGTGCCAGAACTGGCCGACGCCGGCCGTCCCGCCGCTGCCGTCGTACGCCGCGGCGGGTGCACCGCCGATCCTCGTGGTCGGCACCACCAACGACCCGGCGACCCCGTACTCGTGGGCGCAGCAGCTGGCGTCGACGCTGGACTCCGGCGTGCTGCTGACCCGTCGGGGCGAGGGGCACACCGCCTACAGCTCGGGCAACGAGTGCATCGTCAAGGCCGTCGACGCCTTCCTGGTCGACGGGACGGTGCCGGCCGAGGGGACCACCTGCTGAGGCTTTGGACCGCGCCCTGCCCTGCGGGTACAGTGGGCGCGCCTCGTCGCCCTGGCGACGAACGCCGCCTTAGCTCAGTCGGTAGAGCGTCTCACTCGTAATGAGAAGGTCAAGAGTTCGATTCTCTTAGGCGGCTCCAGCAGTCCCCCTCGTCGTCGTGCGAGGCCTCCCGGCCGGTCCCAGGCTTCGATGGCACCATCGGACGATGCCCCGCATCGAGGACTACGCGCTGCTCGGTGACCTGCGCACGGCGGCGCTGGTGTCCACGGCCGGGTCGGTCGACTGGTTGTGCCTGCCGCGCTTCGACTCACCGGCGTGCTTCGCGGCGCTTCTGGACACCCCCGAGGCGGGGCAGTGGCAGCTCGCGCCGGTGGCGGGCGGCACGTGCAGCGCCCGCCGGTACGTGCCCGGCACGCTCGTGCTGCAGACCGACTGGCACACCCCGGACGGTGCGGTCCGGGTCACCGACCTCATGCCGCCGCGGGGTCGCTCGCGTGACCTGGTGCGCATCGTGGAGGGCCTGAGCGGCGCCGTCGAGGTGCGCTCGACGTTGCGGCTGCGCTTCGACTACGGCCAGGTGGTGCCGTGGGTGCGGCACCGGCCGGGGCAGATGGACGCCGTGGCGGGGCCCGACGCCGTCCGGCTGCGCACCCCGGCGCCGACCCGAGGGCAGGACTGGGCGACGGTCTCCGAGCTCACCGTGCGGGCGGGGGACCGCGTGCCGTTCGTGCTCACCTGGCACCCGAGCCACGAGCGGGTGCCGCCGGCCGTCGACGCCGAGCAGGCGCTGCGCGAGACCACCGCGTTCTGGACCGACTGGGTCGGGCGGGGGACCCCCGTCGTCGGGCCGCACCGGGAGGCGATCACACGGTCGCTGCTCACCCTCAAGGCGCTCACCTACGAACCGACCGGCGGGATCGTCGCGGCCCCGACGACGTCGTTGCCGGAGTGGCCCGGCGGCCCCCGCAACTGGGACTACCGGTTCTGCTGGCTGCGCGACTCGACCTACACGTTGCAGGCGATGATCTCCGCGGGCTACCTCGACGAGGCGAAGGCCTGGCGGGAGTGGCTGCTGCGCGCGGTGGCCGGCGACCCGGCGGAGCTGCAGATCATGTACGGCCTCGACGGCACCCGCCGGCTGCCCGAGTCCGAGCTGGGCTGGCTCGCCGGGTACGAGGGCTCCCGCCCGGTGCGCACCGGCAACGCCGCGTCCTCTCAGCTCCAGCTCGACGTCTGGGGGGAGACCCTCGACGGGCTGGCGCTGGCCCGCGACTGCGGCATCGGCCCGCACGACGACGCGTGGGACGTGCAGACCGCCCTCATGGACCATCTCGAGGGCGCCTGGGACCAGCCGGACAACGGGCTGTGGGAGATGCGCGGGCCGCGTCGGCACTTCACGCACTCGAAGGTGATGGCCTGGGTCGGCGCGGACCGGATGGTGCGCGCGGTGCGGAGCCGTCCGGGGCTCGGCGGGCCGGTGGACCGGTGGGCGACGGTCCGGGACGCGATCCACGCCGATGTGCTGGCGCACGGCTTCGACGCGGCGCGCGGCACGTTCACGCAGTCGTACGGGTCGACCGGTCTGGACGCGAGCCTGCTCATGATCCCGCGCGTCGGGTTCCTGCCCGCGACCGACCCCCGGGTGCTGGGCACCATCGACGCCGTCCAGCGTGAGCTCACCCAGGACGGGTTCGTGCTGCGCTACCAGACCGAGGAGGCCGACGACGGGCTCCCGCCGGGGGAGGGCATGTTCCTCGCCTGCTCGTTCTGGCTGGTCGACGCGCTGCACCTGGCCGGCCGGCGCCGCGAGGCGAGCGAGCTGTTCGGCCGGCTGCTCGCGCTGCGCAACGACGTCGGGCTGCTCAGCGAGGAGTGGGACCCGGTGGCGCGCCGCCAGCTGGGCAACACCCCGCAGGCGTTCAGCCACTTCGCGCTGGTGACCAGCGGTCTGCAGCTGCACGCCGGACGGGCGCACCGCAGCGACGAGCGCATCGTGCACCACCCCGCCGGCCAGATCTGACGGGGTGGTCGGGTCCTAGCGGGCGAACTTCCCCAGCAGCGCGCTGAGGTCGGCCGTCTTGCGCGCCAGCTCGTTGGTCGCCTCGCGGGCCTTGGCCGCGCCGCGGGTGGTCTCGTCGGCGGCTCCGGCCACCGCGACGATGTTCTGGGCGATCTCCCCGGAGCCGGTGGCGGCCTCGGCCACCGCGCGGTTGACCTCGTTGGTGGTCGCGGTCTGCCCGGCGGCGGGACGACGGTCCCGCGCTCACGGGTTCTCCCTTCGCGCTCCGGGGACGCCCGGGTGGTTCGGCGAAGGTGCTCTGACCTGCGTGGACGCGGCTGACCTCGGGCGGGTCGCGTGGGGCGTTGGTCCCGTGTGCGATCGGCGGAGTTCACCCGTGAGCGGGACCCCCGATCAGACGAGTCCCCGGTGGGCCGCGACCCCGCCGTCCCCGACGGCGTCCTGCGGAGCGGTGGCGTCCGGCGGATCGTGCGGATCCGCCGGACGCCACCGGTGGGGTGCGGCCGGCCCGCGCCCGCCGCGCCGCGGGCGCTAGGCCGTCGGCTCGGCCGGTGCGTGCAGCACGAGCGTCGCCCCACCGGTCTCGACCGCCTGCCGGGTGCGCAGCATGAGCAGCCCCGGCCGGG
>NZ_VWSD01000107.1 GCF_009829685.1 Cellulomonas citrea
CGCCGAGCAGCACGGCCGCGGTCGAGACCCCGCCGCCGGCGCCCTGCACGAGCACCCGCTGGCCGGGGGTGGCCCGGCCGGAGCGGAACAGCATCCGGTAGGCGGTGAGGTAGGCGGTGGGCACGCAGGCCGCCTGCGCGAACCCCATCCCGGCCGGTTTGTCGACGAGGTTGGCGGTGGGCACGGCGACCTGCTCGGCCAACGTGCCGGGGTGCCGCTCGGACAGGATGCTGCGTGGCACGTCGGTGCCGGGCAGCCCCCCGACGACGGCGTGCAGCACCACCTCGCGCCCGTCGGCGGTGACCCCGGCGGCGTCGGTGCCCAGGATCATCGGCAGCCGGTCGGCACCCAGGCCGACGCCGCGCAGCGACCACAGGTCGTGGTGGTTGAGGGTGGCGGCGCGCACGTCGACCACGGTCCAGCCCGGTGCGGGGCTGGGCGCCGGCCGGTCGCCGACCTCGAGCCCGGACAGCGGGTCGTCGGCGGACTGGGCGGCTGCGTACGCGGCGAGCATGGTGGGACCGTAGCGGGGCTAGAGCACCGGCAGCATCCGGCCGAGGTCGGGTACCGCGTCCGACGGGTCGAGCGGGCGCAGCGCGCGGGCGAGCTCGTCGACGTCGTAGGGCTCGCGACCGGCCGCCAGCCGCACCCAGCGGCGTGCGTCGGCGACCTCGACCGCGTCGCCGACCCGTGCCAGCACGATGTCGAGCAGCGCCTGCGCCACATGCGCCTCCGCGGCCGGGTCGACCGGGTCGTGCGGTGCGTCGCCGCCGCGGGCCCGGTGCACGGACCGGGCCAGGTCGTCGCCGTGCACGACGAGCTCGACCAGCCGCGAGGTCACCATGGTGGACAGCAGCAGGGGCCCGCGGCGCGCCAGCACGACGAGGTCGGCCGGGCCGAGCCGGTCGAGGGTGGCGAAGGCCGCCGCGGCGCCGGCGTCGACGTAGGCGAGCGGGTCGTCGGCGTGCTGGGTGCCGAGCTCTCGGGTGGTGGCCGCGATGTCCTGGGCGCTGCGCCCGTAGCCGCCGAGGTACTCGGCCAGGGTGGCCGGCACCGCGTCCGGCGGCGCCGGGGTGCACACCGCGAGCGCTTCCATCGACCGGCCGAGGTGCACGACGAGGTCGGTGACGGTCCACCCGGCGAGCACCGACGGCTGGTCGCCGACCGGCGTGCCGACGACCTGCCCGACCCAGGCGCGCAGCCGACGCCACTGCTCGGTGAGCAGGTGGGTGAGCAGGGCGAGGTCCGTCGGGGGCTGCGTCATGGGCCCCATCATCGCGACCGCCGGCGGCCACGGGCGAGCCGGTGGCCGCCGCCCGTCCGTCACCCAGCCGGTCGAGCCGGTGTGACTCCCCCGGGTGAGATGAGCCCGGCCCGGGCCGGCGCCGGAGCGTCGGCCGATACCGTTGTCGGGCCCGGTGGCCGATGGAGGAGGACTCGTGGACGTGGTGCGCCGCGAGCCGGTCGCGGGCGAGTGGGTGCCGTCGCGCATGCTGGCGGTCGCGCTCTGGATCAGCTCGATGCTCGCCCTGCTGGCCGCGCTCGACCCGACGACCATGCGACCCGGTGCGTGGACGGTGGTGTTCGTCTCCCTCATCCCGGTGGCCGCCGTGCTCGGTGTGCTGGTCTGGCGGCAGGGGCACCGGTGGACGCCGGCGCGGATGATGGCGGTCCTCGTGCTGCTGGACGCGCTCGTCGTGGTGAGCGTGCTGGGCAACCAGGGGCGGCGCTCCGCGGCGATCAACCTGTTCCTGCTCATGGCGCCGGCGCTGTACGCGGCGGCGTCGTTGCGGAGTCGTCTGGTGCGGGTGCACGAGGTGGTGCTCGTGCTCGCCTGTGTGGTGTCCATCGGCTCGGGTCTGGAGTCTGTCGTGTCGACGTTGACCACGAGCCTCATCCCGTTGACGGGGCTCATCACGGCGTCGGAGATGGTGCTGGCCCAGCGCCGCACGCTCGAGCATGCGCTGGGTGAGGTGCAGGTGCTGTCGATGACGGACCCGCTCACCGGCCTGCACAACCGGCGCGGGCTGGACCGGGGCGTGGCCGACCGGGCCCTCACCGCGGCGTGCGGGGTGCTGCTGCTCGACCTGGACCGCTTCAAGACGGTCAACGACAGGTTCGGCCACGCCGTCGGTGACGAGGTTCTGGTCGCGCTCGCCGAGGGGTTGCGCCGCGGCGTGGGGCCCTGCGACCTCGTGGCCCGGACCGGGGGCGAGGAGTTCCTCGTGCTGCTCGACGACGTGGGGCCGGACCTGACGGCACGGGCCGAGGCCCTGCGCACCGGCCTGGACTCGGTGCTCGCGCCGTGGGGCTGCACCGTGAGCCTGGGGGCGTCGTGGGTGGTCGCCGACCCGGACCCGGCGCGGGCGCTCGCCGGGGCTGCCGACCGGGCCGACCGGGCGCTCTACGCGGCGAAGGCCGCCGGGCGCAACCAGACGGTGGTCGCACCGACCTGAGGTGCGCGGGTCATGAGGAGCGCGCTCCCGGGGCCGGGCGTCCGCGTCAGCGCGGCAGGCGGCGGCTGGGGGTCCGGTCGGCGAGGAAGTCCGAGACCATCGCGGCGACCTGGTCGTGCTCGATGAGGAACCCGTCGTGCCCGAAGGGGGAGCGCACGATGCGCACCGGTCCGCTGCGCGGGATGCCGGCGGCGATGCGCTCGGACTGCTCGCGGGTGAACAGCCGGTCGGAGTCGACCGCGACGACGAGCGCCTTGGCGGTGATCGAGGCCAGGGCGGCGTCCACCCCGCCGCGGTCGCGGCCGAGGTCGTGCGTGATCATCGAGCGGGTGAGCACGACGTAGCTGTTGGCGTCGAACCTGCGGGCGAGCTTGTCGCCGTGGTGGTCGAGGTAGGACTGCACCGCGAAGCGACCGCCTTCGAGGGGCTCCTCGCCGCCCTGCGGGATGCGACCGAACCGCTCGTCGAGCTCGTCGGCCGACCGGTAGGTCTGGTGCGCGATCTGCCGGGCGAGGCCGAGGCCGCGGTGCGGGCCGTGGCCGGCCGGGGCGTCGTAGTAGTCGCCGTCGGCGTAGGCCGGGTCGGACGTGATCGCGGCGAGCTGGGTGTGGAACGACGCGATCTGGTCGCCCGAGGTCGCCGCGCAGGTGGCGATGGCGGCGACCCGCTCCACCCGGTCGGGTGCGGTCGCGGCCCACTCGAGGGCCCGTTGCCCACCCATGGACGCGCCGATGACGAGCGCGAACCGGGCGATGCCGAGGTGGTCGGCGAGCCGCAGCTCGGCCTCGACCTGGTCGCGCACGGTGAGCAGCGGGAACCGGCTGCCCCACACCTGGCCGTCGGGTGCCAGCGAGGCCGGGCCGGTGGACCCCTGGCAGCCGCCGAGCACGTTGGCGGCCACGACGAAGTAGCGGTCGGTGTCGATGGCGGCGCCGGGCCCGACGATCTCGCCCCACCAGCCGGCGGTGGGGTGCCCCTCCTCGAGGGGGCCGGTGACGTGCGAGTCGCCGGTGAGCGCGTGCAGCACGAGCACCGCGTTGCCGCGGTCGGCGGCGAGCGTGCCCCAGGTCTCGTAGGCCAGACGTGCACCCGGCAGCTGCTCACCGGACTCCAGCACGAGCGGCCCGAGGTCGACGATCTGACGCCGTCCGGCGGGGTCGCCCTCGCGCCAGGCGGCGCTCACCGGGACGGGCCGGCCGTCCGGCTGCGAGCGCCGGCCGAGCCGCTCCTGGGCGGACGCGGCGTGGCCGCCGAGCGTCGCCGGGTGACGCCGGATCACGGGGACCTCCACCGAGGTGTCCTCCTGCACAGGGGCGAGGCTACGGGACGGGCCTGGGCGTCGCCCTGCCGGGGCGCGCAGCCGGCCGTCGGCCGACGGTGCGTCCCGGTGGTCGTCGGGCTGGGTGCCCGGGCCCGTCCCGTGGCTCATTCCTCAGGCCTCCTTGGCGGCGCGGAAGCCCGCCTCGAGGTCCGCGAGGATGTCGTCGATGTACTCCAGGCCGACGGCGAGCCGGACCAGGCCGGGCGTGACCCCGGACAGCGCCTGCTCCTCGGGCGTGAGCTGGGAGTGCGTGGTCGACGCGGGGTGGATGACCAGCGAGCGCACGTCGCCGATGTTGGCGACGTTCGAGTGCAGCTCGAGGGCCGAGACGAACGCCTGGCCCGCCGCAGTGCCACCCGGCAGCTCGAACGCGAGCACCGCACCGGCGCCCTTGGGAGCGTACTTGAGCTGGTTGGTGTGCCAGGGGCTGGACTCCAGACCCGCGTAGTGCACGTAGGTCACGTCGTCGCGCGCCTCGAGCCACTCGGCGACCTTCTTGGCGTTCTCCACGTGCCGCTCGACGCGCAACGACAGGGTCTCGATGCCCTGGGCGATGAGCCAGGCGTTGAACGGGCTGATCGCGAGGCCGAGGTCGCGCAGCAGCTGGGCGCGGGCCTTGAGGATGTACGACAGGTTGGCGCCGAACGGGCCGCCCACCCCGAGGTCCGGGCCGTAGCGCAGGCCGTGGTAGCCCGGGTCCGGCTCGTTCAGGCCGGGGAAGCGCTCGGGGTCGAGCGTGTAGTCGAAGTTGCCCGAGTCGACGATGACACCGGCGATGGCCGAGCCGTGGCCGCCGAGGTACTTGGTGGCCGAGTGCACGACGATGTCGGCGCCCCACGTGATGGGGTTGATGAGGTACGGCGTGCCGACGGTGTTGTCGACGATGAGCGGCACCCCGGAGTCGTGCGCGACGGAGGCGACGGTCTCGATGTCCAGGACGTCGGACTTCGGGTTGGGGATGGTCTCGCCGTAGAACGCCCTGGTGTTCGGGCGGACGGCGGCGCGCCAGGAGTCGGGGTTGTGCGGGTCGTCGACGAAGGTCGTCTCGATGCCGAACTTCTTGAGCGTGTGGGCGAGCAGGTTGTACGTGCCGCCGTACAGCGACGGGCTGGCCACGATGTGGCTGCCGGCCTCGGCGAGGTTGAGGATCGCCAGGGTCTCGGCACCCTGGCCGGAGGAGACGAGCAGGGCGCCGACGCCGCCCTCGAGGGAGGCGATGCGGTTCTCCACGACCTCCTGGGTCGGGTTGGTGAGCCGGGTGTAGATCGGCCCGAGCTCACGCAGGGCGAACCGGTCGGCGGCCTGCTGGGCGTTCTCGAACACGTAGGACGTGGTCTGGTAGATCGGCAGGGAGCGTGCCCCGGTGGCGGTGTCCGGCGACTGACCCGCGTGGATCTGGCGGGTCTCGAAGCTCCAGTTCTCGTTGCTCATCTTCGGTGGCTCCTGGTGCGGGAGGCGGAGCACGGAGTGCAGGTCGCAGACCGTGCGAGGTGGGTGCCTCCTACCAGGGGCTGCGCAGCCGACAGCCGACCTCTGCAGGAGGCGGGGTGTGGCGCACGGTCGAGCGAGAGCTCGATGCGGACCGGATCAGTCCGCGGGCACAGCCGAGCGTGCGCTTGTCAGCAACACATTCGGCAGCACGTCATGGCGGGGAGCGTAGGGCAGTCCGTCCGCCGGCCGACATCCCGGTCTCGTTCTGTGAGACGCGATCGACCGCGGGTGGGGCGCTCTGCCGGGATTGCGCGCATTTTCGACCGCCTGGACAGAAATGACATCGATGTGATTCCTGGTGCACGTGTGACAGGAGTTCACTGAAGTGACCGAAGTGAGTAGCGTCGAGTGATGTTCGGCGCCTTCAGGTCCGATCGACTCTGGTCGATATGACCGGAGAGCCACCGCACGGCCGTCCGGGTCGGATGAGGAGCCAGATGCACATGCGCAGGTCAGCAGCCCGCACCGGGGGTGGGCTGCGCCGTGCCGGTGGGCGTTCGGTCACGGCGCTCGTCGCGGCCGTCGCCGCGCTCCTGCTCGCCTCGGCCCCTGCGCTCGCCGACAACGCGAACCCCAGCGACCAGGACGTGCAGAAGGCCAAGGCCGCGGTCGACTCCGCGAGCGCCTCGGTGGCCGCCATGGAGGTCACGCTCGCGCAGCTCGCCGCCGCGGACGACGCCGCGCAGATCAAGCTCCAGCAGGCCGGTGAGGCCTACTCGCAGGCTCAGGACGCGGCCGACGCCGCCGCCGCCGACGCCCAGCAGGCCGCCGACCAGTCGGCCGCCGCGGACCAGTCCGCCGCCGCCGCCCGTCGCACCCTCGTGGCGCTGGCGCGTGAGATGACCCGCACGGGTGGCTCGTCCGAGGCGATCGAGTCCTTGCTGTCCGCCGACGGTTTCTCCGACGTCGCCGAGCGCACCGCTCAGCTCGACCAGGTCACCGGCAAGGCCGACGAGGCCGTCCAGGGCTACAAGGCGGCTCAGCTCGTCTCGCACACCATGGCGGCCCGTGCGAAGACCGCGGCCGACCAGGCCAAGACCGCCCAGGACACGGCGGCGCAGGCGCTCGCGCAGGCCCAGCAGCTGCAGGCCCAGACCGCCGCGCAGGTGGCCGCGGCCGACACGCAGCGCCAGCAGCTCGTGGTGCAGCTCGCAGCTGCGCGCGCGACCAGTGTCGCGGTCGAGCAGCAGCGGCAGGC
Organism: Cellulomonas citrea; assembly: GCF_009829685.1. Taxonomy (GTDB): domain Bacteria; phylum Actinomycetota; class Actinomycetes; order Actinomycetales; family Cellulomonadaceae; genus Cellulomonas; species Cellulomonas citrea. Next base: position 6,467 of record NZ_VWSD01000107.1, read on the forward strand.
GAACATCGAGGCCCAGCGCCAGGCCGCGGCCCAGGCGGCCGCGCAGAAGGCGAGCCAGGAGGCGGCGGCCCGGGCTGCGGCCGCCGCGGCCGCGTCGAAGCCGAGCCCCGGGACGTCAGGTGGCTCCGGCTCGTCCGGCTCCGGTTCCTCCGGGTCGTCGTCCGGCGGGACCTCGTCCGGTGGGTCGTCCTCCGGAGGGTCGTCCTCCTCGGGTGGCTCGTCGTCGGGTGGCTCGTCGTCGGGCTCGGCCGGTGCCGGTGCCGCGGCGGTGGCCTGGGCCAGGGCCCAGGTAGGCGCCGACTACGTGTGGGGCGGGGCCGGACCGGACGTCTACGACTGCTCCGGCCTCACCATGCGGGCCTGGGGCTCGCAGGGCGTCTCGCTGCCGCACAGCTCGAGCGGCCAGTACCGGCGCGTGGCCAAGATCAGCACGTCGGACCTGCGGGCGGGTGACCTGCTCTTCTGGGGCACCGACCCCAACGACCCCGGCTCCGTCTACCACGTGGCCATGTGGGTGGGGAACGGAATGATCGTCGAGGCGCCGGTGCCGGGTCTGCAGGTCCGGGTGACCTCGATGCGCTGGGGCGGCACGATGCCCTACGCCGGTCGTCCCTGACCTTCCCTGACTGCGCCACCCGGGACCTCCACCTCTCGAAGCCCCTCGCCTGCCCCACCACAGTGGAGGCAACCCCACGGGGCAACGGGATCGAGGGAGATTCGGATGAACCGGTTCGAGGGACGCACGGTCGTCGTCACAGGCGCGGGTTCGGGGATCGGGCTCGCGACCACGGTGCGGCTGCTGGCCGAGGGGGCTGACGTCGTGGCCACCGACGTGGTCGCTGCCCGGCTCGACGCCCTCACCCAGGAGCACGGCGGGGACCACCTCGTCACCGTGGTCGGCGACGTGGCCACGGCGAGCACGGTCGACGCGCTGCTCACCGCCCTCGGCGGCCAGGTCGACGCGCTGGCCAACGTGGCCGGCATCATGGACGGCTTCCTGCCGCCGGCCGAGGTCGACGACGCCACCTGGGACCGGGTGCTCGCGGTCAACCTCACCGGTCCGATGCGGCTGTGCCGGGCCGTGCTGCCGCTCATGATCGCCGCCGGCAAGGGGACGATCGTCAACGTGTCGTCCGAGGCGGGGCTGCGCGGGGGTGCCGCCGGGGCGGCCTACACGACGAGCAAGCACGCGCTCATCGGCTACACCCGGTCGATCTCGGCCTTCCACGCCCCGCAGGGGGTGCGGGCCAACGTCGTCGCCCCGGGTGGGGTGGCCACGAACATCGAGGCACCGTTCCGATCGGCGTACGCCGGGGAGCGTCTGGGGCCGCTGCTGCAGGTCGTGCCCCCGGTGGCCGCGCCGCAGGACCTGGCGGCGGCCATCTGCTGGCTGCTGTCGGACGACTCGGCGAACGTCACCGGTGCGGTGCTGGCGAGCGACGGCGGCTGGTCGGCCCTCTGACGTCGTGCGCCCAGACCCGACACGCAGCGAGGCCCGCCGACCAGGTCGGCGGGCCTCGCTGTCACGGGTGCCGGCTGCGGCCGGTGGCGGTCAGTGCTGGTAGTAGCCGGCGTCGATCGCGCGCTGCCGCGAGCGCTCGATCTCCTCCTCGGCCTCGGCCCGGCCCACCCAGTGCGCACCCTCGACGGACTTGCCGGGCTCGAGGTCCTTGTAGACCTCGAAGAAGTGCTGGATCTCCAGGCGGTGGAAGTCCGAGACGTCGTCGATGTCCTGACGCCACGCGGCGCGCTGGTCACCCGTCGGCACGCAGAGCACCTTGTCGTCGCCGCCGGCCTCGTCGCGCATCCGGAACATGCCGAGCGCGCGGCAGCGGATGAGGCAGCCGGGGAACGTCGGCTCCTCGAGCAGCACGAGGGCGTCCAGCGGGTCGCCGTCCTCGCCCAGCGTGCCCTCGATGAACCCGTAGTCGTCCGGGTAGCGGGTCGAGGTGAACAGCATGCGGTCCAGCCGGATGCGTCCGGTCGCGTGGTCCACCTCGTACTTGTTGCGCTGACCCTTCGGGATCTCGATGGTCACGTCGAAGTCCACGGTTCCTCCATCCCCGCCCGCGCGGGTCAGTCCGGCGCGCCGTGCGCAGCCGGGGTCGTCTCTCGCCGGACAGTAGTCTGACGCACCGGCATGCGATGACGGGGCGTTCGGGTGGCCGGCCCCGCGTCGAGCGCCGACCGGGGAGGCCGCCCCACGACCCTAGCCTCGTGCGGCGGTGACACGGCGAGCGGTATCACGAGCGGCACGTACGGCAGCACAGGAGAGGATCCGATGGCATCGGCTCGGCGGGTGATCGGCACCGCAGGGCTCGTCGTGGTGCTCGCCGTCGGCGCCTACGGCACGCTCGACGCCTACGACCTGGTGCCCGGGCCGCTCACCCTGGCGGCGCCGGTCCCGGACCCCGCACCCTTCCCCACCGCACCCGGCGCAGTCGTCGGTGGTGCACCGACGCCGGCGCTGTCCACGCTGGCACCGGACGCAGCCCAGCCGCAGGCCGCCGCCGTGCAGGCCGCGGTGGGCTCGCTGCTGGCCGACTCCCGCGTGGGGTCGAGCGTCGGGGTCGCCGTGCTCGACCAGCTCACCGGCGACGTGCTCGGCTCGGCGCAGCCGGACGCCGGCCGCACCCCGGCCTCCACCGCCAAGCTGGTCACCGCCGTGGGTGCGCTGGGGACCCTGGACCCGGCCCGCACGCTGAGCACCTGGGCCGTGCGCCAGGGCGACCTCGTCGTGCTGGTGGGGGGCGGTGACGTCATGCTCGGCGAGGGTGCGGGCGACCCCACCGCGGTCGACGGGCGGGCGGGCCTGGGTGACCTGGCCGCCCAGACGGCCTCGGCGCTCACGCTCGCCGGGGTCTCCACCGTGCGGCTCGGGTTCGACGACTCGATGTTCACCGGGCCGACGACGAGCCCCGGCTGGGACCCGGGCTACCTCACCTCGGGCTTCGTGGCACCGGTGACCCCGCTCGAGGTGCACATCGGCAAGTACGACGCCAGCACGGAGTACGGGCGTCGCTACACCGACCCGTCGCTCGCTGCTGCCCGGGTGTTCGCCCAACGGCTCACCGAGCTCGGCATCACCGTGACCGGGACGCCGACGCGCACCACCGCTCCCGGGGACGCGCTGCCCCTCGGCGAGGTCCGGTCGGCACCGCTGCGGGACGTCGTGGGGTACTTCCTCGACACCTCGGACAACACCGTGACCGAGGCGGTGTCCCGGCTGGTCGCGATCGACCAGGGGCTGCCGCCCTCGTTCGACGGTGCCACCGCGGCCGTGCTGCACGCCGTGTCGACCCTGGGTGTGGACGTCGCCGGGGCGCACCTCACCGACGCCTCGGGCCTGGCGTCGGGGTCGTCGCTGTCACCGATGCTGCTGGCCGGGATCGTGCGGGCCGCGACCAGCCCCGACCACCCGACGTTGCGCTCGGTCGTGGCCGAGCTGCCGATCGCCGGCCTCACCGGGACCCTCGACGACAGGTTCACGTCCTCGGCGGCCCGCGGTCTGGTGCGTGCCAAGACGGGTTCGCTGCCGAACGTCACGTCGCTGGCCGGCACCCTCGTCGACGCCGACGGACGGGCGCTGGTGTTCGTCGTCATGGCCGACGCCACCCCGGACGGCGGCCAGGACCCGCCGCGGCGGGCGATCGACGGCTTCGTGTCCGGCCTGGCGGGCTGCGGCTGTCGGTGACCCGCTGCGTTCGTCGCGGAGCCGCCGTTACGGTGGGGCGATGAGCGCACCTGTGGACTTCGACGCCGCGGGCGACATCGCCGGGCGCCTCGCACCGCCGGGCCCGAGGGCCGACGGAGCGACGCTGTCAGCCCTCGTGCACGACCTGCGCACCAGCGCCGGGCGCGCCGCCGAGCACGTCGCGACGATCAGCGGGCTGGTGCCGGCGGACGGGCGCGAGCCGGTGGAC
>NZ_VWSD01000108.1 GCF_009829685.1 Cellulomonas citrea
GCTGCGCTGGGCGGTCCCCGGCGTCGCCGTGGCCCTCGTGGCCGCAGGGTTCGCCGCGCGGCCGCTGCTGGCCTCCGCGGACAGCACCGACCTGCCGCCGCTGACCGCCGACCAGCTGGTCGCCAAGGTCGCCGGCACCGCCCCGCAGCCGTTGTCCGGCACGGTGGTCTACACCGCGAACCTCGGGCTGCCGGACGTGTCCACCCTGGCCGAGACGATGGGCCACGGGATGACGAAGGCCGACCCGGTCAACCTGCTGTCCGGCTCCTCTACGCTGCGGGTATGGACCGACGCCGCGCAGCGGTCGCGGGTCTCGCTGCTCGGCACCACCTCGGAGTACTCGGTGGTGCACGACGGGACGCAGGCGTGGAGCTACTCCTCGTCCGACCAGTCGGTGGTGCACTACGCGCTCAGCCCGCAGGACGCCGCGCGCCTCGCCCAGGAGCAGGCCACGGGCACCGCGGGCGGCACGGTCCCGGTGCCCACCGACCTGCCGACCCCGACCCAGGCGGCCGACGACCTGCTCACCCAGGTGGAGCAGTTCTCCACGGTGAGCCTGGACGCGGCGACCACCGTGGCCGGCCGCGCCGCCTACCAGCTGGTCGTCACCCCGACCAGCCACACGACGCTGGTCTCCCGCGTGGTCATCGCGGTCGACGCGACCACCTGGAGCCCGCTGCGCGTGCAGCTGTGGAGCACCCAGGACACCGCCAAGCCGGCGCTCGAGCTGGGCTTCACCGACGTGACGTTCGCGACGCCGTCCGACACCGTGCTGTCGTTCTCCACCCCGGCCGGCGCCACCGTCAAGGAGGTGACCGTGCCACTGCCGACCTCCGACCAGCTCGACCAGCAGCGCAAGGCCGGCGCCGACGCGGCGTCCGCGGTGAGCACGAGCGGCACCGGGTGGGACACCGTGGTGACCGTCACCGGCGTGCCGACCGACGCCCTGACCTCAGGGGCGCTCACGCCCGGGGCGCTCGCCTCGGCCGCAGCGGTGCCGACCGACGCCGCGACCAGCCTCACCGACCAGCTCGGCAGCTCGTCGGCTGCCGGCGGGGCCAACCCGCAGGCGCTCCTGCAGGGTCTGACCACCGCGGTGGACGGCGGACGGCTGCTGTCGTCCTCGCTGCTCAGCGTGCTGGTGCTGGATGACGGCCGGGTCCTGGCCGGCGCCGTCCCGGCCGCCACCCTCACCGCCGCAGCCGCGGCGGCCCCCGTCGCCGGATGAGCCCGTCCGACGAACCTGCGATCGTCACCCGCGGCCTGACCAAGAGGTTCTCCTCCGGTCAGGTCGCGGTCGACGGCATCGACCTGCACGTCCCGGCGGGGGCCGTCTACGGCTTCCTCGGGCCCAACGGCTCGGGCAAGACGACGACCATCCGGATGCTGCTCGGGCTGGTGCGGCCGACCGCGGGTGAGGTGAGCGTGCTCGGGGCGCCGATGCCGGCCGCCGCGCACCGGGTCCTCGGCCCGGTGGGCGCCCTCGTCGAGGGACCGGCGTTCCAGCCGTACCTCACCGGCCGGGAGAACCTCGTGCGGATGGACGCGTGCGACCCCTCGGCCGACCCGGCCACCAGGGACGCCCGGCTCGACCGGGCCCTGGGGCGGGTCGGGCTGGGGGCGGCCGCCGGCAAGCGGTACCGCCAGTACTCGCTCGGCATGAAGCAGCGGCTCGGGCTGGCCGGTGCGCTGCTGCGCCCGCGTCGGCTCCTCGTGCTCGACGAGCCGACGAACGGGCTGGACCCGCAGGGCACCCGGGAGGTCCGCCACCTCGTGCGAGAGCTGGCCGGCGAGGGCACCACGGTGCTCGTCTCGTCCCACCTGCTCGCCGAGATCGACCAGGTGTGCACCCACCTGGGCATCATGTCCGCCGGTCGGCTGGTGCTGCAGGGCGAGCGCGCGAGCCTGGCCGAGCACCGCACGGTCCGGGTCCGGGCGACGGTCCGCCCGCACCAGGTGCAGGCCGCCACGAGCGTGCTCACCGGCCTCGGGCTGGAGCAGGTGGGCGTCGAGGGCGACGAGGTGGTCGCGTTGCTCGGCACCGTCGACCCGGCGGCCGTCTCGGCCGCGCTCGTGCACGCCGGGCTCGACCTGCTCGGGCTCCAGGTGCTCGCACCCACGTTGGAACAGGTCTTCGTCGAGCTCACCGGGGAGGGCTTCGATGTCGCCCGCTGACACCACACCCGTCGGCACCGCACCCGACAGCGCCACGCCCGGCAACGCCACGCCGCACGCCACGGCACCGGTGCTCGCCGCACCCGCCGTCGACGGGCCCGCGACCACCGAGCGCTGGGAGCCGCGCCGAGGCTCCTTCGGCCGGCTGGTGCGCGCCGAGCTGCGGCTCGTGCTCGGCCGCCGGCGCAACCAGGTGCTCGTCGCCGGCCTCGGCCTGGTGCCGCTGCTGCTGGGGCTCGTGCTGTTCTTCACCCAGCACAGCGAGCTGGGTACGCAAGGACCCGGGTTCATCGCCCAGGCCACCCAGAACGGTCTGTTCCTCGTCATCGCCTCGCTGTTCCTGTGCCTGCCGTTCCTGCTGCCGCTCACCATCGCGATCGGCTCCGGGGACGCCGTGGCCGGGGAGGCCTCGGCCGGGACGCTGCGCTACCTGCTGCTGCTGCCCGTCGACCGGACCCGGCTGCTGGCGGCCAAGGCCGTCGGCGCGCTCACGTTCGCGGCCGTCGCGGTGCTCGCCATCGCGACGGTCGGCCTCATCGCCGGCGGGGTGCTGTTCGGGCTGCGCGACGTCGTGCTGCTGTCCGGCACCACGGTGCCGCTGGCCGACGGGCTGCTGCGGGTCGCCGGCGTCGTCGCCTACATCGGCATGTCCCTCACCGGGCTGGTCGCCGTCGGGCTGTTCTTCTCCACGCTCACCGAGGTCCCGGTCGCGGCGATGGCGGCCACCGTCGTCGTCTCCGTGGTCAGCGCGGTGCTGGACAGCCTCGGTGCGCTGTCCGCCATCCACCCCTACCTGCTCACCCACCACTGGTTCGACTTCGCCGAGCTGCTGCGGCTCCAGGTGGACTGGGGCACCATCGGCGCCGGGGTGTGGGTGCAGGCCGCCTGGGTGATCGTCTTCGGGGCCGCGGCCTGGGCCAGATTCACCCAGGCGGACATCACGTCGTGACCCTCGCACCACCAGACCCCCGTATCCTTGGCCAGCAAGCGGCGGTGATCCGGCGGCGGTGATCGCCTCATCGCCAGGGGGTGCGGGTCGATGGGGTCCCGTGCAGAGGCGCCACATCAGGCGAGAGGAGCGTGCGTCGTGCACGTCGTGCCGAACGGGTCGGAGCGCAAGGTCGCAGCGTCGGACCTGTTCTTCTCCACCACGGACCGCAAGGGCGTGATCGACGGGGCGAACGCGGTCTTCTGCGACTACGCCCGCTACTCGATGGACGAGCTCCTCCGCGAGCCGCACAACATCATCCGGCACCCGGACATGCCCGGCGGCGCGTTCCAGATCATGTGGGACCTGCTGCTGGCCGGGCACCCGATGGGCGCCTACGTGAAGAACCTCGCCCACGACGGCCAGACCTACTGGGTGTTCGCCACGATCACGCCGCTCGGTGACGGCTTCCTCTCCGTCCGCCAGGCGCCGTGCCGCAGCGACCTGTTCGCCGCGGCGAACGCCCTGTACGCCAAGGTGCTGCCGATGGAGCTCGCGGCACGGTCGGCGGGCGCGTCCCGCATCGCCGCCGCACGGCTGGGTGCCGCCGCGCTGGCCGAGGGCATCCAGTCGCTCGGCTTCGCCAGCTACGCCGACTTCATCCGCATGGCGGTGCCGGCCGAGATCCGGGCCCGCCGCGAGCTCGTCACGTGGACCACGCCCGACCCTCGCGACCCGTCCTCCGGGGTGACCCGCGACCTCATCGACGCCGCCATCGCGGTGGACCAGGCGCTGGACTCCCAGATGTCCGGGCTCGAGGAGCTCGAGATGCTCTCGGGCCGGCTCGCGCAGACGTCCGACCAGATGGAGCACTCCGTCGAACGGCTGCGCAGCGCCGTGGGTGCGGCCGTCGCGGCCTCGGGCGAGGTCTCGTCGACCGAACCGGTGCTCGGCCGCGTCGTCGGGCCGCTGTCGGCGATCAGCCAGTGGCTGCTCGAGGCGATCGAGGACCTCCGGCTGCGGCTCGCCGAGGTGCGCGGCCGGATCTCCGAGCTGCGGCTGCGCATCGCCCTGGCCCGGCTGCACGACGAGACGCTCGCCGAGTTCGCCCGGGAGATGGCCGCCGGTGACGCCCCGGACCGGGCACCGGTGTACGTGCAGCAGCTGTGCCGTGCGCTCGAGGAGACGGCGACCACGGCCGCCCGCGAGGTGGTGATCACCAACGAGGGGCTGCGCACCCTCGCCCAGGACCTGGTCGAGGTGGAGCGCGAGATGCGCACCTTCCAGCGCCAGCTCGCGACGTGGCGGCTGCTCATCCCCCGCTACCGGCTGTCGCAGCGGCTCGACCCGTTCACCGAGCCGATCGACGCCCAGCTCAAGTCGGGGCTGCGTCAGGTCTCGTCGGTCCGTCAGCTCGCCGACCAGTGCCTGGCCAGCTCACGTCCGTTCGACTCGGGGCCGCTGTCGCAGGCGGTGAACGCCGTCGTGCAGGCGCGCACGCAGGTCGAGCAGGAGCTGGTCCAGGGCCGGGACCTCGCACCGCACGTGCAGTGACGCCCCGCACACCCTCGACATGACGGAAGGGCCCGGCCCGGAGGTTCACCTCCGGCCCGGGCCCTTCCGCTGTCGGGCTAGTGCGCCGCGCGCAGCTGCGGGATGAGCGTGCTGAGGAACTGCGCGGTGTCGGTCCACCCGGTCACCGCGTGGCAGGGCACCCCGAGCGCCTTGACCGGGTAGTCGTTGCCGGCCTCGTCGAGCCGGTCGCCGACGAAGAGCATCTCCTGCAGGTCGATCCCGGTGACGGCCGCCAGCTTGGCCATTCCGTACGCCTTGTCGATGCCCTTGCGGGTGATGTCGACCGAGGTGGAGCCGCCGGAGCGGACCTCCAGGTCCGGCAGCAGCGCGGCGACCGCGTCACGCAGCGCGGTCTTGCGCTCGCCGGTGGGGTCCCATGCCGTCTTGGCGGCCACCGGCGCGGCCTGGCCGAGCGCGGAGAACGTGATCTGGCTGCCCCGGTCCTCGAGGATCGGCCCCCAGGTCTTCTCCTCCCACAGCCCGAGCTCACGGGCCGTGGACTCGACGGCCGCGAGCGCGCGGTCCTTCTCGTCCTGGGTGAGGTCCTCGGCGTAGGCGCAGGTCCACGCGCCGTCCTGGGCGTGCCAGTACTGGGTGCCGCAGGTCGGCATGAGGTGCAGCCGGGCCGCGGTGGCCGCGTCGAGCGCGGGCAGCCGGTCGACGACCTGCATCTGGAACTGCCCGAACTGCCCGCCGGAGATGACGCACACCGGCACCTGCTCCAGCAGCTCGACCAGCAGGTCGGCCATCGACGGGTCGAGCGGGGACTTCGAGGGGGCCAGCGTGTCATCGAGGTCGAAGGCAACGAGGCGAGGCAGCGCGTCCAGCGGAATCTCCAAGGGTCGGTGGGGACCGAACGACTTTAGTGGATGGCACCGGGTCGGACGACGCACGGCAGGACGCGCGGGTGTGCGACGCGGGCGGTCACCGAACGCGGGTCGGCCCCGGGGCTACACCTCGAACGCGGCCCTCTCCTGGTCGGCCAGGGCATGCGCGAGCCGGCGCGCCATGCCCTCGTCGAGCGGCGGCAGCCCGTCGAGGTCGAAGTAGGCCGCCTCGGTGTTCTCCCCGTCGGCCGGCCACGGCTCACCGGACACGTGCTCACAGGTGAACACGAGGTCGAGGTACTGCGACCGGTCACCGTTCTCGTACTCCATCGGCGGCAGGGTGTTGACCCAGGCCAGCCGGCGCGCGACGGCGACGACACCGGCCTCCTCGGCGACCTCGCGCACAGCGGCCGTCGCCGGCTGCTCACCGGGGTCGATGATGCCGGTCACGGGCGTCCAGCGGCCGTCGTCGGCCCGCCGCACCAGCAGCACCTGCCGGCGACCGGCCTGCTCGCGCAGGACGACGGCGGTGACACCGGAGAGCCAGAGCGGGTCGTGCCCGACCTTGGCGCGCAGGGCGAGGACGAAGTCGGGGGTGGCCACCGCCCGATGCTACGACCCGGCGGGGGTGGGCCCGTCCAGGTCGCCGGCGTCCAGGTCGGGGCCGGCGGTCGCACGTGGTGCGGCGCGCAGCCGGCGGACCAGCGGGGTGCTCACCGCGAGACCGACGAGCACCCCGAGGCAGATCGAGACCATGGTGACCGCCGCGGTGACGACGGTCCCGAGGGCCGCGTCCAACGAGCGACCGAGCACCGACGTGACGCCGACCAGGCCCAGCGCACCGGGGACGAGCAGCCAGAAGCCGGGCAGGAAGGAGACCATCGCCGGCGGGCCGGTGGGCCGGGTGGACACGACCGCCGCGACCGGCGTCATCGCCAGCGCACCGACGAACGCCGAGACCACGCCGCCGAACACCAGCCCGCCGAGCACCTGACCGGCGTAGGCGACGACGAGCACGAGCAGGATCCAGCGCCGCGAACCGCGCCGGGCGCCGTTGTGCCAACCGACGCCCGCACCGAACAGCAGCACCCCGAGCCAGGGGGCGAACACCCCGATCGGCGAGGAGCCGGACGCGGACAGCGACGCCGGGACCCCCACGAGCCCGGCGCCGGCCGTGATGCCCAGGGCGAGCAGCACGAGCTGCATGCCGCCCGACGCCAGCCGCGCGGCACCGGCGACCATCTGGTTGGTGGCCAGGTCGATGGCCGCCGTGGTGAGCAGCGCACCGGGCAGGAACGTGACCAGCGGCGGCACGAGGGCGGCGAGCGGCACCAGCGGCCACCCGGTGCGGGCCAGGAGGAAGACCAGGGTGGACACCGCGAAGGCGGCGCCGAGGGCGACGAGCGCCGCGTAGCCGCTGGTCGCCGACGTGGTGAGCTGCAGCGCGAGCGCCACCGCGACGCCGAGCACCACGGCCACCGCCAGGTCGGGCCAGCCGCCGCCGAGCAGCAGCGACAGGCCCGCGCTCACCGCCGCGTAGCCCACGACGCGCAGCCACAGCGGGTAGGGCTCGGGGGCCGCGAGCGCCGCGGTGAGGCGCCGGGACCCCTCGTCCGGGTCGATGACGCGTTCCTGCGCCTCCTGCGCGACCTCGAGGACCGCCTGCACCTGGTCGAGGCGCAGCGGGCGCCGGCCGGCGGAGACCGCGACGGTCTGCGCGGTGCCGCCGTCGGGCAGGGAGACAAAGAGGGCGGTGGGCAGGGAGACGATCTCCGCGCGGGGTGCCCCGTTGACGCGGGCCACCTCGAGCAGGTCCCGGTTGACCTGACCGGCCGGGGTGCTGGCGTCGAGCATCCCGCGGCCGAGCTGGACGAGGAAGCCGAGCAGACCGCGCACGGGGGTGCTCGACGGCACCGCGGGCGCGGGCGACGGCGTCGGCCGGTAGCGCCTGGCCAGCCAGACGGTGGCGGCCAGCCCGACGACGAGCACGAGCGCGGCCGACAGCACGAGGCCCCAGGGCAGCTGCGAGGAGCTCGATGCGGGCGCGGTGACCCAGGTCTGCGTCGTCGTGGTGACGGTGGGTGCGGCCGCGGTCATCGTGCTCGGCTCGGCGGTGACGGTCGTGGTGACGGTCACGGTGGGGGTCGGGGTGGCCGTGCCCGGCGGCGTCGACGGCTGCTCGGTGGGCGTCGGGGCCGGGGTGGGCCCGGTGTCGGTGGGGCTCGGTGTCAGGCTCCCGGTCACGCTCGGCGTCGGGGTCGGGCTCACCTCGACGGGGGTCACGGACAGGAGGGTAGCGGCCCGACCAGGGAGGCCTGCAGCACCGGGGCGAGCAGGCGCACGAGGTCCTCCGGCGCGGCGGTGGCGACCGGGCCGACCTGGACGATGTGGCCGACCATGACGAGCCCGACCATCTGCGCACCGGCCATCGCGACCCGCAGCGCCGCGTCCGGTCCGGGCAGCGCGGCGGCCACCGGGGCGAGCACGATCCGTTCGACCACCTCGCGCAGCAGCGCCGCGGCGGCCGGTTCGGCGGCGGCGGCGCGCACCAGGCCGACGAGCCGCAGCCGGGCCTGCTCGTCGGCCAGGGTCCCGACCATCACCCGGGCGAGCCGCTCCCCCGTGCGGGCCGGGTCGCCGGCCATGGCCGCGACCACCACGGCGGGGTCGATGGGGGGCGCCATCACCTCGACGAACAGCTCCTGCTTGCTGCCGAAGTGGTGGGTGACGAGGCGGGGGTCGACACCGGCCCGGGCCGCGATGGCCCGCACGGTCGCGCGGTCGTAGCCGACCTCGGCGAACAGCGCAGTGGCGGCCTCGGCGATGGAGCCCCTGGTCACCGAGGCGCCCGGCCGACGCCCGCGCGGACGTGCCTGCTGCATCCGGGCCTCCCTCCAGCGTGCCGCGTCGTGCCCCGACCCTTGCGCGGGACCGGCCGGTGCGCAACAATTCCACATGTGATGATTTCACGGAACACCCCCGACAGCGGGCCGACGACACGGAGGCCCACGTGCGGGCGATGATCCTCAAGGAGCTGCGCGAGCTGCGCCGCGACCGGCGCACCCTCGCGATGCTCGTGCTCATGCCGGTCGGGATGCTGGTGATCTTCGGCTACGCCGCGAACTTCACGATCAGCCACGTCACGACCGCGGTTGTCGGTCCGCACGCCGCCGTCGTGCAGGACGCACTGCCCGAGCTCTTCGAGGTGGTCCGCACCGAACCGGGCACCTCGGGTGCGGGCGCGCAGGACCTCGTCCGCGACAACGTCGCCGACGTCGTGCTCGACACCTCGACCACACCGGCGACCGCCTACCTCGACGGCTCCTCGCTGTTCGCCGCCCAGACCGCCCGCGCCGCGCTCGCCCGCAGCACCACCCCGCTCGACGTCCAGGTGCTCTACAACCCGGACCTCACGACCTCCTGGGTGATGGTCCCGGCCCTCGTCGGGCTGGTCATGGCGTTCATCGGCACGATCATCACGAGCATCGGGCTCGTCCGGGAGCGCGCCGCCGGCACGCTGGCCCAGCTCTCGGTCATGCCGTTGCGCCCGGTCGACGTCATCGTCGGCAAGATCGCGCCCTACTTCGCCGTGGGTGCGCTCGACATGACCCTCATCACGGTGCTCGGCGTCACGCTCTTCGGCGTGCCGTTCCGCGGGTCGGTCGCCGTCTTCGCGCTCGGTGCGCTGCTGTTCCTGCTCGTCGTGCTCGGTCTGGGCGTGCTCATCTCGACCGTGTCGAGCACGCAGGCGCAGGCGATCCAGGGCGCCATCATGGTGATGCTCCCCCAGGTGCTGCTCTCGGGCTTCATCTTCCCGCTGCCCGCGATGGCCGCCGGCATCCGCTGGATCGGCTACTGCCTGCCGCTCACCTACTTCGTGCAGATCAGCCAGGGCATCATGCTGCGTGCGGCACCGCTGCACACGCTGTGGCTGCCGCTCGGGGTGCTCGCCGCGATGGCCGCCGTCGTGCTCACCGCCTCGGTGCTGCGGTTCCGCCGCGACCTCGCCCCGCAGGGGCAGGCATGACCTGGGGCGTCACCGGCCTGGACGTCCGGTACGGCGACCGGCTCGCGCTCACCGGGGTCGAGCTGCACGTCGAGCCCGGTCAGGTGATCGCGGTCGTCGGCGGGGACGGGGCCGGCAAGACGACGCTGCTGCGCACGCTGGCCGGCGGGGTGCGCCCCAGCGCCGGGCAGGTGCGCAGCCCCGGTCGGGAGCGCACCGGGTTCATGCCGGCCACCGCGAGCACCTGGGCCGACCTCACGGTCGAGGAGAACCTCGAGTTCGCGGCCGCCGCCTACCACGTGGGCCACGCCGAGCTGGCCGATCGTCGCACCCGGCTGCTCGCCGCCACCGGGCTGACCGCAGCGGCCGGACGCACCGCCGCCCGGCTGTCCGGCGGGATGCGCCAGAAGCTCGGGTTCGCCCTGGCCACCGTGCACCACCCGGACCTGCTCGTGCTCGACGAGCCGACGACGGGTGTCGACCCGGTGAGCCGGGTCGACCTGTGGCGGCTCGTCTCGGCCGCGGCCGCGGCCGGCACCGCCGTCGTCATGGCGACCACCTACCTCGACGAGGCCGAGCGCGCCGGG
>NZ_VWSD01000109.1 GCF_009829685.1 Cellulomonas citrea
CCGGCCCGGCCAGGGCAGGTCGAGCCGCCGCTCGGGCGGCACCTGCTGGCCCCAGGGGTGGACCTGCACCTGCTCGCGCACGTCGCGCCCGCCCTGGACCGCGGCGACGAGAACCTCGTCGGCGCCGAGCAGCCCTTGCACCCGCTCGAGAGCCCGGGCCGCCCGGACGTCCGCCCCGGACGCGGCTCCCCACAACCTCCCCTGCTCGACCCCGGCCGGCCCGACGTCCAGGGCGGTGAGCGTGAGGCGGACGAGCGCGACGGGAGGCTGTTCGTCCTCGGGCGAGGTGAGCCGGGCCTGGGCCGTGAGCCAGCCCTCGAGCTGCCAGCGCACCCGGTCGGTGACCCGGGCCGGGGTGAGCGCGCCCCAGCCCCCGGAGTCGGTGCGCCAGACCCGCACCAGTGCGGTGCCGTTGTCGGTCCGGGCCGCGATCTGCAGCCGTCCGCAGGTCAGCCGGCGCTCGGCGAGCATCGTGTGCAGCCGTTCGGCCAGGGCGCGTCCGACGAAGGCGGCGCTGTCCACCCGGTCGGCCGGTGGGTCGAGCTCGGCCTCCACCTCCAGGTCGGGTTCGGGCCGTCGCCGTGCGGGCGGCCGGGCCGCCAGACCGAGGGCCAAGGTGTGCGCCCAGGTCCCGGTGCGGCCGAACCTGGCGTGCACGTCGGGGGCCGGCAGCGCCGCGAACGCCCCGAGGGTGCGCAGCCCGAGCCGGTGCAGCAGGTCGACCAGCTCGGCCACCTCACGGGCCTGGGCGTCCCCGGTCGCGGCGTGCACCAGCTCACCGATGCCGTACGCGCGCAGGAACTGCGCCGAGGCACCGGCCTCGACGACCGCACCGGTACGGGCGGCCAGCACAGCGGCCAGCAGACCGTCGGCGGTGCCGACCCCGCACTCGTGGCCGGTGCGCTCCCCCACAGCCTCGACCAGCGCGATCGCGAGCGCCTCCTCCGACCCGTGGTAGCGACTGGCCCCGCCGGCCGGCAGCAGCAGGAGCCCGGGGCGGACCACCTCGACCCCGGCGACGACCTGCTCGGTCGCGGCAGCCACAGGTTCGAACGCGACCTGGTCCCGTCCTTCGTCCGCGGGCAGCAGCACGAGCTGGGGGCAGCAGCCCTGGGCGGCGCGCCGCCGCATGCCACGGCGCACGCCCTCGGCCCGGGCGGTGGCGGACGTGGCCACGACGCGACGTCCGTCGTGCACCGCGGCCGGGCTGTGCGCAGGTACCCCGGCCACGGCCATGGCTGCCACGACCGGCCAGTCCGGCACCCAGACGGCGGTGGTCCGCACGGAGCCGTTCATCCGACCAGCCTCAGGCCAGGGGTCGGCACCAGCGGCGCGGGCCCGCTCGTCGGTGGCGGCACCGGCAGCCGCAGGTCGAGCGCGGGCGCCCGCACCCGGTCCCGGCGGACGACGTGCAGCCGTGCGGAGCGCAGCCGCCCGGCCCCCGCCTGCAGACCGGACCCCTCCTGCAGACCGACCCAGCGGGCACCGGTCACCTCCAGGACCGCCTGCCCCCCGGACCAGACCGAGGTGGTGAGCACCGCGGCACCGCGTTCGCGGACCCGGGCGACCAGGCGGCGCACATCGGCCGCGGGCAGGGCGACCTCCGGCCCGACGACGACGAGGCCGAACCCGTCGACGAGCGCTGCGAGCACGGTCGCCGCCTGCGCACCTGGTCGTGGCACGAGGGCGAACCGGTCGAGCGGCACACCGCTGCGCGCGGCCGCCAGCACGCCCAGCCCGGGGTGACCGACGGCCACGGCCCAGGCACCGTCCGCACAGGCGTGCGCGACCATCG
This sequence comes from Cellulomonas citrea, assembly GCF_009829685.1. GTDB lineage: Bacteria > Actinomycetota > Actinomycetes > Actinomycetales > Cellulomonadaceae > Cellulomonas > Cellulomonas citrea. The sequence goes on from NZ_VWSD01000109.1 coordinate 1,796, forward strand.
CGAGCAGCAGGGCGGACGAGCCGAGCACCGCGGTCACCGCCCCCCGACGCAGCCCCTCCGGGAGCAGCGGTGCCAGCCCGGGCGGTACCGCCATCGGCGGACGTTCCTGGGTGAGCAGGCTGACCGCGCGTACCCCGGACTGCTCGACGGGCTCCGCCGCCGCGAGGGCGACCCGCCGGGCACCGGTCCGTTCCTCGGCCAGGGCGAGCGCAGCGCGGGCCCTGTCCGCCCGGGTCTCGGCCGTCACCGTCATCGCACCTCCTCCGACCCACCGAGACCTGCACCCCCGCCGTGGGGCCCTGCGTTCACGTCGACGACACCGGTCCGCACCGCGTTCACCGATGTTCGAACATGCGTTCGATGCTAGCAGTATGGGCCGACAGCGCTCCCCCGCCCGTCGTCGTCCGCCACCCGCCCCACGCGGCGTCCCACACCCCGCACCGCCCCGTACGCGAGATGATGGGGGCACCCCCGCCCAGGCCCCGCCGAGGAGACTCACGTGACATCGCTGGACCGCCCCCAGGCACCCGATCCGTACACGCTGCTGCCGGTCGTCCCGGCCTTCGAGATCCGTTCGGACACGTTCACCGACGGCGACCGGCTGCCGGACGAGACCACCAACACCCCGCGCGGCCGCAACCTGTCCCCGCACCTGGTGTGGTCCGGCTTCCCGGAGCAGACCCGCTCGTTCGCCGTCACGTGCTTCGACCCCGACGCCCCGGGGCCGTCGGGCTGGTGGCACTGGACCGTCGTCGACCTGCCGGTGTCCGTGACCGGGCTGGCGGCGGGTGCCGGTGCGGCCGGTCAGCCGCTGCCCAGCCCGGCGCTCAGCCTCGCCGGGGACGACGGCATCCCGGGCTACGTCGGCGCCGCCCCGCCGCCCGGGGACCAGGTGCACCGCTACTTCTTCGTCGTGCACGCCCTCGACGTGCCGGCCCTCGGCCTGGAGCCGGACACCTCGCCCGGTGCGGCGAACAGCGCCCTGGTGTTCCACACGATCGCCCGGGCCGTGCTCGTGGGCACCTACTCCCGGTGAGCGGGCTGGACTGGGGTCCGGCGCTCGACCGGCCCGACCTGCTCGCACCCGGCACCGCCGCGGCGCTGTCGGCCTGGGCGGCCACGACGCCCGAGGTCGCGGCCCGGGTGCTCGTCGCCCCGATCGACCCCGAGCTGGCCGACACCGCCACGCTCACGCAGGCGTTCGCCCTGGACCCGAGCGCGAGCGTCAACTGCGTCCTGGTCGCCGGCCGGCGCGACGGCGAGGAGCGGCTGGCCGCGGCCGCGGTGCGCGCCACCACGAGGGCCGACGTCAACGCCACGGTGAAGCGGCTGCTCGACGTGCGCAAGGCCTCGTTCCTGGCCACCGACCGCGCGGTCGCCGAGTCCGGGATGGAGTACGGCGGCATCACCCCGCTCGGCCTGCCGCCCCGGTTCCGCGTGCTGGTCGACTCCCGGGTGGACGACGACGCCCTCGTCGTCATCGGCTCCGGTCTGCGCCGGTCCAAGATCGGGCTGCCGGGGTCCCTGCTGGCCGCCGCGCCCGGGGTGCAGGTGGTCGAGGGCCTGGGTCTGGGCTGACCGAGCTCAGCGGGTGGCCCAGAACGCCACGGCGGCGGCCGAGGCCACGTTGAGCGAGTCCACGTCACCGGCCATCGGGATGCGCACGACGAGGTCGGCGGCCGCGAGGGTGGCGGGCGAGAGCCCCGGCCCCTCCGACCCGAGGACGAGCGCGAGCCGGTCCGGCAGGTCGGCGACCAGCGCGTCGAGCGTGATCGAGTCGTCCGACAGGGCGAGCGCCGCGGTGACGAAACCCTGCGCGCGCAGCAGCTCCACGCTCGCCGGCCACGGGTCGACCCGCGTCCAGGGCACCTGGAACACGGTGCCCATGGAGACCCGCACGGAGCGCCGGTACAGCGGGTCGGCGCAGGTGGGGGTGATGAGCACCCCGTCCATCCCGAACGCGGCGCACGCCCGCAGCGCGGCCCCGACGTTCGTGTGGTCGACCAGCCCGTCGAGCACCGCGATGCGCCGCGCACCGGCGAGCACCTCGTCCAGCGGCAGCGGGGTCGGCCGGTGCATCGAGGCGAGCGCCCCGCGGTGCACGTGGAAGCCGGTGATCGCCTCGAGCACGGGCTCCTGCGCGACGTAGACCGGCACCGGCCCGTCGTCGGCACCCGGCGGCACCGGCGCCGCGTCGAGCATCGCCTCGACGTCGGCCAGCCAGCGCGGAGCGCACAGCACGGACCGGGGCCGGTGGCCGGCAGCCAGGGCGCGGCCCAGCACCGTCGAGCTCTCGGCGATGTAGAGCCCCCCGGCGGGTTCGACCCTCGTGCGCAGCGCGACGTCGGTGAGCCCGACGTAGTCGACGAGCCGCGGGTCGTCGGGGTCGGTGATCGTCACACGTTCGAACCGGGCCACGGTCTCGATCCTGCCAGCAGCGCTGGGTCGGTCAGTCGACGGCGGCGGCGACGGCCCGCCGCGCGCTCACGGCGCCGCCGGTCATCGAGGCCACGACACCGAGCACCCCGAGCACGGGGACCAGCACGAACGCACCGTGCGTGCCGACCTGGTCGGCGAGGGCGCCGAGCACGAACGGCGCGATGCCGATGGCGAGCCCCGAGGCGACCGACGAGCGCCCCTGGGCCTTGTCCTGGTGGTCGCCGGCGGCGGCCAGCACCATGGACTGCGACAGCGGTGCGGTCAGCCCGATCCCGGCGCCGAGCACGACGAGCCCCGCGACGGCGACGGCGGTGACGGTCGCCGTCCAGAGCACGGCCCAACCGGCCACCGCGACGACGAACGCGATCGCGAGCATGCGGGCCGGTCCGAGCCGCGGTGCGATCGGGCCCAGCACCAGGCGGGCGGCGGTCATCCCGAGCAGCAGACCGGCCGTGGTGGCCGTGGCGATCCCGGCCGAGGCGCCGGTCTGCTCGCGCACCAGGGCGGTCGACCAGAAGGTGGTGGCGAACTCGAGCGAGATGCCGGCGACGAGCGCGACGAGGAACCAGATCCCGGTGGACATGGGCAGCTTGTCGCGCGAGGCGACGATCGGGGCGGCGTTCTCCTCCCCGTCCCGGGTGCGCCAGGCGATGGCCGCGACGCCGAGCAGGATGAGCACGACCACGACGACGGCCGGCCGCCAGCCCCAGCCGAGGCCGACGACCACCCCCACCGCGAGCGGGGCCAGCAGCCCGATGCCGGAGCCGACCCCGTTCGCCTCGGACAGCACGGCGGAGGCGGCGAGCGGCTGGTGCCGGGCGAGCCCGACGGTGGCGGTCGACATCATCGCGACCCCGCCGACGGAGAGCACGAGCATGGCGCTCAGCGTCCAGACGATGCCCGGGCCGAGCAGCAGCGCGACGACCCCGACGAGCATGAGCAGCGCCTCGCACACGAGGGCCCGGGGGCGCCCGGTGCGGGCCACCAGCCTGGGGGCCACCCAGCCGGCGAGCAGCGAGCCGGCGGCCATCGCGGTGCCGTGCAGCCCGGCGAGGGCGCCGGACACGTGCTGCTCCTCCGCGAGCAGCGACACGCTCGGGTTGAACGAGTAGAGCAGCCAGCCCCACGCGATGAAGACCGTGTAGAGACCGAGGGTGTAGGAGTCACGGCGCACCCGGGGAGCTGCCGGGGGCGTGGAGGATGCTGGCACCCGAGAAGCCTACGGCCCCTCGAGTGCCAGCATCGAATCGATTCGTCCCGCTGCGACGCGCCCGTCGCAGCGGTCAGTCGACCTCCGCAGCCGCCGCGGCGAACTGGCTCTGGTACAGCCGCGAGTACGCCCCGTCGGCCGCGAGCAGGTCCTCGTGCGAGCCCTGCTCGACGATCTGCCCGTGCTCCATCACGAGGATCACGTCGGCGTCCCGGATGGTCGACAGCCGGTGCGCGATGACGAACGAGGTACGCCCCTTGCGCAGGGCGTTCATCGCGTTCTGCACGAGCACCTCGGTCCGGGTGTCGACCGAGGACGTCGCCTCGTCGAGCACCAGGATCGCGCGGTCGGCCAGGAAGGCCCGGGCGATGGTGAGCAGCTGCTTCTCCCCCGCCGAGACCGTGCCGCCCTCGTCGTCGATCACCGTGTCGTAGCCGTCCGGCAGGGTGCGCACGAACCGGTCGACGTGGGTGGCCTTCGCCGCCTCGACCACCTGCTCGCGGGTCGCCCCGTCGACGCCGTAGGCGATGTTGTCCGCGATGGTGCCCGAGTACAGCCAGGTGTCCTGCAGCACCATGCCGATCTGCGAGCGCAGGTCGTCACGGGTGAGCGACCGGGTGTCGACACCGTCCAGCGTGATCGACCCGGAGTCCACCTCGTAGAACCGCATGAGCAGGTTGACCAGCGTGGTCTTGCCCGCCCCTGTCGGCCCGACGATCGCGATGGTCTGCCCCGGTTCGGCCACCAGGTCGAGGTCGTCGATGAGGGGGGTCTCCGCCTCGTAGCGGAACGACACGTCCTCGAACGCCACCCGCCCGCGCACCGGGGTCACGAGCGCGGCGGCCGGCTCCGGGTCGGCGCCCTGCTCCTCGGCGTCGAGCAGCTCGAACACCCGCTCGGCCGAGGCCACCCCGGACTGCAGCAGGTTGGCCATCGAGGCGATCTGGGTGATGGGCTGGGTGAACTGGCGCGAGTACTGGATGAACGCCTGGACGTCACCGAGCGTCATCGTGCCGGAGGCCACCTTGAGCCCGCCGAACACCGCGACGATGAGGTAGTTGAGGTTCGCGATGAACCCCATCGCCGGCTGCATGACGCCCGAGATGAACATCGCCTTGAAGCTGGCGTCGTACATCGCCTCGTTGCGCTCGTCGAACACCCGCTGGGCGTCCGCCTGCCGGTTGAACACCGTGACGAGCGCGTGGCCGGTGAACATCTCCTCGATGTGGCCGTTGACCTCACCGGTGTGCTTCCACTGCCGGACGAACTCCGGCTGCGACCGCTTGCCGATCATCATGGCGACGACCGCCGACAGCGGCACCGTGACGAGCGCGACGAGGGCCAGCACGGGCGAGATCCAGAACATCATGGCCAGCACGCCCACGACGGTGAGCACCGAGGTGATGAGCTGGGACAACGTCTGCTGCATGGACTGGGCGATGTTGTCGATGTCGTTGGTGACGCGCGAGAGCAGGTCACCGCGCGAGTTCCCGTCGACGTACCGCAGCGGCAGCCGGGACAGCTTGGCCTCGACGTCGTTGCGCAGCGTGCGCGCGGTGTTCTGCACGACGGTCGCGGTCAGCCGCCCCGCGAACCAGCCGGCGAGGAACGACGCGGCGTAGACCGCGACCACCACCAGCAGCACCGAGCCGAGCCGGTGGAAGTCGATGCCCTTCCCGACCACGACGTTGTTCATCGCCGCGAGCATGTCGGCGACCGAGCCCTGGCCCTGCGCCCGCAGCCCGGCGATGACCTGGGCGACCGGGGTGCCGGCCGGGACGCCACGCGCCCCGAGCATGGCGCCGACCACGCCCTCGAAGATGACGTTGGTCGCGTTGCCGATGAGCTTGGGGGCCACGACGGCCGCGCTCACCGAGATGACCGACAGCACGGCGATCGCGCTCAGCCGCACCCGTTCGGGGGCCAGGGTGCGCAGCAGACGCATCCCCGAGCCCTTGAAGTCCATCGACTTGGCGGCCGGCATGCCCATGCCGCCCATCGGGCCGTGGCCCATGGGTCCGCGGGCCGCCGGACGCGCGGGGGCCTTGTCCTGCGTGCTCATGCCTGGGCCTCCGACGCGCTCAGCTGGGAGTAGACGATCTCCTGGTAGGTCTGCGAGCTGGCCATCAGCTCGGTGTGCGTGCCCTGGGCGACCACCTGCCCGTCGTCCAGCACGACGATGTGGTCGGCGTACCGGATGGTGGCGACCCGCTGGGCCACGATGAGCACCGTGGCGTCGGCGGTCTCGGGTGCCAGCGCCGCGCGCAGCCGGGCGTCGGTGGCGTAGTCGAGCGCCGAGAACGAGTCGTCGAACAGGTAGAGCAGGGGTCTGCGGACCAGAGCACGCGCGATCGCGAGCCGCTGGCGCTGACCGCCGGACACGTTGGTGCCGCCCTGCGCGACCGGTGCGTCGAGGCCCTCGTCGAGCGCCTCGACGAAGTCCTTGGCCTGCGCGATCTCCAGCGCGTGCCACAGCTCCTCGTCGGTGGCGTCCTCCTTGCCGTACTGCAGGTTGGACCGCACGGTCCCGGAGAACAGGTAGGGCTTCTGCGGCACGAGGCCGATCCGGTTCCACAGCTGCTCGGGGTCCAGCTCGCGCACGTCGACCCCGTCGAGCAGCACCGCACCGGCGGTGGCGTCGAACAGCCGCGGGATGAGGCTGAGCAGCGTCGTCTTACCCGAGCCGGTGGCGCCGATGATCGCCGTGGTGCGCCCCGGCAGCGCCTCCAGGTCGACGTGACGCAGGACGGGGTCCTCGGCGCCGGGGTAGGAGAAGGAGACGCCCTGCAGCTGCAGGTGCCCGTTCGCACCGGCCGGCAGCCGGACGGGGTGCGCGGGCGGCAGCACGCTCGTGCTGGTGTCGAGCACCTCGCCGATCCGGCCCGCGGAGACCATGGCCCGCGGGACCATGACGAACATCATCGAGGACATCATCACGGCCATGAGGATGTACATGGCGTAGGTGATGAACGCGGTGAGCTGGCCGACCTGCATCCCGCCGACGTCGATCCGGTGCCCGCCGAACCACATGATGGCCACGGTCGTGAGGTTCATCACGAGCATGAGCGCGGGGAACATGAGCGCCATCAGCCGGCCGGTCGCCAACGAGGCGGCGTACAGGTCGTTGTTGGCGGCGCCGAAGCGCTCCGACTCGCGGCGCTCGCGCACGAACGCCCGCACGACGCGCATCCCGGCGATCTGCTCGCGCAGCACCCCGTTCACCTTGTCGATCCGGGCCTGCATCTGCCGGAAGTACGGCACCATCCGGGACACGATGAGCCCGACGACCAGGCCGAGCACCGGGATCACCACGACGAGCACCCCGGACAGCTTGAGGTCCTCCCGCATGGCCATGACGGCGCCGCCGATGAGCATGATCGGCGCCATGACAGCGAACACGGCCGTCATGAACACGACCATCTGGACCTGCTGGACGTCGTTGGTGGTGCGGGTGATGAGCGTCGGGGCGCCGAACTTCGCGACCTCCTGGGCCGAGAACTCCTGGACGTGGCCGAACAGCCGACGACGCAGGTCGCGGCCGAACCGCATGGCGGTCCGCGCACCGAAGTAGGTGGCGATGACGGCGGCGACCACCTGGCCGAGGCTGACCGCGAGCATCCAGCCGCCGGTCTGCCAGATGACGGTGGTGTTGCCGGCGGTCACGCCCTTGTCGATGATCCGGGCGTTGAGGTTGGGCAGGTACAACGTGGCGATCGTCTGGACCAGCTGGAACACCAGCAGGGCCGCGACGGCGCCACGGTAAGGCCGCAGGTGCTCCCGCAGCAGTCGCATCAGCATGAGGTGGATCCCTCCGGGACGAGGTCGGCAGGTGGGGGAAGGTCCGGGTCGAGGACCCCGGACAAGAAGAAGCGGGCCAGGGCCCGTGGGTCGATGGCCGACCGCTGCTCACCGGAACGGGCCAGCTCGACCGCACGCACGGCCGAGCCGACGAGGACGGTCTCGAGCAGCTCGGCGGCCTCCTCCGGCCCGATCCGCAGCCGGTCAGCGTCGGGGGCGAGCAACCCGGCCAGCTCGGCGCGGATGGCTGCGGCGACGGTGCGCCGCTTCTCCTGCCAGGCGGACGGCTTGCCGTGGTGGTCGCCGCCGTGCTCGGGACGTCCGAGCTGGTGCAGCAGGGACATCCAGGCCACGGTCCGTTCGACCCGCTGGCGACCGACCTGCATGACCTGCGTGACGCGTTCGTCCAGCGGCTCGTCCGGGTCGATCGCACGCATCGCGTCGAGCATGTGGCTCGGGTCGATGGCGGAGGTCACGGCCTCGCGCACGAGGGTCGTCTTGTCCTCGAAGACCCGGAACAGCGTCCCCTCCGCCACCCCCGCGGCTGCGGCGAGGTCGCGGGTGGTCACGGCGGTGCCGCGTTCGAGGATGACCTCCTGGACCGCCGCCAGGATGGCGGTACGACGCTCGTCAGGTGGCAGCGGCGCCGCACGTCCGGTGCGCGCGGCGGCGTCGGGGGCGGGAAGCATGCACCCAGCCTAAGTGAGTGAGTGCTCACTCACCAAATGTCGAGGTCGCAGGTGCGGGTCGCGGCGACCCCGCGACCCGCACCCCGCCTCAGGACTGCTCGGGCGGGGTCGGCCGGAACGGCGCCGGCGGCGGCACGGGCGCCCCACCCGGACGCTGAC
>NZ_VWSD01000010.1 GCF_009829685.1 Cellulomonas citrea
CCCCGCGGCCCGCAGCGCGGCCCGGAAGCCGGAGAACCGTGCACGGTCGTCGGGCGAGGCCGAGGGGCCCGCGACGTAGGCCGGCTCACGCACCCCGTGCTCGGCGACGAGGTGCGCCGTGAGCGCGCGCATCCCGCCCGCGTTGTCGGTGGTCACGTGGTCGTAGTCGTCACCGGCGCGCGGTCCCGCGACCACCACCACCGGCAGCCGTCGGGCGAAGTGCACGAGCTGGTCGTCCGGGATCGTCCGCGAGAGCGTGACCAGGCCGTCCACCCGGCCGGCGAGGTCGTCGAACACCTGGGCGCCGCGACGGCCGTTGGCGATGGCCACCGTCACCGCGGTCGCGTGCCGCCACGCCTCGAGCTGCACCCCGCGCATCACCTCGGCGATGTACCGGTCGGCCGAGGGCTCCAGCGGGTGCGCCGGGTCCTGCCGCACCACCACCGGCCCGTCGGAGAACCGCAGCGGCTCGATCTCGTCCATCCCGTCGAAGTCCGGGAAGCACAGCCCGATGGCCCCCGACCGGCGCGCCGCCAGGCTGCGGGCCGACCCGCTGGGCACGTACCCCAGCTCGCGCACCGCCTTCTGCACGGTCTCCCGGGTCGAGGCCGTGACCTCCTGCGGCCGGCGGAAGACCCGCGACACCGTGGCGATCGACACCCCCGCGAGCGAGGCGACGTCATAGACGGTCGGCGCCTTCGCGGCCGTCACGGTCTGCTCCCACGCACCTGCGAGATCCTACGGCGAGGCGTGCGCCGGCCGCGGACCCACGACGGCGCCGAGCCGGCAGCCCCCCGCGAACCGCCCCTCACAAGAACAGTGCTCGCATCGCCGATCGGTCCGTCAGGACGCGGGTCGGCCACCTCTCTCGGAAGATCCGCCCCATCTCTCTCCGCAGCGGCTCGGTGCTCGAGTCGATCGGGACCTCCACGCGGACTCCCCCGCGTGAGAGCAGCAGACTGCGCGGCCCCTTCATCACGAAGACGGTGCGGATGTCATCGGCCTCCGCGATGTTCACGCAGGTCGCACCGCTGCCTTCCCCCCAGAAGACAGACTCGCCTTCGATCCAGAAGGACGTCGTCCGACCACGAAGGGCGACCAGAAGCCCGAGGAGTGTCGCTCCGAGCGCACCGGCAACGACCCAGGGCCCCTCGAGGAGGAGCAGCGAGATGCCCGAGCCCCCGAGACCGATGAGGAGACCAAGACCGACAAGCGACGCCCTCGAGACGTCGTCCGTCATGAACGTCCGCTCAGCACTCATGACTCACGCGACGCCTCTGAGGTTCCGACCGTGTGCGTGCAACGCACCTGTCCGCGACGAGACCCCGAGCTGTGCGACGAGCTCCATGCGGAAGGCTCTCCGACCGGCTCCCGTGGCCGTCGTGCTCGGCGCATCGGCCGCCGTGCCCGGGCAGCACTCAGTCGTCTTCCCATGAGCCGGCGGCCTTGATCTTCAGATGCTCCAGGTACCCGGCGAGGACGCCCAGCACCTCCTCGTCGGCGTCGTTCATGTCTCCCCCGCTCGCTCGCGCTGGTGGTGCAGGCCCGGCTGCTCGACGAAGGTACATCGCTCCCGACCGACCGCGGCCGGCGTGTTCGCACAGGTCGACGAGTGCGCCGCCCGCCACCGCACTCGCGACCGACCTCAGGGGGCTGTTCGTACCACCCTGGGCTCGGGCCTCATGCCCCCGACGCGGGCCGCACCAGGACGGCGAGCATCGCGGCCAGGGCCGCGACCGTCCCCAGCCGAGCAGGGAGGTGGTCACCCGCACGCACCCGGCGCTCTCGCGGCCCCCGCACCTGCCGCGACCGGGCCTTCGCGCGAAGCAGCAGCGCGTGGGCGAGGGAAGCCACCAACGTCAGCGCCGCGCTCACGCTGTACACGATCAGCAGACTGACGGGCCAGTCGCCGTCGTGCGCGAGGACGAGAAAGCAGGCCGAGATGCCCGCGAGCAGCCCACCAAGGACGGACGACGGAACACCGACCACCGCCTGCGGCTCACCCCACGGCCCGGTCTCCGGTCGGTTGTACAGAAGCCGCCCGATGAGGCCCAGGGACATCCCCGACGCGAAGGAAACGACGAGGAAGGCCTGGAAGAGAAGCTGCACCCGACCGCCCTCCGCCTGCTGCCATCGCGCCTGGACGGTGAGGCTACTCGGACCCGGCCTCGGCGCTGCCCGGTCGTCGGCGTGGTCCTCGTCGGTGACGTGGCACCTGCGACCGCGGTCCACACGTGATCGCTACGACTGCGCGGTCGACGATCCCGGCGCAGGGCACGGGTACTTGGCTGCCTCGGCGAAATACTCCGCGGACGTCACCGCCTGACCATCCACCACATACCTGCCCGGCGGGAGGCCGCGGGCCTGAGACAAGTAGTCGGAGTCGAGGCCCCCGCCGTACTCGCCCTTCTCGGTGACCACCATGACACCGAAGCTCTCGAGGTTCTCGTAGGAGCCGCTGACCGATGACCAACTCGAGGACGAGAACGAGATCGGTTCATCGGACTTCCCGACGAACCCCGACGCTTGCCAGAGCTTCACCCCTGGCTCCTCCGCCCCGAGGTCATCGACATAGGCGGACTCAACCGATCCCCCGGGGCATTGAGGGACCAAGACCGAGACCACGTCGCCATCCATCCGAACGGCGATCGGAACGGTCTTGGGATCGGAGGGAGCGAACACGCACCCCGACAACGAGAACACGATGGCCAGGGGCGCGAACCACGCCGCTCGGCCCCTCATGGCACGTATCCCGTCGACACGGTCACGCCGGTCAGCTGCGCGGCGAGTGCGGCGTACGAGTTCCTGGCCGACAGCTCCACGGTGACGTCCGTCAGCCTGAGGCGCACCAGGGGGTAGGTGAGGGTGGGCCACCCGTCGAACGTGGCGCCGACGGAGAGCTCGAGCGGATCCACCGTGCCCCCTCATTCACCAGCTCGAGCTGAACGTGCAGCCCGAGACGGGCTCCATCCCCCTAGACCGTGGGCACCTTCGCGGCCATCACGGTCTGCTCCCACGCACCTGCGAGATCCTACGGCGACCCTCGCGCCCGCACCGGGCCGACAACGGACCGGGGACCTCGACGCGGGCGACGTGCTGGAGGGGACAGCGACGCCGGACGGGAGGAGGCTGGCGACGAAGGACGCCGTCGTCCGAAGGATGTGGTCCGCATGTCCAGCACCAGCCCCGCCGCCACGCTCACGTTCCTGGGAGCCGCCGGCACCGTGACGGGCAGCAAGTTCCTGGTGGAGACCGACGGGGCCCGGCTGCTCGTCGACTGCGGGCTGTTCCAGGGACCCCGGCAGTGGCGCCGCCGCAACTGGGAGCCGCTCCCGGTCGACCCGTTGACGATCGACGCCGTGGTGCTCACCCACTCGCACCTCGACCACTGCGGCGCACTGCCGCTGCTCGCCCGGCACGGCTTCACCGGGCCGGTCGTGTGCAGCCCCGGGACGGCGGCACTGGCCGCCATCGTTCTGCGGGACGCCGCCCACCTGGAGGAGCTGGAGGCCGAGTACGCCCGCCGCGACGGGTACTCCAAGCACACCCCCGCCCTGCCGCTGTTCGACACCGACGACGCCGAGAAGGCGATCACCCTGCTCCAGCCGCACACCGGTGACGGGCCCACCCGGCTGCCCGGGGGTGCGACGGTCAGCCTGCACCGGTCGGCGCACATCCTGGGCTCGACGTTCGCGGTGCTCGACATCGGCGGGGTGCGCACGCTGTTCACCGGGGACATGGGCCGCCCGGTGCACCCGCTGCTGGCCCCGCCGGCCCCGGCCGTCGACGCCGACGTGGTGGTCACCGAGTCGACCTACGGCGCCCGCCAGCACGCCACCACCGGCCGTGCCGTGCTGGCCGAGGCGATCGTGCGCACGGCCCGGCGCGGTGGGGTGTGCCTGCTGCCGGCGTTCGCGGTCGACCGCACGCCGTCGCTTCTCGTGGTCCTCGCCCGGCTGCGGCAGGACGGGGCGATCCCGTCGCTGCCGGTGCACGTGGACAGCCCGATGGCGCTGCGGGCCCTGGAGGTCTACCGCCGGGCGGCCGCCGCGCACGACCCGCAGCTGCGTCCCGAGGTGACCGACGAGCTGCTGTCCGGGGTCCACCTGGACGCAGCACGCGGCGACTCCGAACGGCTCAACTACCCCGCGGGGCCCTGCATCATCATTTCGGCCTCGGGGATGGCGACCGGTGGACGTGTGCTGCACCACCTGGCCGCCCAGCTGCCCGACCGGCGCAACACCATCCTGCTCACCGGCTACCAGGTGCCGGGCACCCGCGGCGCCGCACTGGCCGACGGTGCACGTCAGGTCAAGATCCACGGCGAGTACGTGCCGGTGCGGGCCGAGGTGGTCGTGGTCGACGGGTTCTCGGCGCACGCCGACGCCGATGAGCTGCTGGCGTGGTTCACGACCGTGCACCCGCCCCGCACGGCGTACGTGGTGCACGGCGAGCCCGACTCGGCCGCCACCTTCGCCCGCCGGCTCGGCGACGAGCTCGACTGGAACGCCGTGGTCCCGGGCTACCGGGAGAAGGTGGCGCTGCGCGCGCGGCAGGAGTGAGCCTCAGCGGCCGGGGAGTGTCGAACGCCCAGCACGGCTCACCGTGGCCACCGCTCCTGGCGCCGGGCCGTCCCCACCGGTCCCGGCACACGCGTCTCTCGCGAACGACGGGGCGCCATGGGCCGCCCGAGCACGGTGCACCAGCGGGCCCCCTTCGCGCCGTTGAGAGAGTCGATCCCGCCCGGGAGTTCACGGGCGGCGTCCAGGTCGACCGAGGTCGCGCTCCGATGCGCCACCCTCACCGCCCGTCCCCTCGCTCCTGCCCGGCACGACGCCGACGCTCCCACCGGCGGACCACCCACCACAGACCCCACATCAGCCCGGCGCCCGCGACCTCGAACCCGGTGAAGAACCACGCTCCGGGGCGGTCGTCCGCCGAGGAGCGGAGCGCGAGGAACGCCGTGACCACCGCAAGGACGGCGAACGCCACGGCGAGGGTGGCGAAGGTCGAGCGGAGGTCCCGGACGAGCATCTCGACGATGATCCCGCCACGGGCCGCCCCCCTCACAGTGCCCCCAGAGTCCGACCGTGCACCCATCAGAACCGCCACCCCCAGCCACGTCCTGTCCCGGTCCGAGGACGGCCGGTGCCACGCCCGCGTCCTGCGCCGTATCGGCCACCGCCCCACCCTCGGTTGCGGCGAGACGCTGGCGCACCGGGCCGTCGCGTCCGCTGCGTCCCCTTCGGAGAAGAACGAGCCCGAGGCCAGTGACCAGCAGCCCGATGACGACCAACGGCACCGCCCACACCAGACTCCCAGCACCCCCGAGCGTCAGGGAGGACACGACCGGCACGACGAGCGCGGACCCGCCCCAGACGAGCACGGACGGCAGGCGCGGTGCAGAGCGCCCGTCCGACCCCTGCGACGGCTCGTCCTTCGCCTCGGTCCGGGAGAGCCACCACAGCCCCGCCCCGATCAACGGGAGCGCGAGGAGCGGCGCGAGCGCCGCCGCCAAGGAAGGCTCGGCCATCTCGGTTCCCCCTGTGCTCAGACCGACCCGCTCATCCTGTCAGTCCGGCAGGTCGTGACGGAAGGTCCGCCGCACCTCCCGGACCGCGGCCGCGCGCTCGTGCCGCGACTGCGCCGGGAGCACATGCAGCTCGACGCGGTCACCCGGGGCCAGGACCCGGTCCGCGCCCGGGGTGTGGCTGACGTCGCCGCGCCGGACGACGGCGACCTGCACACCGTCGGGCAGGGCGAGGTCACCGGCCGCGACGCCGTCGGCCCGGCTGCCCAGCTCCACCGCGAGGTCGAGCACGAGCCCACCGCCGCGCGGCGTCTGCGGGTTCGCGGCCAGGAAGCGTTCGAGCAGCTGGTCGTAGATCGGGCGCCCGCGCAGCAGGTCCGCGGTGAGCAGGGCGAGCAGGGCGCACGCCGCGACCGGCAGCACGTGCACCACCCGCCCGGACATCTCCACCACGAGCAGGATCGCGGTGACCGGTGCCTGCAGGCTGGCCGCGAGCACCCCCGCCATGGCGCACAGCACGAGGGCCGGCCGGGCCGCCGGGGGCAGACCGGTGTGCGTGGCCGCGGTCGCCAGCACCGCACCGGTGAGCGCCCCGAGCGACAGCAGGGGCATGAAGATCCCGCCGGGCGTCCCGGACCCGAACGACGTCCCGGTGAACAGCAGCTTGCCCACCAGCAGGCCCAGCAGCCCGAGCACCGGCAGCGCGCTCGTCTCGGCGAGCCGGACCAGCGTGTCGCCGCCGCCCATGAGCACGGGCACCGTGAGCCCGACGGGCAGCGCGATGAGCAGCGCCACGACCGGCCGGACCGGGCCGGGCAGCCGTCTGGCGGCGCTCTGCATCCCGAGCAGCACCCGGTTGGCCGCGACCGCGACGGCACCGGCGAGCGGGCCGAGCACGAGCAGCCACGGGTACTGCCCGAGCGGCAGGCTGGCGACGGCCCCGAAGTCGAGCACCGGTCGCAGCCCGAACACGGCCGACGACACGACATCGGCGCCCAGGGCCCCCGCGGCCGCCGCGAGCAGCACGAGCGGCGAGAACGACCGGTGCAGCTCCTCCAGGGCGAAGACCATGCCGGACAGCGGTGCGTTGAACGCCGCGGACAGGCCGGCCGCAGCGCCCGCGGTCACCAGGTGGTCGCGCTCCACCCCGCTGCTGCGCACCGCGGTGGCCACCGCCTGCCCGGCGCTCGCCCCGATCTGCACGCTCGGCCCTTCCCGGCCCAGGGACAGACCGGCGAGCGCCCCGAGCCCGCCGCCCAGGAAGCGCACCCCCAGCACCGACCAGGTCGGCACCTGCAGGCCCTCGACCAGGACGCCCTTGACCTGCGGGATCCCGGACCCTCCCGCCGCCGGGACCCGACGCACCGCCCAGGCGATGACCAGGCCCATGCCGACGAGCACCGGGACCGCCACCACCAGGAGCAGCGGTCGCGCCGCGACGGCCCGGTCGACGGCCTCGGCACGGCCGAGCGCCAGCCCCAGGAGCGCCCGGTAGGCGGCCACGAGCAGACCGGCGGCGAGCCCGACGAGCAGCGCCAGCCCGACGGTGCGCCACACGAGCACGTCACGACGAGACAGCGGCAGCCGCACGACACCTTCCTGACCTCGTCCGAGCGCCACCTGGTCCGGCGGGCAGGGGCCCGGGTGCGGCGCGTTGCGGGACGACTCCCGGCGAGGGTACCCGGCGCCGTTGAGCGCCCGTCCGCTCAGGCGCTCACCAGGTCGAACGCGTTGCCCTCGGGGTCGGCGAGGGTGACCCAGCGGGTGGCGCCGTCGCTCACGCCGCCGAGCCGGCGGGCGCCGAGCTGCACGAGGCGGTGCGACTCGGCCTCCAGGTCGCCGGTGGACAGCTCCAGATGCAGCGGGGTGGCCATCGGACGGCCGTCGGTGACCTGGCGGAACACGAGCCGGGGCGCCCCGAGCTGGTGCGGGTCCTCCAGCTCGGCGCGTTGCGGGGTGGCGCCGGGTGCCAGACGCAGCCGCAGCACGGCGGCCCAGAACAGCGCGGCGGCCTGTGCGTCGAAGGCGTCGAACGTCAGTCCGCTGAAGCTGCTGGCCATGGTGGTCTCCTCCGGTACCCGTCCCGACCGTCGCGCGGCACCCCCGGGGCGGCCCGCGCTCGGTCGCTGCTGGGGACAGGTCTACCGACCGCCCCCGGACGAACCCTGGGAAACCTGTCAGGGGGTTGTGTCGATGCGGTGGCGGTCGTCCGACGCGCCGACCGCCACGCTCAGTCCGGCGTGACCTCCTCGACGCGGCCGTCCTCCACGTGCCAGCGCCGGGTCAGCCGCACGGTGTCCAGCATCCGTCGGTCGTGCGTGACCAGCAGCACCGTCCCGTCGAACGCCTCCAGCGCCTGCTCGAGCTGGTCGATCGCCGGCAGGTCGAGGTGGTTCGTCGGCTCGTCGAGCACCAGCAGGTTCACCCCGCGGGCCGACAGCAGCGCGAGGGCCGCCCGGGTGCGTTCCCCCGGGGAGAGCGAGGACGCCGGCCGGCCGATGTGGTGACCGCCCAGCCCGAACTTGGCCAGCAGCGTGCGCACATCGGCCGTCGGCCAGTCCGGCACCTGCCGGGAGAACGCCCCGACCAGCGGCTCGTCGCCCTCGAACGCGGCACGCGCCTGGTCCACCTCGCCGACGAGCACCCCCGAACCCAGGTCCACCCGCCCCGACGTGGGCGCCAGCCGGCCCAGCAGCAGCGCGAGCAGCGTCGTCTTGCCGGCGCCGTTGGGCCCGGTGATCGCCACCCGGTCCCGCCAGTCGAGCTGCAGGTCCACCGGGCCCAGGGTGAAGCCGCCGCGGCGCACCACCGCCTGGTGCGCCACCGCGACCACCGCCCCCGAGCGTGGGGCGGCCGCGATGGTCATCTGCAGCTGCCACTCCTTGCGCGGCTCCTCGACGGTCTCCAGCCGGGAGATCATCCGCTCGGTCTGCCGGGCCTTCGCCGCCTGCTTCTCGGAGGCCTCCGAGCGGAACTTGCGGCCGATCTTGTCGTTGTCGCTGGCCTTGCGACGCGCGTTCTTCACGCCCTGCGCCATCCAGGCCCGCTGCATCCGGGCCCGGGCCGCCAACGCGTCGCGACGGGCCGCGAAGTCCTCGTACGCCTCCCGCGCCTGACGTCGCGCGGTCGAGCGCTCCTCCAGGTAGGCGTCGTACGACCCGCCGTAGACCGCCACCTTGCGCAGGCTGCGGTCGATCTCCACGACGGAGGTCACCGTGCGGGACAGGAACTCCCGGTCGTGGCTGACGAGGACCACGGGTGCGGTCTGCCGGTGCACGAACTCCTCGAGCAGCTCCAGCCCGGCCAGGTCCAGGTCGTTCGTCGGCTCGTCGAGCAGGTAGAGGTCGTAGCGGGACAGCAGCAGCCCGGCCAGGCCCACCCGGGCGGCCTGCCCGCCGGACAGCGCCGTCATCGCCAGCGACGGGTCGACGTCCAGGCCCAGGTCGGCGAGCACCGCGGGGGTCCGGGTGTCCAGGTCGCCACCGCCCAGCGCCATCCAGCGCTCCAGCGCCGCCGCGAACTCCTCGTCCGCACCGGGGGCGCCGGTCGCCAACCGGTCGGCCGCGGCGTCCATCGCCACCTGCGCCGGGCCGACGCCGGTGCGCCGCTCGAGGTGGGCCTGCACGGACTCGTCCGCCCGGCGCTCGACCTCCTGCGCCAGGTAGCCCAGCACGGCGTCGCGCGGCGAGACCGAGACCGTGCCCGCGTCCGGTGCACGCTCACCGGCCAGGATGCGCAGCAGCGTCGACTTGCCGGCACCGTTCGGCCCCACCAGCCCGACGACGTCGCCCGGGGCCACCACGAGGTCGACCCCCGCGAACAGCTCGCGGTCGCCGAACCCCGCACCCACGCCCTTGGCCTGCACCGTCACGCTCACAGCCCCCATTGTCCGTGCCTCGGCGCCGCCCGCCGTCCGCCCCCGGCGCCGGCACCGGCCCGCCCGTTCCCGCTGTGCAGCACGGCGCACCGGGGTGCGTGAGGCACGCACCCGGCGGGGCGATCACCAGGCGTTCACCCAGCACATCGCTCAGTGAAAGGCCCAAGACTGTCGACAATGCCGGGGACAGGTCGGCGCCCGGTCGGCTCGAGGGACAAGGAACGAACCGATGTGGCACGCACGCGGGACGCGCGCGCTCCTGGTCGTGTCGGCGACCGGGATCCTGGCCGCCTCGGTGCCCGTCGCCCCGGTCGTCGCCCGCACCTGGGTGACCTGGCTGCTGTTCCTCACGGTGCACATGTGGTTCGTCATCGACACGTGGCACGTGTGGCGCGACCCGGCGGCCAACGGGGCGACCCGCCGTATCTGGCGCGCGTTCTTCGGCACCGGCATCCTCTACACGGCCAGCGACCTGGTCCAGCTGGTCACGATGACGGTCCAGCCCTGGAGCGTCGACCTGGCGACCGGGGTGCCGGGTCAGCAGCTCCTCGTCTACACCGGGACGGGGCTCGCTCTGCTCGCCGCGCTCGTCGAACCGCTGCGGCTCGGGTCGCCGCAGGCCCGGCTGCGGTTCTGGCTGGACGTCGGCGTCGTGCTCGTCGGGGTCGCCGCGCTCGGGGTCTTCGTCGTCCCCGTCTCGTCGTCGCGCACGACGTCGGACACCATCGCGCAGTTCGTCGTCGGCCCCGCGGCGTTCTCGGCGATCGCCTTCGTCGTGCTCAAGCTCGCGATGTCCGCCGAGCGGCCGTTCTCCGCGACGGCCGGCCGCATCCTCGGGCTGGCCGCGGCGGGCGAGGCCGCGCTCGCGCTCATCACGATGCGCGTGGACCTGGCGCAGAACCTCACCGTCATCTTCGCGATGACGCTCACGAGCAACGCGCTGCTCGCGCTGGCCGCCCGGCTGCAGCGCGGCGCCCCGAGCATCCCGACCACGCAGCTGCCCACGGGCCCGCACATCACCGCACTGCCCTACCTGTCGATGGCCACCATCAACGCGCTGCTCGTGTGGGCGCTGCTCGCCGACGGCCGCTCGGGGCGCACCTGGATGGTGCTGGGTGCCGCCATCGTGGGCAACGTCCTGGTGATGACCCGCCAGCTGCTGTCGCTCAACGAGTCCTCCTGGCTGCTGGGTGAGCTCGACCGCCGGCTCACCGAGCTGCGTGAGGCGCTGCGGCAGCGCGACGAGCTCACCGCCCGGCTGGCGGACCTGGCCTACCACGACGCGCTCACCGGCCTGGCCAACCGCGCCCTGTTCGACCAGTCGCTGGAGAACGCGGTCGAGGCCCGCCGCGCCCGCACCGACCTCGAGCCCGACGACCTGCTCACCGTCCTGCTCGTGGACCTCGACGGGTTCAAGGAGGTCAACGACACCTACGGCCACGCCGTCGGCGATGCGCTCCTCGTGGCCGTCTCCACCCGCATCCAGGCCTGCGTGCGCCGCGGCGACGTGGTCGCCCGGTTCGGCGGCGACGAGTTCTGCCTGCTGCTGGAGAGCAGCCCGCAGGACGCGAACGACGTGGCCGACCGCATCGTCGAGGCCCTCGGTCAGCCGTTCGACCTTGGTGGCCTGCAGGTCCACGTCGGCGCCAGCGTCGGGCTCGCGTCGCTCGACCCGTGCACCCGCAACGGCTACGACCTGGTGCGGCGCGCCGATGCGGCGATGTACAGCGCCAAGGGCCTGGGTAAGGGCCGGGTCTTCGTGGACCAGGGTCGCTGAGCGGCCTCAGCGCACCTCGACCTCTTTCCAGAACGCCACGTAGTCGCTGAAGTCGGCACCGACCCGCTCGAACGCCGTCGGGTACGGCGTGGGGTACGACCAGGCGCGGTCGACGAGCAGACCGTCACCGTCACGCACCGAGAAGTACTGGCACTGCCCCTTCCACGGGCAGGTGTACGGCGTCGGCGAGGGCTGCAGCAGCTCGTGCCGGACGGACGAGGGCGGGAAGTAGACGTTGCCCTCGATGTGCAGCACCTCCTGCTCGGGTGCGTCGGCGAGCACGACACCGTGCAAGGTGGCGGTGGGCATGGCGGACCTCCTGGTCGGGCGGGCTCCTTGCCGCGACGGTAGGTCACCGGCGCACGGCGCGCATCACGGACGACGACGTGCGACGGCGACCTCCTGGGGCGCCGTCGCACGTCCGCCCGTGCCGGCTCCGCCTCAGCTTCCCGACGGCGCCGGGCTCGCCCCGACCGCGGGGAGACCCGCGTCGATCGGGACGCTGGTGAGGGAGTCCAGGATGCCGGCGGTCCGGCTGGTCCCGTCGGCCAGGTGCACTACGACCTCGGTCTGCGACCAGCCGGTCTGCGAGTCCTCGGTCGACGGCCACCAGGCCGTCCAGTAGCCGCCGGCCACCGAGGCGGTCACCGTCGAGCCCTGCGGGGTGCGCAGCTCGACCCCGACCACCTGCGCGCCGACCCGGCCGCTGGCGACCACGGCACTCTCACCGCCAGGGACGCCGACCCCGCCCCCCTGCAGCAGGTCGACGCCGTCGGGTGCGGGTGCGCTCGGGTAGGCGGCCAGGTTGGTCGTGTTCACCGTGGTCACCTGGTCGCCGAGCTCGGGTGAGGTGAGGCAGCCGAACACCCAGGACCCGTTGGTGGTGACGAGATGGGTGAACGAGCCGCGCTGCTCGGTGAGCACCACGCGCTGCCCACCGACCTGGTCGACGGATCGCGGCACGTTCAGCGGCGGGACCGGCTGACCGCTCGCGAGGCGCTGCGCCGTCGCCTGGGCAGAGAAGGTGGTCACCGCCTCGCACCGCTGCTGGGCGACGGAGACCTGCTGCGCCGTCGCCGCGCTCGGCAGCGCGGTCCAGCCGGCGAACGCCGACGGGGACGACGTGGGCCAGGCCACCAGCGCGGTCGCACCGACGGCGGCCGCGGCGGCGACGGCGAACCAGCGGCCGCGGTGGTCCACCCGCCGGGGCACGGCCGTCTGCGCCAGCACACGCTCGTGCACCTGCTCCAGCAGGTCGTCGGGCACCTGGGGTGCCAGCAGGGTCAGGGTCTCGTCGAGGTCGTTCATCGTGCCCTCCTCAGCTCGTGGACCTGCGCGGTCCCGGTGGTGTCGTCCTCGTGCTCGGCGGCCGCCACCCGGGCCCGCGCCCGGGACAGCCTCTTGGTGAACGCCTGCTCCGAGCAGCCGGCCACCTTCGCCCCCTGCTGCGGGGTCAGCCCGTCCCAGGCCGTGAGCAGCAAGGCCTCACGCTCGGCGTCCGTGAGCCGGGCGAGGGCCCGCAGCACCTCCTCACGCGCCCGGACGGGCACGTCGGCGGCCTGCGCGGGGCGGGCCACCTGGACGAACCGCGCCAGCTCACGTTCGAGCAGCCGGCGGCGGTAGGTCGACCGGCGCCGGTTGGACATCGTGTTGCGCGCCACGACGAGCAGCCAGGGCAGCGGGTCGCCGGGCACGTCGGCCAGCCGTCGCCAGGCCACCAGGAAGGTCTCGGCGACCACGTCCTGGGCGCTGTCGGCGTCGGTGTGCCGCAGCGCGTAGGCGTAGACCCGCCGCGCGCAGCTCTCCCAGAGCTCGGCGAAGCGCCGGCCCTCGTCCTCGTTCGTCATGCTGCTCACACCTCGTACTGTCCGGCAGCGGGCGCGGATGACGCCCTGCCGGGCACTGCTGCCAAGATGGCCCCTGCACATGTTCGGACCGACGCGATTGGGAGCCACCTCATGGGCCTGCTCGACGGCAAGAAGATCCTCGTCACCGGGGTGCTCACGCAGGGCTCCATCGCCTTCCACGTGGCCCGGCTCGCCCAGGAGGAGGGCGCCCAGGTGGTGCTCACCTCGTTCGGCCGCCAGTACCGGCTCACCGAGGTGATCGCCCGCCGGCTGCCCGTCGAGCCGCCGATCGTGCAGCTCGACGTCACGTCCTCCGACGACCTGGCGGCCCTCGCGGAGCGGGTGGGCGAGCACACCGACCACCTCGACGGCGTGGTGCACTCGATCGGGTTCGCGCCGCAGGCCGTGCTCGGCGACAAGTTCCTCACCGCGCAGTGGGCCGATGTCGCCACCGCGCTGCAGGTCTCGGCCTACTCGCTGCAGGCGCTCGCGGTGGCGAGCCTGCCGCTCATGGGTGCGGGCGGCTCGATCGTGGGCCTCACGTTCGACGCGTCGTTCGCCTGGCCGGTCTACGACTGGATGGGCGTGGCCAAGGCGGCGTTCGAGTCGACCTCGCGCTACCTGGCCCGCGACCTGGGCCCGAAGGGCATCCGCTGCAACCTGGTGTCGGCCGGTCCGGTGAAGACGACGGCGGCGACCTCCATCCCCGGGTTCGAGACCATCGAGGGCGGCTGGGACAACCGGGCGCCGCTCGGCTGGGACGTGTCCGACGCGGTGCCGACGGCCCGTGCGGTGACGGCGCTGCTGTCCGACTGGTTCCCGGCGACCACCGGCGAGATCGTGCACGTCGACGGTGGCGTGCACGCGATGGGCGCCTGACCAGGCTTCCTGTCTGCGGCGGCGGGACCGGTGATCGACCGGTCCGGGGCTCTCGTATCTCCGCCGAACCTACGGTATCGTAACTTACGCTACCGTAACCAGCGAGAGGCTCCACCGTGCCGGTCCTGCCCCAGCTGCGCCACCACCCCCGACCGCTGCCCCAGGTGATCCAGGGCGGGATGGGGGTCGCCGTCTCGTCCTGGCAGATCGCCTCCTCGGTCGCCCGCGCCGGACAGCTCGGCGTGGTCTCCGGCACCGCCCTCGACCTCGTGCTCGCCCGTCGGCTGCAGGACGGCGACCCCGACGGCGACGCCCGCCGCGCGCTGGCCGCGTTCCCGGTGCCCGCCGTCGCCGAACGCGCCCTGGCCCGCTACTTCATCGAGGGCGGACGCACCCCCGGCACGCCCTACTCCCCCGTGCCCCGCCCGGCCGTGCGCGCCGCGAGGATGCCGCAGGAGCTGGGCATCCTCGGCAACTTCGTCGAGGTGTGGCTGGCCAAGGAGGGGCACGACGGGCTGGTCGGCATCAACCTGCTCGAGAAGGTCCAGATGGCCACGCCGACGGCCGCCTACGGCGCGATGCTCGCCGGGGTCGACTACGTGCTCATGGGCGCCGGGATCCCGCGCGACATCCCGCACCTGCTCGACGAGCTCGCGCTGCACCACGCCGTGCAGCTGCCCATCGAGGTGTCCGGCGCCGCACCCGGCAGCCACACCGTCGACCTCGACCCGCACGCGCTGCTCGGCCCGGACCTGCCGCCCCTGACCCGGCCGACCTTCCTGGCGATCATCTCCGCGCACGCCCTCGCGGCCTACCTGGCCAAGGACGCCACCATCCGCCCCGACGGGTTCGTCGTCGAAGGCCCGCTCGCCGGTGGGCACAACGCCCCGCCGCGCGGCCAGATGGTGCTCGACGAGACCGGACAGCCCGTGTTCGGCCCACGCGACCAGGCCGACGTCGCCAAGGTCGCCGCCGTCGGGCTGCCGTTCTGGCTCGCCGGGTCGCAGGGCACCCCCGAGGCGCTGGCCGCGGCACGTGCCGCTGGCGCCGCCGGGGTGCAGGTCGGCACGGTGTTCGCGCTCTGCGAGGAGACGGGCCTGACCCCGTCCCTGCGCGACCGGCTGCTCGCCCGGCTGCGCGCCGGCACCCTCGCGGTGCGCACCGACCCGCTCGCTTCCCCCACCGGCTTCCCGTTCAAGGTCGCCCAGCTGCCCGGGTCGCTGTCCGACGCACCGGCCGCACAGGCCCGGCCCCGGCTGTGCGACCTGGGCTACCTGCGCACGCCCTACCTCAAGGAGTCCGGCGGCATCGGCTACCGGTGCAAGGCCGAGCCGGTGCACACCTACGTGCGCAAGAACGGCGACGAGGCCGACACCGTGGGACGCGCCTGCCTGTGCAACGCCCTCACCACCAACATCGGCCTGGGCCAGACCCGGGCCGACGGGTACGTCGAGGAGCCGCTCGTCACCCTCGGCTCCGACCTGGACGGCGCCCGGCGGCTCGCGCACCTGCACCCGGGCACCTGGACGGCCCGGCAGGCGCTCGACTGGATCCTCGACCGGCGCCCGCACGTGACGTTGCCGCACCTGCACATCACCTTCCCCGAGCCCGGCTGGGCGCCCTGGCGGCTGAGCCCGCTGCCGGCGGCCTGACCGGCGCCTTCCCGAGGCACGGCGGCCCCCGCGGCCGCCGCCGCCACGGCGAATAGCAGGTGCACAGCAGGTGCACAGCGGGTGCCCGATGTGCCCGAATCCGGTGAGTTCATCCTCGGTTCAGCCGTTTGCCGGGCAAGGGCCGATCCGTACCGGTAGAACAGGCACACCAGAAGCCGCGCCACGACGTCGTGCCACCGCACCACCGGCACCCGCCCAGGGGAGACCCGCGCGGCTCACGTGCGTTCGAGAGGGACTCGTCCATGCTGCTCACCCATCCATGGTTCCGACGATCGGCCGCCCTGTCGGCTGCCGTCGCCGGGGCGCTCGTGCTGCCGGCGTCGCTGCCTGCCTTCGCGGCCGTCTCGACCGGCTCCCCCGTCGTGATCAACGAGATCTACGGGGCCGGCGGCAACTCGGGGTCGACGCTGACCCACGACTTCATCGAGCTCGCCAACGTCTCCGACGCCCCGGTCGACGTCTCGACCTGGTCGGTGCAGTACGCCTCCTCGGCCGGGACCAGCTGGAGCGGGGTCGTCCCGCTGACCGGCTCGATCCCCGCGCACAGCACGTACCTGGTGCAGGCCGCCTCGCAGACCGGCGCCTCGACGGTCTCGAACCTGCCCACCCCCAACGCCTCCAGCAGCACCGTCAACCTGTCCGCGACGAAGGGCTCGGTCGCCCTCGTCTCGTCGACCACCGCCCTGAGCTGCGCGACCACCGCGTGCGCCGGAGCCACCGGGGTCGTCGACCTCGTCGGGTACGGCGCCGCGGGCGCCTACGCCGGCGCCGGCCCCGCGACGGCCCCGAGCACCACCACGTCGATCTCGCGGACCTCGTACGCGAACACCGCCGACAACGCGGCCGACTTCGTCGCCGGGGCGCCCACGCCGACGGCGGCGACGACGACGCCCGTCGACCCGACGCCCACCCCCACCGCGACGCCGACGGTCGACCCGACCACCCCGGCCGACACCACCCTGGCGATCTCCGAGATCCAGGGCACCGGTGCGCAGAGCCCGCTCGTCGGCCAGAAGGTCGTCACGACCGGCGTGATCACCGCGCTCTACCCGACCGGCGGCCTCAACGGCTTCGTCATCCAGACCCCCGGCACCGGTGGCACGCTCGACGCGTCGCACACCGCGTCCGACGCGGTCTTCGTCTACCAGCCCAGCGGTCTGGGCTCGCTGTCGATCGGCGAGGACGTCACCGTCACCGGCACGGTCGCCGAGTACAACGGGCTCACCGAGATCAACGCCACCAGCACCGTGGCGCGCCCCGGCACCGTCGCCCCCGTCACCCCGGTCGTCGCCACCTGGCCGACCACCGACGCGGCGCGCGAGGCCCTCGAGTCGATGCTGCTCGCACCGGCCGGCGACTTCACCGTGAGCAACACCTACTCGACCAACCAGTACGGCGAGGTCGGGCTCGCGTCCGGCAGCACGCCGCTGCGCCAGCCCACCGACGTCGCCCGCCCGGGCACCGCCGAGGCCGCCGCGGTCGCCGCCGACAACGCCGCCCGCGGCGTCGTGCTCGACGACGGCGCCACGACCAACTTCCTCAGCTCGGCGAACTCCGGGCTGACCCCGCCGTACATCTCGCTCACCGACCCGGTCCGGGTCGGCGCGAAGGTGACGTTCGACCAGCCGGTGATCGTCGACTACCGGAACTCGACCTGGAAGCTCAACCCCACCAGCCAGGTCACGAGCACCACGCCGGCGGGGCAGCGCGCCCAGTTCTCGAACACCCGCACCGCAGCCCCCGACGCCACGAAGCTGGGCGCCGCGGACCTCAAGATCGCCTCGTTCAACGTCCTCAACTACTTCACGACGCTCGGCTCGACCGTGAGCGGCTGCACCTCGTACAAGGACCGCGCCGGCACGCCGATCACGGTCAACAGCTGCCCGGGCAACGGTCCGCGCGGCGCCTGGGACGCGGCCAGCCTGGCCCGTCAGCAGGCCAAGATCGTCGCGGCGATCAACGCCACCGACGCCGACGTCGTCGGTCTCATGGAGATCGAGAACTCGGCCGTCCTCGGCGAGCCCGTCGACTCGGCGCTGTCCACGCTCGTGGCGGCGCTCAACGCGGCGGACAGCTCGGCGCACTGGGCGTACGTGCCCTCCTCGACCGAGCTGCCGGCGCTCTCGGCGCAGGACGTCATCACCAACGCGCTCATCTACCGCACCGACGCGGTGAGCCCCCTCGGGGCCTCGCACGCGCTCGGCACGGCCAGCGGCGCCGGCCAGGCGTTCGACAACGCGCGCGAGCCCATCGGGCAGGCGTTCACCCCGGCCGGCGGCGGCGACCCGTTCTTCGTCGTCGTCAACCACTTCAAGTCCAAGGGCTCGGCCGGCCCGCTCCCCGGTGACACCGACGCCGGTGACGGGCAGGGCGCCTCGAACGCCTCGCGCGTCGCCCAGGCGAACGCGCTCGCCGCGTGGGTGCCGACCGTGCTCGCGACCTACTCCACGCCGGTCACGGGCGTGGCGCTGGTCGGCGACTTCAACTCCTACTCGCAGGAGGACCCGATCGCGGCGCTCGCCACGGCCGGCTACACCGACGTCACCCCGCACTTCGACGCCGGTGAGTACTCCTACAGCTTCGACGGGCTGGCCGGATCGCTCGACCACGTGCTCGTCAACGACGCGCTGCTGGCCCGCTCGACCGGGTCGGACATCTGGTCGATCAACTCCGCGGAGTCGATCGCGCTGGAGTACAGCCGGTACAACTACCACGGCACGCTCTTCTACGACGCGAGCCCGTACCGGTCCTCCGACCACGACCCGGTGATCCTGGGGATCACGGCGAAGCCCGCCCCGACCACCACCGACCTCACGCTGCTCAACCTCAACGACTTCCACGGCCGCATCGACGCCAACACCGTCAACGTGGCCGGGACGATCGAGCAGGAGCGGGCCGCCAAGGGTGAGGACAACACCGTCCTGCTGTCCGCCGGTGACAACATCGGGGCCACGCTGTTCGCGTCCTCGATCGCCAAGGACCAGCCGACGATCGACGTGCTCAACGCGCTCGGGCTCAAGGCCTCCGCGGTGGGCAACCACGAGTTCGACCAGGGCTTCGCCGACCTCAAGGACCGGGTCTCGGCGAACAAGACCAACGCCGCGTGGGACTACCTCGGGGCGAACGTCTACCTCAAGGGCACCACGACCCCGGCCCTGCCGGAGTATTCAATCCTCGACGTCGCCGGCAAGCGGCTCGCCGTCATCGGCGCCGTCACGCAGGAGACCTCGGCGCTGGTCTCGCCCGGCGGGATCGCCGGGCTCGACTTCGGCGACCCGGTCGACGCGGTCAACCGGGTCGTCGCCCAGCTGAGCGACGGCAACGAGGCCAACGGCGAGGCCGACGTCTTCGTGGCCGAGTACCACGACGGCGCCGGTGCGGGTACGCCGGACGGCGCGACCCTCGCCCAGGAGATCGCGGCGGGCGGTCCGTTCGCCAAGATCGTCACCGCGACCGACGCCAAGGTGTCGGCCATCTTCACCGGCCACACCCACAAGCAGTACGCGTGGGACGCCCCGGTCCCGGGCAGCAGCACGGCGACCCGGCCGGTGCTGCAGACCGGCTCGTACGGCGAGTTCCTCGGTGAGATCACCCTCACGGTCGACAACTCGACGAACGCGGTGACGGCCTACACGGCCAAGAACGTCGCCCGCACCAAGACCCCGGCGGCGACCCTGGTCGCCACCTACCCGCGGGTCGCGGCCGTCAAGACGATCGTCGACAAGGCGCTCGCCAACGCGGCCGCCGAGGGCAACAAGGTGATCGGCAAGGTCTCGGCCGACATCACCACGGCGTTCAAGGGCACCGCCCGCGACGACCGCGCCTCGGAGTCCACGCTCGGCGACCTGGTCGCCGACTCGCTGCGCACCTCCCTGTCCGACCCGCTGCGCGGCGGCGCCGACATCGGCGTGGTCAACCCGGGTGGTCTGCGCAGCGAGCTGTACGCGAAGCAGTCGTCGTACTCCCCGGCCGGTCCGGCGGCGGACGGCGACATCACCTACGCGCAGGCGAACGCGGTGCTGCCGTTCCTCAACAACCTGTGGACCGTGTCCCTCACCGGGGCCCAGTTCACCACCCTGCTCGAGCAGCAGTGGCAGACGAACCCCGACGGCACGGTGCCGTCGCGTCCGTACCTGCAGCTCGGGCTGTCGAAGAACGTCACCTACACCTACGACCCGGCCGCCGCAGCCGGTCACCACATCACCTCGGTGACGATCAACGGCAAGCCGCTCGACCCGGCCGCGTCCTACCGGATCGGCACGTTCTCCTTCCTGGCCCAGGGCGGGGACAACTTCCGGGTCTTCACCTCCGCGACGCAGGTGCGTGACTCGGGTCTGGTCGACCGGGACGCGTGGATCTCCTACCTCACGGCCAACCAGCCCGTCTCGCCGAGCTTCGCCCGGCGTGCCGTGCAGGTGACCGGTCAGCCCACCGCCGCGACCCAGGGCGACGACCTCTCGTTCGGGGTCGCCGGTCTGGACCTCACCTCGCTGGGCAGCCCGGCCACGACGTCCCTCGTGGCCTCGTGGGTGGGCAGCTCCCAGGCCCCGGTGACGGTGCCCGTCTCGGCGGGTGCCGCGACGGTCGCCCTGCCGGTGCCCTACGACGTGCTGGGGGCCGCGACCCTGCAGCTCGTCGCCGCGCCGACGGGTACCACGGTGACCATCCCGGTCCAGGTGGCCTCCGGTGGGCCGATCCCGGCCAAGGCTCCGGGCCGCGCGGTCCTGAGCAGCGACAACGGCTGGGACACCGGTCTGCTCGACGGTGACTACACGATCACCTCGAACCTGTGGTGGGGCCAGAACGGCACCAGGTTCCGGCTGTACGAGAACGGCGTGCTGGTCGGCGAGGTCAAGCTGAGCGACCACACCCCGCTCGCGCAGGTGGCGCAGGTGCACCTGTCCGGCCGGGTCAACGGCACGTACGTCTACACCGGTGAGCTCGTCAACGCGAAGGGCACCACCGCCACCTCCACGCTCACGGTGCGCGTCAAGGACGCCAACCCGGGTGCCGTGGTGCTGAGCAACGACAACTGGGACCGCAACGGCTCCTACACGGTGTCGGCGGACAAGTGGTGGGGCACGGCCGCCACGACCTACCGGCTGTACGAGGACGACGTGCTCATCGACACCCAGTCGCTGAGCAACCCGTCGGTCTACGCCCAGCACGCCTCGACGGTGCTCACCGGACGCGCGGTCGGCACCCACACCTACCGGGCCGAGCTGGCCAACGCGGCAGGGGTGACGAGCAGCAAGGTGATGAAGGTGACGGTCTCCAAGCCGTGACCCGGGTGGGCCGCGCCGGGTGACCGGTGCGGCCCACCACCGGTTCGACCCGCCCGGGTGCTGGTGTCCCCACGGACACCGGCACCCGGGCGGTGCTGTCTGCACTCCCCTGACCTGCACCCGGGCTCGAGGGTGGGCTATATCACACTCCGCGTCCCGATGTGCTCAACTCACGCCCGACTAATCCGATAAGTAGCCCAGCACGAGTCCCGTCGCAGAAGGAGTGAGCGCCATGAGCACGACCAGCACCGCGCACGACGCCACCGCACCGCACCGCCGCGGCGCGACGTCGTGGTTCTCCAACCGTGCGATCCGCACCAAGATCCTCTCGCTCGTCGGGATCCTCGCGATCGTCGCAGGGTTCACCGGCTGGCTCGCGATGACGTCGCTGCAGAACGTCGCGGCGGACGCGCGGTCGATCGACACCACCCAGAACGACATCGCCGCACCGCTGGGCGTCGTGCACCAGGAGGAGATCAAGGCGCGGATGCTCGTCGCCCAGGCCGGGGCGTACCAGACCGACACCGCGGAGCAGCAGCAGGCGTTCAAGGACAAGATCGCCGCGACCGACGCCGACCTCGACACCGCGGCCGCCGCCCTGGATGCGGGCCTGAACGGTACCAACGTCGCGTCGTGGACCGCGTTCAAGACCGACTGGGCGGCGTGGAAGCAGATCCGCGACACCCAGCTCCTGCCGGCCGCGCTGGCCGATGACCGCGTCGCGTTCGGGAACATCAGCGACAACGTCGCCCAGCCGGTGCTCGACAAGGTCATCACCGACCTGGGCGACACCGAGACGCAGGTCAAGGCCTACCTCGACCAGGTCGCCGCCAACGCCTCGCACCGTGCCTCGACCGCCATCCGCACCGTGGCGATCACGCTCGCGGTCGGCGTGCTGCTCGTGATCCTGCTCGGCCTGTGGACCGCACGGCTGATCCGCCGGCAGATCATCGGGGTGCAGCACGCGCTCGAGGCCCTCGCGACCGGTGACCTCACGGTCGAGGCCGGTCTGGAGAGCACCGACGAGATGGGCCGCATGGCCCACGCCCTCACCGTGGCCCAGGCCTCGCTGCGCGAGACCCTGCAGGAGGTGTCGGCGACCGCGGTGACCGTGGCCGCCGCGTCCGAGCAGCTCTCGGCGTCGAACTCCCAGGTGGCGGAGGGCTCGGACCTCACCAGCGCGCAGGCCGGTGTGGTCGCAGCCGCGGCCGAGCAGGTGAGCCGGAACGTGCAGACGGTCGCGTCGGGCGCCGAGCAGATGGGCGCGTCGATCCGGGAGATCTCGCAGAACGCCAACCAGGCGGCCCGGGTCGCCGCGCAGGCCACCGGGGTGGCCGCCACGACCAACGACACGATCGCGAAGCTGGGCGTCTCGTCCTCGGAGATCGGGAACGTGGTCAAGGCGATCACGTCCATCGCAGAGCAGACGAACCTGCTGGCGCTCAACGCGACGATCGAGGCCGCGCGGGCCGGGGAGGCCGGCAAGGGGTTCGCGGTCGTCGCCGGCGAGGTCAAAGACCTGGCGCAGGAGACGGCGCGGGCCACCGAGGACATCGCCCGGCGGGTCGAGGCGATCCAGACGGACACGGCCGGTGCGGTCGCGGCCATCGAGGAGATCGCGGGCATCATCGCGACGATCAACGACTACCAGCTCACCATCGCGAGCGCCGTCGAGGAGCAGACCGCGACGACCAACGAGATGTCCCGCTCGGTCCAGGAGGCCGCGACCGGGTCGGTCGAGATCGCCACCAACATCACCGGGGTCGCCCAGTCGGCGTCCACCACGACCGAGGTGCTCTCGCAGGTCAGCCAGTCCGTCGCCGAGCTCGCCCAGATGTCGGCGAGCCTGCGCGCGAAGGTCGCGAGCTTCACCTTCTGACCGGACGCACCGTCAGTCCGCCCGACCGCGGGCGTCCCCGTCCTACGACGGGGGCGCCCGCGGTCGGCTGCTAGCGTCGTCGCGACCCCGAACCAGCACCCCGGAGGCCTCGACATGGCTGCCCTCCCCCCGTCGGCCATCGGCGTCCCCGCCCGGTTGCACCGCTCCGACGCCTGCGGCGCACGTCGGTGAGCCCGACGACCTGGGCCCTGGTCCGACCGCTCGAGACGGCTCGTCTCACGCTGCGACCGCACCGCGAGGACGATCTCGACGACCTGCTCGTCTTCCACGGCGACCCGCAGGTGACGGCCTACATCCCGTGGCCGGTACGCGACCGTGAGCAGACCGCGCAGGCCCTGGCCGAACGGCTCGTGCGGACCAGCGCCACGGCGCCCGGGGACGTGCTGAACCTGGCCGTCGAGGAGCGCAGCTCCGGCACCGTGATCGGTGAGGTGCTGCTGCGCCGGACCGGAGCCACCGCGACCGAGGTCGGCTACGCGCTGCGCCAGGACCGGTGGGGCCGCGGGCTGGCGAGCGAGGCCGTCACGGCCCTGCTCGACGCGGCGGCCGGCTGGGGCGTCACGACGGTCGAGGCCGTCGTCGAACCCCCCAACACCGCCTCCGTCGCGCTGCTCGAACGCCTGGGCTTCCACCGCGAGCCCGAGCTGCGCGACGGCCTCCTCGTCCTCACCCGCACGTCCGCCTGAGGCGCCGTCGGGCTCGGCCGGCTCGGCTCGGCTCCAGCGGGTTCGGCTCGGCTCCAGCGGGCTCGACCCGGCTCCAGCGGGGCTCGGCTTCCCGTTCTCGGGCGCTTCTGGTCACTTGGTCACACGACACGCCGAGTTCCCACGACCAACTGACCAGTTGCCGGCCGGCCGGAGCCGGGCGGGAGCCGGAGGTGGGCCGGAGCCGGGGCGGAGCCGGGCGGGAGCGGGTGCCCGGGCGGGTCAGGAGGCGCGGGCCAGGCGCTCCTCGCGGCGACGGGTCTGCTCGTCGGGGTCGGCGACCAGGGCGGCGTCGAGCAGCCGACGGGTGTAGGGGTCGCGGGGGCTGCTCAGCACCCGGCTGCGCTCGTCGAGCTCGACGATGCGGCCGTGCTGCATGACGGCGACCCGGTCGGCCAGCGTGTCGACGACGGCCAGGTCGTGGCTGATGAACAGGCACGCGAACCGCAGCCGCGCCTGCACCTGCGCGAACAGCTCCAGCACGGTGGCCTGCACCGACACGTCGAGGGCTGAGGTCGGCTCGTCGGCGATGAGCAGCTGCGGGTCGAGGCTGACAGCACGCGCGATCGACACCCGCTGCTGCTGCCCGCCGGACAGCTCGTGCGGGTAGCGCCCGGCCCACGCGGCCGGCAGCTCGACCTGCTCGAACAGCTCGGCCACCCGACGCTTGAGCGCCTCCCCGCGCAGCCCGCCGTGCACCGCGAGCGGCTCGGCCACCGACTGCCCGACCGTGTAGCGCGGGTTGAGCGTCGCGGCCGGGTTCTGGAACACCACCCCGATCCGGCGCCGCGCGGCCCGCAGCGCCTTGGGGCTGGCCTGCCCGAGGAGCGCACCGACCACCTCGACGCTGCCCGAGGTGATCGGCGCCAGCCCGAGGGCGCACCGGCCCAGCGTCGACTTGCCGGACCCCGACTCACCGACCAGCGCGACGATCTCCCCGGGCAGCACCTCCAGGTCCACCCCGTCGACGGCGCGCACCACACCCGAGCGTCGGCCGCGGTACTCCACGACGAGGTCGACGACGTCGAGCACCGGCCGGTCCCGCTTGTCGGCCGGGTCGGGCCGAGCCGGCGCACCCAGCCGGGGCACGGCCTGCAGCAGGGTGCGGGTGTACTCCTGGGTCGGCGCCGCGAACAGCTCGCGCACCGGCGCGTGCTCGACGGGCAGCCCGCGGCGCAGCACGATGACCCGGTCGGCGAGGTCGGCGACGACCCCCATGTCGTGCGTGATGAGCACGATCGCGGTGCCGGTGCGCGCCTGCAGCCGGCGCAGCACGTCGAGCACCTCCTGCTGGACGGTGACGTCGAGCGCGGTGGTCGGCTCGTCGGCGACGAGCACCTCCGGGTCGGAGGCGAGCGCCATCGCGATCATCACGCGCTGCGCCTGGCCGCCGGACAGCTGGTGCGGGTAGAACCGCAGCCGCTGCTCGGGGTCGGGCAGCTCGACCATGGCGAGCAGCTCGGCGGCACGGGCCTGGCGCTGGGCGCGGTCGAGCTGCGGCTGGTGACGGCGCAGCACCTCGCGCAGCTGGTAGCCGATGGTGAACACCGGGTCCAGGGAGTTGGACGGGTCCTGGAAGATCATCGAGATGCGCCGGCCGCGCACATCGGCCAGCTCCTTGCGGGACAGCCCCAGCAGCTCCAGGTCGCCGAGCCGGGCCGATCCGGTGACGGTGGCGGTGCGCGGCAGCAGGCCCAGCAGCGCGAGCGAGCTCACGGACTTGCCGGAGCCGGACTCGCCGACCACCGCGAGCACCTCGCCGGGGTACAGGTCGAAGCTGAGCCCGGTGATCGCGTGCACGTCGGGTGCCCGGCCCTCGTCGACCGTGAAGGTCACCGTCAGGTCGCGGACGGTGAGCACGGGCTCGCGGTCGGCGGCGGTGGCGCTCTGCTCTGTCACTCGGTGTCCTCCGGGGTCGGGGCGGCGGCATGGGCCGCGTCGCGGTACGCCTGCCAGTCGGCGAGCATCCGGCGCTGGTAGCCGGTGAGCCACGTGATGTAGAGCCGGGCGTTGGTGAGCCGCAGCAGCGGGCCGGCGTCGGGGTGCTCGGCCGTCGGCGCGGTTGCGTCGGGCTGGGCGTCCGACGGGGTGGTCGGCTCGCCGCCCGCCGTAGCACCGGGGATCACGGCGAAGCCGGTGTCGATGACGTCCTGCAGCCGCTGCAGGTAGTGCCGCTCCCCGCCGAGGAACGACCCCCAGATGTCGTCCTCGACGCGGAAGTAGTGGTTGCGGTCGCCGGGGATGACGTGCCGCTTGAGGAACCCCACGTCGACGAGCTGGCGGGTGGACGTCGAGACCGCGCCCGCGCTGGCGTGCAGCATGGTCGCGATCTGGGTGCTCGACAGGTACGGCTCGTCGAGGATCATGAGCAGCCCCATGATCCGGCCCTCCATCCGCGGGTTGCCGGCCGTCGCCCAGACGAGCGCGAACTGCTCGACGAACTGCGTGCGGGCCTGGTCCAGCACCGGCAGCGCGGGCGGCGCGTCGGTCGCGGGGGCGTCGGACGGGAGGGACGAGGCGGGCGTCACGCCGGCGGTGTCGGTCACACGCTCACCCTAGGGAGCCGGGTCATCGCCGTGCGCCGCTCCAGGAAGCGTTCGACCGGCCAGCTCGTCATCCCGCCGACCCGCAGCCATGCGGGCCCGTCGGGTCCTGCCGGGCCGACCTCGATGCGCTCACCGCACGACCCGAACCCGGGCCCGGCGGCCACCTGCAGCCCCTCGGGGGTGATGAGGACCTCCTCCAGCCCGGCCAGCGGGTCGGGGGTGGTGGGGTGCAGCACGACGAGCCGTCCCCCGAGCTCGACGAGGTCGGTGCGACCCCACAGGTCGACGAACCGTCCGGTGACCCCGGCGGGCACCGTCGGCAGCTCCTCGGCCGGGGTGCTCGGCCCGGTGCCGCGCCCGCGCCCGGGGTGCAGCGCGACCTCGATGAGGTGCACCAGCCCGACGGCCAGCTCGTGCGCCGGCCCGTCGACGGCGTTGGTGAGCACGCACACGACGAGCCCGTCGGTCGGGTCGACGAAGGTGCGCGTGATGTGCCCGGGGTAGCCGCCGGAGTGCCCGACGAAGGACCGCTCGCCGACGCTCACCAGCTCCATGCCGACGCCGTACCGGCCGGCCTCGACCCCGTAGGGGCTGACCACGGTCTCCAGCCGCTGCATGAGCCGCTTGGAGTCGTCGGACAGCAGCGTGGTGTCGCCCATGACGTGCGCCTGGGCGTACCGGGACAGCTCGTGCGCGGTGGAGTAGAAGCCGGTGGCGGCCGCGAGCGCGCGGGTGTCGACGTGGTCGATGGTCTCCCGGGTGGTCTCCCCGTCGAGCAGCGAGGTGTGCCCGGCGGCGTACTGCTCGGCGCGTGCCGGGTCGTACTCGGCACCGGTGCGGGTCAGACCGAGCGGCGCGAGCACGGCCGTCGCCAGGTGCTCGGCGAACGACGTGCCGGTGACGGCCTCGATGACCAGGCCGAGCAGTCCGTAGCCCAGGTTGGAGTACTTGAAGTGCTCGTTGCGGGCGTAGACCTTGCCGTCCCGGCGCACCCAGTCCAGCAGCGCCTCCCGGTCGGGGAAGTCGCCGATGAGCTGCCAGTAGTCGGCGTCGACGCCGTCACGCAGCACCCCGCCCTGGTGGCCGAGCAGCTCGCGCACGGTGACCTTGGCGAGCTCGGCACCGGCCAGCTCGGGCACCCACTGCGCGACCGGGTCGTCCAGCCGCAGCCGCCCCGTCTCGACGAGCTGCAGCACCGCGGTGCCGGTGAAGGTCTTGGAGTGCGAGGCGATCCGGAACAGGTGGTCGGTGGACAGCGGCTCACCGGTGGTGACGTCGGCCAGGCCGATCGCGGTGTCGAGCACCACCTCGCCGGCGTACCGCACGCACACCTGGGCGCCGGGGGTGCGCCGCGTCGCCACCTGGGTGGTCAGCCACTCGCGCAGGTAGGGCGCGGCCGCCCGCAACGTGGCCAGCCGGGCTGCCGTGCGGGCGTCGGACGGGGTCGGGGTGCTGGTCATCGGGTCAACGCGCCTTCGGGTCGAGGGTGTCGCGCAGCACGTCACCCAGGGTGATCGTCGCCAGGACGGTGACGACGAGGAACAGGCCGGGGAACACGAGCATGTGCGGGGAGGTCTGGAAGGTGGCCTGGGCGTTCGCGAGCTGCAGGCCCCACGAGATCGCAGGTGCTCGCAGGCCCAGGCCGAGGAACGTGAGGGTGGACTCGGCGACGATCACGCCGCCCACGGTGGTGGTGGCCACGGCGAGCACCGGGCCGATCGCGTTCGGCAGCACGTACCGTCCGACGATCCGGCCGGTGCCCAGGCCCATCGCACGGGCCGCCTCGACGTAGGGGGCGTCCCGCACGGCGCGCACGCTGGCGCGCATGAGCCGGGCCAGCGTCGGCCAGATGAACACCGCGAGCACGAGCGCGATGACGACGGGGGTGCGCGAACCGATCGCGGTGAGCACGACGACCGCGCCGAGCAGGAACGGGAACCCGAGGAACACGTCGGTGAGCCGGGCGACGAGCGCATCGGCCCAGCCGCCGCGGTAGCCGGCCAGCGTGCCGAGCACCATCGCGATGACGAGCGCGACCGCGGTGGCGAGCAGGCCGACCGACAGCGACGCCCGGGTGCCGTAGACGACGTTGGCGTACACGTCGCAGCCCTGCCGGTCGGTGCCGAACACGTGCGCGGCGCTCGGCGGCTGCGAGCCGGAGGCCAGGTCGCACAGCCGCGGGTCGGGCTGGCCGAACAGCCCGGCGAACAGCTGCGGTGCGACGGCGATGGCCATGAGCAGGCCGAGCGCGGCGACGCAGGCCCAGAACAGCGGGCGTCGGCGCAGGCTGCGCCAGACGCCGCGGACCGGGGCCTCGGCGTCGACGGACGTGACCTGGGCGGCGACCTCAGACATGGCGGATCCTCGGGTCGAGCACGGAGTGGAGCAGGTCGACCAGCACGTTGACCACGAGGAACACGAGGATGAGCGAGGTCGCAACCCCGACGACGGTCGGCCCCTCGTGTGCGCGGATGGCCTGGAAGAGCAGGTTGCCGACGCCGGGCAGGTTGAACACGCCCTCGACGACGACGGTCCCGCCGAGCAGGTAGCCCAGGTCGATCGCGAGGAACGTCGTCACCGGGATCGCCGAGCTGCGCAGCACGTGGATGCCGACCACCTGGCGGGGCGTGAGCCCCTTGGCCCACAGCGCGCGCACGTGGTCCGAGCGCATCGTCTCGGCGACGGACCCGCGCATCAGCCGGGCCACCGAGGCCAGGCCGAACACCGCGATGACGGCGCCGGGCAGCAGGTAGGCCATCGGCCAGCCGGCGTCGTCCCCGGCCACCGGGAACCAGCCCAGGTGCAGCCCGAAGAGCAGCTGGGCGGAGACCGCGAGCACGAACACCGGGATCGAGGTGGCCAGGATGGTGCCGGCCAGCACCACGCGGTCGCCGAGCCGGCCGGGCCGCAGCCCGGCGTACAGCCCCAGCCCGACGCCGACGACGATCTCGATGCCCCATGCGGTGAGCGCGAGCGCGATGGTGGTGGGCCAGCGCACGGCCATCTTGGCGGCGACGGACTGGCCGGCGAAGTTCTGCCCGAGGTCGCCGTGCAGCAGCCCGCCGAGGTAGCGCAGGTACTGCTGGAGCACCGGTTCGTCGAGGTGGTAGCGCACCCGCAGCGCGGCCTGCACGCTCGCGGGCAGCGGCCGGTCACCCCCGAGGGCGGCGATGGGGTCGCCGGGCAGCGCGAACACGGCCAGGTAGATGAGCAGCGTGACGCCGAGGAAGACGAGCAGGAGCTCGGCGAGCCGGCGCAGGGTGTAGCGGGTGGCGCTCACGCCTGGACCTCCGTGCGCAGCAGGTGGGACATGACCAGGGTCGCCGCCACCTGCACGCCGACCAGCCGTTCGAGGGGCGCGGGGACCAGCTCGGTGGCCAGCGCCTCGGCCAGCCAGGCGTCGAACTGCTCGCCCAGCCGCGCGCGCACCGCACGCAACGGGTGCGGGCCGACACCGGCGTCCAGCTCGGCGTCCAGCGCACGCAGCGCC
Source organism: Cellulomonas citrea (assembly GCF_009829685.1). Lineage (GTDB taxonomy): Bacteria > Actinomycetota > Actinomycetes > Actinomycetales > Cellulomonadaceae > Cellulomonas > Cellulomonas citrea. Next base: position 29,509 of record NZ_VWSD01000010.1, read on the forward strand.
ATCCCGGTGAACCGCAGCCGGAAGGAGTGCAGCACCTCGGTGTTGGAGTGCACCTCGGCGACGGTCGCGGGCCGGTCGTTGGCCGGGTCGTCGACCCGGGCGCGTTCGGCGAGGGCGGCCTGCACCATGACGGGGGCGAACGCCTGCGTGGCGCGCAGCGTCGGGGTGCGCCAGGTCAGGTGCGGGCCGGCGGCGGCGAGGGCGTCGGTGAGCACCTGGCCGAGCTCGGCGAGCCGGTCGGCCTTGGTGGCGAGCACCTGCCGGTAGGACGTCGTGGTCGCGGTGCGGTCGTCGCAGGCGGGGTGCGTCCAGTAGGGCAGCTCGGCCACGAGGGAGAGCGTGCCGTACCGGTCGGCGTACGCGGCCGACGAGTTGCCGGACGGCACCTGCGTGGGGTCGAGGCCGAGGGCGACCATGTGGTCGATCTCCGTGCCGGCGTCGATCATGCCGAACACGCCGGTGCCCAGGACGGGGGCCAGCGGGCTCTCCGGCTCACCGTCGTCGAGCGGCAGGCCGAGCGCGGCCGGGATGGCCTGCAGCGCCTCGACCGCCCCGGGCAGCTCGCGGGTGAGGTAGTAGTAGACGCCGCCGGACTCGCCGTTGTGCAACGAGACCAGCAGGTCGGGGCGCACCTCGTCGACGAGCCGCATGAGCGCCTGGGTCTCGGGCAGCACCTGGTCGAACCAGAAGCCGGCGTGGTCCAGCGGGAAGGACCACTCCACCTGCTCGGCCGGGGCCGGGCGGTAGAAGCCGCGGAAGTACGCCGCCCGGTCGGTCGGGGTGGTGAACCAGGACTCGTTGAGCCGGGTGCCGTCCGGGTCGATGCAGGGCACGAACCACCAGGTCGCGTCGTGCTCGGCGCGCAGCTGCTCGTCCTGCACGAGCGTGGTGGCCAGGTGCCGCACGGTGTGCAGGCCGATCGGCTCGTTGGGGTGCACGCCGGCGACGAGCAGCAGCGCGCGGGGGCCGTCGCCGACGGCGTAGGCGTGCAGCGGCTCCCCGGTGCGCGACGAGCCGATCCGACGGCGGCGCACGAGCGCGGGGTGCGCGGCGCGCAGCTCCTCGAAGGAGGCGACGAGCTCGTCGACCGTCGGGAAGGTGGTGGTGGGGGGGACCCGGCGGGCCCGCCCGAGGATGTCCTCGAGCGGGCCCGCCGTGCTGGCGGCGTCGGTCATCGAGCTCAGGAACCGTCCGCCATGACGACCTGGGTGAGCGTCGGGTTACCCACCGCGGAGGTCGGCAGGTTCTTCACCCGGTCGGAGACGACGTAGGAGTACGCCTCGTCGAACAGCGGGACGGCGGGGAACTCGGCCAGGATGCGCTCCTGCGCGGCCTTGTACGCCGCGGCTGCCTTGTCGGCGTCCACCTGGGCGTCGGCCGTCTTGAGCAGGCTGGCGACCTGGTCGTCGTACCAGGGGACGCAGTTGTCGCAGCCGCCGCCCTTGACGAAGAAGGCGCGCAGGTGGTTCTGCTGGCTGGGGTAGAGGGCGCCCCAGCGGGAGAAGAACGGACCGGGGGCCTTCTGGTTGAGCCGGGTCTGGTAGAACTCGGCCCAGTCGGTGCTGGCCTGGGCGACGGCGTCGATCCCGAGGTTCTGGCGCAGCTGGTTGGCGATGGCGGTGTAGAACGCGTCCGCCCCGATGCCGCCCGGGTAGTAGACGGTCATGGTGCCGGAGAAGCCGCCGGCCTGTGCGAGCAGGGCCTTGGCCTTGTCGGGGTGGAACTCGCACAGCTCACCGCACAGCCCGACGGGGGTGCCGAGCTCGATGGCCGGGGTGAAGGCCGTCGCGGGGCTGTAGAGGCCGCCGTAGATCTGCTCGTTGATGGTCTTCCGGTCGATCGCCATCGAGATGGCCTGCCGGACCTTGATGTCCTGGTACCGCGGGTCGTAGAGCGGCAGGCCGAGGTAGGCGATGCCGGCGGCCTTGAACGCGTAGAGGCGGTCGCCGAAGTCGGTCTTGGCCTGGATGAGCTTGTCGGCGCCGACGCCGGCGACGTCGAGGTTGCCGGCCTGCACGTCGGTGTAGGCCGTCGCGGTGTCGGTGTAGGGCACGAACGCGATCTCGTCGACCGTGCCGGGGGTGCCCTTGTAGTCGGCGTACTTCTTGACGGTGATCGTCTCGCCCTCGGCGTAGTCGCCGACGATCTCGTACTGGCCGTTGCCGATGGGGTGCTTGTTGTAGGCGGCCAGGTCGGCGGACGCGCCCTTGGGCATCGGGTACATGGCCGTCTGGCCCTGGGACAGCTGGAGCGGGAACTGCCCGTCGGGGCCGTCGAGGGTGACCGTGAAGGTCTGGTCGTCGACGACCTTGAGGCCGGACATCTCCTTGACGGTGGGGGTGGCACCGCCGGCCGGGTTGAGGTCCGTGTAGCCGACGACGTGCGCGAGCTGCCCGGAGTTCTCGAAGGCGTTCGGGCCGTAGGCGACGGTGTTCCAGCTGTCGACGTAGTCCTGGGCGGTGACCGGGCTGCCGTCCTGGAACGTCCAGCCCTTCTTGAGCGTGATGGTCCAGGTGGTCGCGTCGTCGGAGGTGACGGAGTCGGCGGCGACGTAGGTGAGCTTGCCGCTGTCGTCGATCCAGGTGAGCGGGGCCCACACGGCCATGTCGAAGTCGTAGGCGACGGTGTTGCGCCCCGGGATGAGGTAGCCGGGGTCGGTGGACTGCACGCGCAGCGTGACGGGCGCGGCGTTGGTGGCGCCGCCGGTGCTGCTGGTGGATCCAGATCCGCCGCTGCAGGCGGTGAGCATGAAGGTCAGCCCCAGGGCGGCGGCTGCCACCTTGGTCCGTGCTCGGGTGCGGGACATGCATTCTCCTGGGTCGGGGGGTGGAGTGCCGGTCGTCCGTCCGGGGTGGGCCTAGGCAAGTGCCTGGCACCCCACCCGGTCAAGGGTTTCGCTTCGGAAAGTTCAGTACGAAATGAATCTTTAACGTGCCGGTCACATGGCTCCTCAGGGCCGCGTGGTCTCATGGCACCGTGATCGAGACCCCGGACCACGCCGTGCCGGACGAGCAGTGGGTGCGCGACCTCGTGCACGACGAGGGCTGGGGCGTGCTCGTCACCTCCGGCGACCGCGGCCTGGTCGCCTCGCACGTGCCCGTCGTGCTCGACGCCGACGCGGACGGCCTCGTCGTGCTCGGCCACCTCGGGCGGCCCGACGACCAGACCCACGGCCTCGACGGTGTGCGCGAGTCCCTGCTCGTCATCACCGGGCCGTACGGCTACGTCTCCCCCGGCTGGTACGGCTACACCCCCGCGCTGCCCACCTGGAACTACGTCGCCGCCCACCTGCACGGCGTCGCGCACCCGCTCAACGCCAAGGAGACGTGGGACGTGCTCGGCGCCACCGTCGACCGCTGGGAGACGCCGCTGACCGAGCCGGTGCAGCTGGACGAGGTGGGCACCTACGCCCGCCGCGTCGCCACCGGCACCACCGGCTTCCGGTTCGTCGTCGACCGCTGGCAGGCCAAGGCCAAGCTCAGCCAGGACAAGCCCCGCGCCGTCGCCGAACGCGTGCACGACGCCCTCGCCGGCGGCGACCCGGTCTACACCAACCCGCGGCTGGCGGCCGCGATGCGGGCGGAGCTCGACCGGCGGGAGGGGTGGGGGTGAGGGTGCTCCCGGTGGGCCCCCTGGGGATCGAACCCAGAACCCGCGGATTAAAAGTCCGCTGCTCTGCCAGTTGAGCTAGAGGCCCGGCGTGTGCGGCGCGGGCGCCCGTTGCAGGAGCGTGGAGGCCCGGACCGGTGCCACGACGACGGCACGAGGGTACGCGGTCGCCGGGGATGGCGGCGGCCCTGGGGCGCCAGGTCAGGGCCGGGCGAGCTCCTTGTCGTAGCCCTGGCCGACCAGCCAGCTCAGGACGTCGAACACGCGCAGGACCGAGATGTCGCTCCCCAGACCGGCCTCGGCCCGGACTCGTTCGAGGTGGTGCTCGTGGGCACCCTCACCGGCCACCAGCCAGGCGCGCAACGGTTCCCAGAACGGCCCGGCCCCCAACGCCAGCTCTCTCTCGACCACGCTGTCGCGGATCGGCACGAGGTGCGGGCGCTTGCGCGCGACCAGCTTGGACGCCGTGGTCGGGCCGATGTCCTTGATGTCGCGGAGCTCGGCGTAGAGCCGCCACGCGGGCCAGTCGGGGGTGATCGCGCCCGCAGCCACCCGGCCGAGCGTGAGGTCGGTGGGGACCTGCCGGAGCAGCTCGTGCAGCCGGTTGCGGCGGTGCACCAGGATCTCCAGCGCCGCATCACGGACCACCTCGACGGACAGCATCGAGACCGCGACCAGGTCCTCGGCGGTGAGCTCGTCCGCGATCGCGGGCCGGTCACCGCCACCACCGAGCCGCTCGAAGTGCGCTCCGGTGAAGCGTCCGGCCGGCCGTGGCGTGAAGTAGCGGCGGACCAGTCGCGCGGCCACCTCGGCGTTCTCCGGGCGAAGGTAGAACCCCAGGTCCTCAGAGACGTCCACGGTTCCTCCACTGCTGTCGACGGGAACGGAGACCCGTCGGCGACGGGTCGATCTGGCGCTCAGCCGAGGCCGAGGTACCGCTCGACGTAGGCGGTGAGTCTGTCGATGACGGTGCGCTTCTTGGCCGCCCATGCCCCACCCCCCTGTCGCTGCTGACGGCGACTAGACCGCGGTCGTCGGGCCCGGCTGCCCCTGCCCCAGGAAGGGCCGCAGGTACTCCCGCAGCGCCGGGTCGCACACGTACACGAACGTCCCGAGCATGCCGCGCGTGAGCAGCACGCCGTAGATGTTCACGATGTAGCGCCGCAGCTCCTTGTCGGAAGGGGCGTCGTCACCTTTGGATCTTCGTTCCTTGCCCCTCATGTCACGGTAGGAAGCCCGGTCGACGAAAAGCTGGCGCCCGACCGGGTCGTACCGCAGATCGGGGCCGATGACGACGCCGGCGTAGTTGAGGTCGTAGCCCTGGACCGTGTGGATCGAACCAACCTCCTCCAGCGACCCCGGGGCGTTGATCCAGTCGCGGTCCGTGGAGTTCCAGCGCAGCCGGGAACCATCGATCTCGATGTCGTAGGCACTGGGGTCCTTCTTGCTCTTCCACTCCCACGCGAACCCCGCGACGAGCCTGGCCAGCCCGTGAGCCTCGTCCATCGCGATGATCTCGGACCGCATGAGCGCGAAGTCGTCGAACATCCGCAGGTCGTAGCCCTCGTAGGCACTCGGGTCAGGCCGCGCCAGCTCGCCGGGGGATGGCCGGAGCACCGCGCGCACGTACCCGACGTAGTCACCGCCCGCCCGCACACGCATCTGGGTGGTGAGCGGGTAGAAGCGCCCCTGGCGCCGCGCGCTGCTCGAGAGCGCCTCGAGGGCGGGTGTCGAGAGGTCTGCGGGACGCACGGTCTGCTCCGCGTCGACCAGGAACACCCGGTGGGCGGAGCAGGCGATGACCCAGTCCAGCTGGGTGCGACGCGGGTCGTCGACCCCGAAGAGCCGCTCGTTGATCACACGGAAGTCCCGGTTGAGCACACCGGACGGCTGGTTGGCCCGCTGGCTCAGCCGGTGGGTCTCGTCCACCACGAGCAGGTCGAACCGCTGCTCGCTCCGACCGACGTCGAAGGGTGAGAGCACCATGTCTGCACGCAGACCGGGGGTCTTGCCGAACACCTTCCTGATCGAGGTCCGCAACGACTGCTGCGGGATCACGAGCCCCAGCCGGAACCCGGTCAGGAGCGTCCGGTGCTCCTCGGTGAAGAACTCGGCGAACATCGAGTCGGGATCCAGGACATCGTCCGAGCTCGCCACCTGGATGTCCGCGAGCATCTTCATCAGGTAGATGGCGACGATCGTCTTGCCGGTACCTGGCCGCCCCTGGATGACGATGCTGCTGGAGCGTCCCCCCTCCAGGTCCGCGAACAGACCTTCGAGGATGTCCTCGACCGCGATGGCCTGGTCCTGCGTGAGGGCCTTGAACGGCGAGAGCTTGAAGAGGTCGCTGTTCTCGATCTCGGCGATACTCCGGGTGAACAGCCCCTCGCGACGAAGCGCCTCGAAGACGCCTGCGAACGTCGGGCGGTACAGGTCGCGGTGGAAGTACTCCGCATTCGTGATCCCGTCGTTGCGGTTGAGCAGGCGGCAGCCGCCGTCCCCTGAGAAGAGCTGGATGAGGTACGACTCGAGGTCGAGGCACACCGATTTGTTGAACGTCTCGTCGACGACCACGCGCACGTTGCGCAGCTCGGCCTTCGTCCCCGAGGCCAGGTGCTGGCGCATCCGGGTCGCGGCTTTGATCGACTCGCCGACGTAGACGGCCGTCCGGGCACCTCGGCCCCGACCTTCCCCGTCGAGCACGTAGACGACGGGCCAGTTGGTGTGGCGCGGGTCCCGCCGGGCCCAGTCGTCGATCGCGTCGCGCGTGAACCGAAGCCCCTCGATGTCAGAGGGCGTCATGCTTCGTGCTCCGCCCGCGGGCCTTGTCCACCGGGTACTTGCGCCGGGTCACCTCGATCTTCTCGAGGATGATCTCCGCGGGGTCGAGCCCGGTGCGGTCGGCCAGCAGCAGGCAGTAGATCAGCACGTCGGCGAGCTCACCGCGCAGGGCGTCAAGGTCTGCGTCGGGTGCCCACTGGAAGCACTCCAGGAGCTCGGCGGCCTCGATGGCGATGCTCTTCGCAAGGTTCTCGGGCGTGTGGAACTGGGCCCAGTCACGTTCGGCGACATACGCCCGGATCTCGTCGCGAACGGAAGGATCGAGCACGTCGCGAACGTAGCACCGGTGCAGCAAGCACCGCGGCGAGGGGCACGGTGGGCGGGGCTCCATACCCTCGGCCGCCGGGAGCGCCAGCTTCTCAGGCCTTCCGCACCCATGCCGATTGCACCTACAGGTGCAGCAGGTTACGGTTATACGTGCAGGTTCGTGGGGCGAACCGCGATCGAGGAGAGTGTGATGTCGACGTCCGTTGCGGTCACGAACCGTCTTCTCACCAACGAACGTGACGCCGAGATGGCACGCGAGGTCCTCGACGACCTCGTCGGCCCCGCCGGTCAGCTCGCCGTGGGGCAGGTGGGTTCGCAGGTCGCGACGCCGCTGCCGCCCGAGCTCGGCGTGATCCTCCAGCAGGTTCTCAGAGCGGTCGCCGAGGGTTCGTCGGTGACCGTGACGTCGATCCCCAAGGAGCTGACCACCTCCAGCGCGGCGGCGATGCTGGGGATGTCACGACCGACCCTCATGAGGCTGGTGGCCGAGGGGCACCTGCCTGCGCACAAGGTCGGATCGCACACCCGGCTCCTCGCCGACGACGTCGTGGCCTACCGGAAGGCGCGACGGGCCCGTGAACGGGCAGCCTTCGCCGAGCTGCTCGAGCTCGAGGGCGACGAGGTCTGATCGCGTCGCGAGGCCGGTTCCGGGCGCCACCGGCGGCGACCGGTCGGTGCCGATGGATAGGGTCGGCTCGTGCAGGGGCTCGGGCCACACGCCGTCTTCGTCGACGCCAACGTCTGGTACTCCCGCACGGCCCGGGACTGGATCGGGATGCTCTACACCACCCCCGACGTGCCACCCTTCGCTGTCTTCTGGACCGAGGACGTCATGGCCGAGTTCCTGCACGGGCTCCGCAAGGCACACCCGACCTGGCCGGGAGCTCGCACCACGCAGATCCGGGACCGACTGGCGTCGACCTTCGAGGCGGGGCGCGTCGACCGCTTCACGGTGGACGGGACCTACCGCGGCCCCGACCCCCACGACGCGCACGTCCACGCAGCGGCGCTCGCATGCAGAGCTGACATCCTGCTGACCTTCGACGCCACCGGCTTCGTCTGGGACGACAACACCTCGCCGTACGAGGTGATGCACCCCGACGACTTCTTCGTCCTGGTCGACCTGTCTGCACCGGCCCTGGTGGCCGAGGCCACCCGACGGATGTGCGCGCACTGGCTCGCCAGGAGCGGCGAGGCCGACCTGCCCGCGCGGCTGCGGGCCGCGGGCTGCCCGCAGTTCGCCGACCGGGTGCGTGATCACGTCTTCCGACAGCTGGACCGCTAGCCCGCCCCAGCTGCATCGCGGGCGCACCCACCCCACCCCCTCAGAACCGGAACCGCTCCAGCTGCCGGCGCAGGTCCGCGGCCATCGTCGCGAGGCTGGTCGCCGCCGACGAGGTCTCCTCGACCGTCGAGGACGTCGCCGACGCGGCGGCTGCCACGCCGTCGATGGTGCGTGCGATCTGGTGCGACGACTCGGCTGCGTCCTGCACGGAGCGGCCGACCTCGGCGGTCGTGGCGGTCTGCTCCTCGACGGCCGCGGCGATCATCGTCTGGTAGTCGTCGATGCTCGCAACGACCGTGGCGATGTCGACGATGACCTCCACGGCCGCGGTGGTGTCGGTCTGGATCGTGGCGACCCGGCGGGAGATGTCCTCGGTGGCCCGCGCGGTCTCCTGCGCGAGCTCCTTGACCTCCCCGGCGACGACCGCGAAGCCCTTGCCGGCCTCCCCCGCACGCGCCGCCTCGATGGTCGCGTTGAGCGCGAGCAGGTTGGTCTGCTCGGCGATCGAGGTGATGACCTTGACGACGTCGGCGATCTCGGCCGACGAGGTCCCGAGCCGGGTCACCGTGGTGGTGGCCTGCTGCGCCGCCTTGACGGCGCCGTTCGCGACCTTGGCCGCCTCGTTCGCGTTGGTCGAGATCTCCCGGATGGAGGCGCCCATCTGCTCGGCGGCGGCGGCGACCGCGCCGACGTTGGTGGACACGTCGGCGGCCGCGGCCGAGACCATGCCGGACTGCGCAGTGGTCTCGGCGGCCCGTGCGTCGATGTCCCGCGCGGCCTCCCGCATCTGCTCGGAGGCGTCGGCGACGGCCCCGGTGGTCGAGGCGACCGAGGCGAGCACGGCCCGCAGGCTCTCGGTGGCCCGGTCGAGCGCGGCGGCCGCGTGGACCAGCTCGTCACCGTCGTCGCCCAGCCCCGAGGTGTGGGTGAGGTCACCGGCGGCGAGCGCCTCGGCGGACCCGACGAGCGCGGCGGCCGAGCGGCGCAGACCGCGCGCGACGAGGACGCCCCCGGTCCAGGCGAGCGCGGCACCGAGGGCCACGAGGAGCGCGAACACGACCTCGCCGCGGCGCGCGTCGGCGGCCACGGAGGCACGCCGGGCCGCACCGGCGTCGACGACGGCGCCCGACAGCTTCTCGAGCGCATCGATGGTCGCGGTGGCGGCCGGACCGGTCTTGGTGGTGCGCACCTTGTCCCAGCCGGCGATGTCGCCCTTCGCCCGGAGGGCGTCGCCCTCCTTGAAGCCCTCGACGAAGGTCGCGGCGTTGTCGATGGCGCTCTGCACCAGCGCCCGGTCGGCGTCGGTGGCGGCCACCGTGTCCCGGTACTGGCCACCCAGGGTCTGCAGGGCGGTCGAGGCGTCGGTCACCTTCTGCAGGTAGCCGGGGGCGTCGGCGGTGTCGCGGTTCATCGTGTACATCGCGGCGTTGAACCGCATGGTCATGAGCTCGACCTGCATGCTCTTGGCCAGCCGCACCCCTTGCAGGTGGACGTCGTAGATGTCGGCCGCGCCGGCCGCGCTGCGGGCGGCCAGCGCGTAGCCGCCCACGCCGGTGCCGAGCGCGACGAGCACGGCGACACCGACGGCGGCGAGCACCTTGCCGGTGATGCCGATCCGACGGGTCAGGCGCGGGCGGGCGGATGCAGTGGGTGAGCTGACGGCGGGTGAGGTGACGGTGGGCATGCTGACGCTCCTGGAGGCAGTGCGGTGCCTGCCCCCTGCGGACAGCGCTCGCACGGTCGCAACGGCGACCCAGTGCGACAGCATGAACGAACTATCCAGTAAGTCCATCCGACTGCCCCGAACGGAGCAGTCCCCGCCCGCTACATCTCGACGGTCGCCCCCATGACGACCGTCCGCTCCGGCGGCAGGTGGAACACCTCCTTGCGGCCTGCGGCGTTGCGGGCCAGCCAGACGAACAGGCGGGTGCGCCAGGCGCGGCGGCGCGGCAGACCGGCCACGTTCACGGTGAGCACGGACAGGAAGTAGTGCGCCTGGGTGACGTCGAGGTCCAGCTCGGGGCTCTGCCCGATCGCGAGCGCCAGCCCCTTGGGGATGTCCTGGCTGTCGTTGAAGCCCACCCGGATGCTCACGTGCACGATGCCGTCGTCCCGGTAGCCGAGGTCGTCGACCACCACCCGGTCGACGTGCCGGATGTGCGGCACGTTCTCGTTGAGGATCTGCACGATGATGACGTGCTCGTGCAGCACCTGGTTGAACGCGACGTGCGAGCGCAGCGCGAGCGGCGTCGTCTCCTTGGTGTGGTGCGGGAACACCGCGAGCCCGGGCACCCGCGGCACGTGCGTCTCGTGCACGGTCCGCACGAAGTCCTCGAGCGGCCCCTCCAGCTCGGTGCGGCGGGCCAGCAGCGCAGCCGCGCCGGTGCGCCACACGGACATGAGGGTCACCACGACGGCGGCGATGAGCAGCGGCAGCCAGCCTCCGCTCACGATCTTCACCAGGTTCGCCGCGAAGAACAGCACCTCGAGCCCGAGTACGACGACGGAGTACGCGATCAGCTTCCACCGCGCCCAGTGCCAGACCCGCTGGGCCAGCAGCAGGAACAGCAGGCTGGTGAGCAGCAGCGTGCCGGTGACGGCCACGCCGTAGGCGCTGGCCAGCCGGGCCGAGCTGCCGAACGCCGCGATGAGCAGCAGCACCCCGGCGTACAGGATCCAGTTGACCGCCGGCAGGTAGATCTGGCCGCCCTCGTGCCGGGAGGTCTGGCGCACGGTGAGCCGCGGCAGCAGCCCGAGCCGCACCGCCTGGCGCGACACCGAGTACGCCCCGGAGATCACGGCCTGGGAGGCGATGATGGTCGCCGCCGTGGCGAGCACGACGAGCGGCAGCGTGGCCCAGCTGGGCGCCAGGTGGAAGAACGGGTTCGCGATGGTCGACGGGTCGTCGAGGATCATCGCGCCCTGGCCCAGGTAGTTGAGGGTGAGCGCGGGGAACACGACGACGAACCAGGCCCGCCGGATCGGCGAGGGGCCGAAGTGCCCCATGTCGGCGTAGAGCGCCTCGGCCCCCGTGATGGTGAGCACGACGGCGCCCATCGCGACGAACGCGATGAACGGGTGCTCGACGACGAACCCGACCG
>NZ_VWSD01000110.1 GCF_009829685.1 Cellulomonas citrea
GACCGGGCAGGCGGTCACGTGCGGCCCGGGCAGCACGGCGAAGGCGAGCGGCGAGCCGCCTGCGGTGTCGAGCCCCAGCTCGGCCGCGGTCGCCGCCAGGTCGCGCACCTGCTGGGTGGGCGGGTGCGGGAGGTCGTCGACGGTGGCGTACCAGGGCTCGTCGTCGTCGCCGTCGAGCGGGTCTCGCACCAGGTGCGCCCGGGCGCCGGTGACGTAGTCGGTGACCCAGCCGGTGGCCCGTTCCCGCCACCGCGCGAGCGCGTCGGTCACCACGAGCACGGGGGCCGACGGCCGGGTGTCGGACACGACGGCCGGGGTGAACCCGTTGGGGCCGAGCGCGGCGACCCAGTGCGCACCCGGCTCGGCGTCGAGCAGCAGCGTGCCGATCGCCATCGCGACGAACCGCGCCGGTTCGGTGTCCGCGGCCTCGCCGACCTCGAGCAGCCGGTTCCACAGGGCGTCCAGACCCTCGGGCGTGAGCGGGCCGATGAGGTCCCGCACGCGGGTCACCGCACACGTGAGCAGCGCGACCTCGTCGTCGGTGAGCTGGCGCGGGCCAGCGACGACGGCCGGGAAGGCCGTGTCGGACGGTGACGTGCCGAGCGCCATCTCACCTCTCACGCCGAAGCCAGGGTGGGACACACGGTACCGGGACCCTCGTCCCCCCGTGGGCCGGTTGTGTGTGACCTGTCAGCCCTTGGCGCGGCTGGGCTGCACACGTGGTGGCTCGCCCGGCATCTTGGGGTACTCCGGATCCAAGCGTCGACTGGTCTACTTGGCCTAGCGAGCCCGGGAGGCTCGGCAACAGTGATCGGGACGAGTTGTCGAGCGGGCTCGTCGCCTCTTGGGCCATCGAGCTGTGGCACTCGTCGGTGAGGCCTTGGCCTCCAGCCCCAAGGCTCGCTCTCGTTCGGAGCGCGTTGCAGGCTGGAGTCTTCGTGGTCGTCCGCGGTTGTTGCGGGATCGTGACCAAGCGTGGGCTCTCGGTACGCTACTGTGGCAGCTACAAACACCGGCCCCTCTGACAGCACTTGTGCTGTCAAGGGCCGGTTTTCTTTGGGGGCGCAGGTGGGGAAGTCGTGTATGACAAGCCGCACCTGAGCTACGCCGACCAGTTGGCGAAGCTGGAGTCTCGCGGCTTGGCTTGCGGAGACCGTGAGGCCGGTCTGGCGTTGCTCCGAAGCGTTGGCTACTACCGGCTCTCAGCGTACGTCTACCCGTTCAGGGAGATGTTGCCGCCGTCCGAGCAGTGCTCGAGCAGCCCGGTGAGCTACCGCGCGGCGGAACTTCGCCCGGGAGTCACGCTCGACCATGTGCGGTCTCTGCTGCAGTTCGATCGTCAACTCCGGGCGCGTCTTCTCGATGGTCTTGAGGTGGTCGAGGTCGGCTTGAAGACGCAAGTTGCCCACGTGCTTGGCGAGCGAGATCCGCTGGGCCATCTCTCCGTCGATGCACTCGACGGAGAGAGGTGCGCGCAGCTTCGGACCGGACTCGATGTCACAGCGTTCGACGCGTGGCTCGAGCGCTACAACAAGCTCCAGGCCGACGCGCGCCATGAAGACTACGTACGGCATCATCTGGTGAAGTACGGCGATCGGCTGCCGATCTGGGTCGCCATTGAGTTCCTGGACTTCGGCGCTGTCATCCGTCTCTACGAGCTGCTCGACCGCAGGGATCAGAACCGAGTAGCCGCTGAACTGGGAGTCAAGGGCGGGCGACTTCTCGTGGGCTGGCTCAAAGCACTCAACTATCTCCGCAACACCGCGGCGCACCACGCCAGACTCTGGAACCGGACGCCGACGCTCAAGGTAGGACGGTTCAATCAGGCGCAGGTCGGTCCGCTGCTGGCACACGCCGCGTCTGCACCGTCCGTCGATCGGATCTATCGGCCCATCGTCATCACGGCCTACCTGACGAGGCAGATCGACCCGAGCAGTCGCTGGCCGATCAACCTCCGAGACGTCGTGCGCAAGTTCCCCGCCGTGCCCTACGTGAGCCCCGAGTTGGATATGGGGTTCCCTGCTGACTGGACGAAGTTGGAGATCTGGCGACCCTGACCCGCCACCGCCAGGCTGCTCCGCGGTGACTCCGCGTCGACCGGAAGCGTGACGAGCCAGCGTTCGGGGCATCGGTCGGGCAAGATGCACGATCGTGACGACTCTCGAGGACGTTCTTGATCAGTACCTCTTCAAGTCCACGAGCACCTCGGAACGCGGGACGAAGTTCGAGCGACTCGTTCAGTCGTTCCTCAAGGTGGACACCCAGTGGAGCGCTCTCTACGACGAGGTGTGGACCTGGAACCAGTGGCCCGAGCACCACGGTCATGACACTGGGATCGACCTGGTCGCGCGGGAGCGTGACACTGGGCGTCTGGTGGCTGTGCAGTGCAAGTTCTACGACTCGGGCACCACGATCCAGAAGCAGCACATCGACTCGTTCCTGTCTGAGTCGGGCAAGCACCCGTTCGCCGGTCGGCTGGTCGTGACGACCACGGACAAGTGGGGCCCGAACGCCGAGCAGGCGATCAGCCGCCAGCAGATCCCAGTGCAGCGGATCGGACTGACGGATCTCCTGGACTCATCGATCGACTGGTCGCTCTTCGACCCCGAGACACCCGCTGCGCTGACCGTCAAGGCGCGCAAGGAGCTCATGGCGCACCAGCGCACGGCGCTGGAGAAGGTCCGCGACGGGCTCGCCCTCGCGGACCGAGGCAAGCTCGTCATGGCGTGCGGCACGGGCAAGACCCTCACGTCGCTGCGCATTGCCGAGGACCTCGTCCCGCTTGGCGGCAGCGTCCTCTTCCTGGTGCCTTCGATCGCGCTGCTGTCGCAGGCGCTCAAGGAGTGGTCGATCGAAGCCCAGCACTCGCTGCGTGCGTTCGCAGTGTGCTCGGACAGCAAGGCCGGGCAGTTTGAGGAGGACATCACCACCGTCGACCTCCCTATCCCGCCGACCACCAGCGCCGCGCGCCTGGCCGCGGCCGCGGGGGACGGCAAGGCCCACGGGCGCCTCACGGTCGTGTTCTCGACCTACCAGTCCATCGACGTCATCGCCCAGGCGCAGGCCCAGGGCCTCGGCGCATTCGACCTCGTGATCTGCGATGAGGCCCACCGCACCACTGGCGTGACCCTCGCGGGCGAGGACGCGGAGGAGTCGGCGTTCGTCAAGGTCCACGACGCCGCCTACCTCCAGGCGGCCAAGCGGCTCTACATGACGGCCACCCCGCGGATCTACGACGACGCCTCCAAGGCGAAGGCCGGCCAGGCGCAGGCCGTCGTTGCGTCGATGGACAACGAGGACCAGTACGGCAAGGAGCTGTACCGGCTCGGGTTCGGCGAGGCCGTGACCCGTAACCTCCTCACCGACTACAAGGTCCTCGTCCTCGCAGTCGACGAGGGCACCATCTCGCGGACCATGCAGGCGTCCTTGACCGACCCCGCCAACAGCGAGCTCAAGCTCGACGACGTCGCCAAGATCGTCGGCTGCTGGAACGGCCTCGCAAAGCGCGGCGCCACCGAGCACGACTTCGGCGCCGACCCCGAGCCCATGCGCCGCGCCGTGGCATTCTCCCGATCGATCAAGGACTCGCGGCGGTTCACGGAGCGGTTCGCCTCGATCGTCGCGGACTACCAGCAGTACACCGGCCTGCGCGATGAGGTCGCCGAGAACCCCGACGAGTTCCCGCTGCTTCCTGCAGCGGTCGAGCACGTCGACGGCAGCTACAACATGGTCGCCCGCAACGGGCTCCTCGCATGGCTCAAGGCCGAGGACCCCGACGGTGGCTGCCGCATCCTGTCCAACGCCAAGTGCCTGTCCGAGGGCGTCGACGTGCCCGCGCTCGACGCGGTGCTGTTCCTCAACCCGCGAAAGAGCCAGGTCGACGTCGTCCAGTCGGTCGGCCGCGTCATGCGCCGCTCGCCGGGCAAGAAGTACGGCTACATCATCTTGCCCATCGTCGTGCCCGCCGGCGTGAGCCCGGAGGACGCGCTGCGCGACAACGAGCGGTACCGCGTCGTGTGGGAGGTCCTCCAGGCCCTTCGCGCGCACGACGAACGGTTCGACGCCATGGTCAACAAGATCGAGCTCAACAAGGCCCGAGACGCCCGGATCAACGTCATCGGCATCGGCGGCCCCGAACCCGACGAGCACAGCACCAACGCCGCCGACAAGGGCACCCAGGGCTGGTTCGACCTCGACGCCCTCGGCGACTTCCGCGCTGCCCTCTACGCCAAGCTGGTCCAGAAGGTCGGCTCACGCCGCTACTGGGAGCAGTGGGCAGCCGACGTCGCCGTCATCGCCGAGAAGCACCGCGAACGCCTCGTCGGCCTGCTCGCCGCCGGGCACGCCGCCGACGAGTTCGAGCACTTCCACGCCGCGCTGCGCGCCAACCTCAACGAGTCGATCAGCCGCGAGGACGCGATCGACATGCTCTCCCAGCACCTCATCACCGCGCCGGTCTTCAGCGCCCTGTTCGCCGACTACGACTTCGCCACCCACAACCCTGTCAGCCAGGTCATGGAGCACATGCTCCAGGCCCTCGAGGGCACCAACCTCGAGGCCGAGACCGCCTCCTTGGACGCGTTCTACGAGTCCGTCCGCGGGCGCGTGGCGGGTATCGACAACGCCGCCGGCCGCCAGACGATCATCAAGGACCTCTACGAGCGGTTCTTTAAGCTCGCCTTCCCGCGAGCGGCCGACCAGCTCGGCATCGTCTACACCCCGGTCGAGATCGTCGACTTCATCATCCGGTCCGTCGACCACCTGCTCCGCGCCGAGTTCGGCGCCTCCCTGTCCGACGAGGGCGTGCACGTCCTCGACCCGTTCACCGGCACGGGCACCTTCATCGTCAGGCTCATCCAGTCCGGGCTGATCGCCCCGCACGACCTCGCCCGCAAGTACGCCACGGAGCTGCACGCCAACGAGATCATGCTGCTCGCGTACTACATCGCGGCCATCAATATCGAGTCCGCCTACCACGACGCGATCCGCGAGGCCGTGGACCCGGGCGAGCCGTACCGGCCGTTCGACGGCATCGTGCTCACCGACACCTTCCAGATGCACGAGGACGGCGACCTCGACGACGGGGCCGTCTTCACCGCCAACAGCGACCGCGTCATCGCCCAGCGCGCACTCGACATCCGGGTGATCATCGGCAATCCGCCGTACTCGGTGGGTCAAACCTCCGCGAATGACAACGCGGCGAATCTCAAGTACGCGACCCTCGACGCCAAGATCGCCGCAACGTACGATGCCCGGTCCAGCGCGAAGCTCCGGAAGTCCTTGCTCGACTCCTACGTCCGCGCGATCCGGTGGGCGTCGGATCGCGTCGGCGACCAGGGCGTCATCGGGTTCGTCACGAATGGCGGGTTCATCGACTCCAACTCTGCTGACGGGCTGCGGAAGACTCTGGCCGATGAGTTCGCGTCCGTCTACGTCTACAACCTGCGGGGCAACCAGCGATCCGCGGGCGAACAGTCCCGGCGCGAGGGCGGCAAGGTGTTTGGGGCCGGCTCGCGTAATACCGTCGCGATCACGTTCCTGATCAAGCGCCAGAGCCATCGGGGGCGCGCGCTGTTGAGGTACCGGGACATCGGTGACTACCTCACTCGGGAGGAGAAGCTCCGCGTCATCGGGGAGTCGACGATCGATGCCCTGAACTGGTCGGAGATCACTCCCAACGAGGCTGGGGACTGGACGAATCAGCGGTCTGGTGACTTCGGCGCCTTCACTCCTGTGGCCGATCGCCAGGAACCCGGGCTGCTCGCGGTCTTCTCCGGTGGTATCAAGACGAACCGCGACAGTTGGGTCTACTCGTACTCCGAGGCCGAGCTCGTCGGTCACGTCAAAGCGATGATCGCCGAGTACAACAGCCAGCTCGCCCAGTTCGCCGCGGAGTGCAGTCGCAGCGGTGTGCGGGATCGTCGCACCGCCTATGGAGCCTTCATCCAGCGCGACCCGCGTCGGATCTCCTGGGACGGGACCCTCGAGCACGACTTCATCCAGGGGAAGGCGGCGCGGTTCGAACCCAGCCACGTTCGGGTGGGCGCCTACCGGCCCTTCACTCGTCAGCGGGTCTACTTCGACCGTCAGCTGAACAACAGCGTCTATCGCCAGCCTTCGTTGTTCCCGAGCGCAACCCTGCGAAACGTCGGCTTCCAGGTTGTCGCTCCCGGATCGGACAAGCCGTTCAGTGTCCTCGCCGTCGACCTGCTTCCGGATCTGTCGGTGTGGGGATCTGGGCCGAGTCAGTTCTTCCCGCGCTGGACCTATGAGAAGGTCGAGGGCGAGGCCGCAACACAGGGAGCCTTCGATTGGTCCGACACGGAGGTCGTCGACGGGTGCCGCCGGATCGATAACGTCACCGACGCTTGCCTTAGGCAGTACCGCACTTGGTACGGCCCTGACGTCACGAAGGACGAAATCTTCTCCTTCCTGTATGGGTTCTTGCACTCGCCGGACTACCGGGTGCGGTTCGCCGCTGACCTCAAGCGGACCCTTCCCCGCATCCCGAGGATCGCCGCCGACGACTTCGCGTTCTTCGTAACGGCTGGCCGGCGGCTGCTCGACGTGCACATCGGCTACGAGGACGCCGAGCCCTACCCGCTCACGATCACGGGCGACCAGCCGGCCGGGCCCGGATCGGCGGACCGCTACGAGTGGTTCCGGGTCGAGAAGCTGCGCTGGGGCGGCAAGGGCCGAGACGCCGACAAGTCGACGATCTTCTACAACCCGCGGATCACGGTCTCGGGCATCCCGGACGCGGCTCACCGGTACATGCTCGGCTCGCGTTCGGCCCTTGAGTGGGTGATCGATCGATACCGCGTGACGACCGACAAGGCGTCCGGGATCACCAACGACCCGAACGACTGGTCCCGCGAGGTCGGCAACCCTCGCTACATCCTCGACCTCATCGCCAAGGTCACGACAGTGTCCGTCGAGACCATGCGGATCGTCGACGGCCTGCCTCCGCTGCGCGTCCACGAGGACCAGTCGTAGGGAGGCGCGGCCATGACCGGTATCGAGGTGGCCGGCTCCGCCGACCTGGAGGCCGTCATGGGTGCGCTCGCCTTGGAGCGGCCCGTCTTCCACTCGGAGGCCGACTTCCAGCACGCCTTCGCTCGCACGCTGTGGGACGTCGCCCCGGATGTCCGGCTCCGGCTGGAGGTTCGACAGGATCGTGCGGCACGGACTGACCCCAAGCGTCGCGAGTACGTCGACCTGCTGTGCCGGGGCGGCGCCCATTCCACGGCGATCGAGTTCAAGTACTTCACGCGGTCGTGGCAGGGGCAGGTGGGCGACCCTCCGGAGGAGTTCTCCCTTCGTGCCCACGCCGCCGAGGACCTTGCGCGGCGCGCGTTCGTGGTCGACATCGAGCGGCTGGAACGGTTCTGCGCTGCCACGGGCTCCTCGGGGATCGCCCTGTTCCTCACCAACGAACGCCGGCTCTGGGAGCGTGGCGGCGCGGGCAAGAAGACTCCGCGTGACGCCGAGTTCCGATTGGACGACTCTCGGACGCTCGCCGGGCTCCTCCGCTGGGCGGACGGAAAGTACAAGGAGAACGACATCACCCTTCGGGGGGTGTACGAGCTGCGGTGGCGCGACTACGAAGCACCCGACCAGGGCCAGCCACGTTTCCGGTGGCTCGCCGTGGAGATCCCCGCTTGACGTGAGGGCCGGCGGCCGGGCTCAGCGCTCGCGGTCGGCGTCGCGGGACGGCTGGACGCGCTTGGGCTCGCCCGGCATCTTCGGGTACTCGGGCGGGTAGGGCAGGTCGCCGAGGTCGTGGTCGCGCTCGTCGCGGTCGGCCCACGCGAGCAGGGGCTCGAGCGAGAACCGCGGCGCGGCGCCGGCGGCGAGCGGTGCGAAGGGGTCGCCGACCCGCGCGAACCGCTCGGGCAGGGTCCGGACGGTGAAGTCGTCGGGGTGGACGTCCGCGACCTCGTCCCAGGCGAGCGGCGCGGAGACGGTCGCGCGGGCGTTCGCGCGCACGGAGTACGCCGACGCGATGGTCCGGTCGCGGGCCATCTGGTTGTAGTCGACGAAGATCGTCTGACCGCGCTGCTCCTTCCACCACGCCGTCGTCACCTGGCCCGGCAGCCGCCGCTCGAGCTCGCGGCCTAGCGCGATCGTCGCGCGCCTGGCCTGCGTGAACGTCCAGCGCGGCTCGATCGGGACGAAGACGTGCAGACCGCGACCGCCCGAGGTCTTGGGGTAGCCGGTCAGACCGACCTCGGCGAGCAGCTCGCGCAGGTGCGGTGCGACCCGCGCGGCGTCGGCGAAGTCCGTGCCGGGCTGCGGGTCGAGGTCGATGCGCAGCTGGTCGGGCCGGTCGACGTCGGCCCTGGTCACGGGCCACGGATGGAACGTGAGCGTGCCCAGGTTGACCGCCCAGGCGACGACGGCGAGCTCGGTGGGTGCCACCTCGTCGGCCGTGCGGCCCGACGGGAACGTGATGCGGGCGGTCTGCACCCACGGCGGGGCACCGGTGGGCACCCGCTTCTGGTAGAACGCGTCGCCCGACGGATCCTGGCGGGTGGCGTGCCGGGCCTCGGGGGACCAGCCCTTGGGCCAGCGCTCCAACGTCGTGGGCCGGTCCAGCACGGCGGCAAGGATCCCGTCGCCGACGGACAGCACGTACTCGACCAGGTCGAGCTTGGTGAGGCCCAGGTCGGCGAAGCACACCCGGTCCGGACTGGAGACCCGGACGGTGCGCCCGCGCACGTCCACCTCGACCGCCTCGGTTCGCGCCATGCCCCACGGTAGGTCCGTGCCACCGACACCCGCCCGTCGAGCGAGGTGCCGTCGGTCCGCCGGGCGCGGTGCCCGGTGCCGGTCGAGCAGGCCGCTCGCGGGTCCGTTTGTCCGTGGGCCCAACTAGGGTGGCGCCGTGACGACAGCGCTGTACCGCCGGTACCGCCCGGAGACCTTCGCGGAGGTCATCGGGCAGGACCACGTGACCGCGCCGCTGCGGCACGCGCTGCGCTCCGGCCAGGTCAACCACGCCTACCTGTTCTCCGGGCCGCGGGGCTGCGGCAAGACGAGCTCGGCCCGCATCCTCGCCCGCGTGCTCAACTGCGCGCAGAACACCGTCGAGCACCCGACGGACACCCCGTGCGGCGTGTGCCCCTCGTGCATCGAGCTGGCCACCGGGGGGCCGGGCAGCCTCGACGTGGTCGAGATCGACGCCGCCAGCCACGGCGGTGTGGACGACGCCCGTGAGCTGCGGGAGCGTGCGACGTTCGCCCCGGCCCGTGACCGGTTCAAGGTGTTCATCCTCGACGAGGCGCACATGGTGACGCCGCAGGGCTTCAACGCGCTGCTCAAGCTCGTCGAGGAGCCCCCGCCGCACGTGAAGTTCGTGTTCGCGACGACGGAGCCGGACAAGGTGATCGGCACCATCCGCTCGCGCACCCACCACTACCCGTTCCGCCTGGTGCCGCCGGACGTGCTGGTGCCGTACCTGGAGCAGGTCTGCGCCCGCGAGAGCGTGCCGGTGGGCGCCGGGGTGCTCTCGCTCGTGGTGCGCGCCGGCGGCGGTTCGGTGCGGGACAGCCTGTCCGTGCTCGACCAGCTCATCGCCGGCTCCGGCCCGGCCGGGCTGGAGTACGAGCCGGCTGTCGCGCTGCTCGGCTACACCCACGCCTCCCTGCTCGACGACCTGGTCGAGGCGCTCGCCGCACGCGACGGGGCGGCGTCGTTCCGGGTCGTGGAGCGGGTGATCGCGAGCGGGCACGAACCGCGCCGGTTCGTCGAGGACCTGCTGGAGCGGCTGCGCGACCTCATCGTGCTGTCCGCCGCGGGGGAGCGGGCCTCGGCCGTGCTGCGCGACCTGCCCAGCGACCAGCTCGAACGGATGCGCTCGCAGGCCACCCACCTGGGTGCTTCCGAACTGTCCCGGTCCGCGGACCTCGCCTCGGTGGCGCTCACCGAGATGGCGGGGGCCACCTCGCCCCGGCTGCAGCTCGAGCTGCTCATGGCCCGGCTGCTGCTGCCCGCCGCCGACGACTCGCGGACCGGGCTCGGCGCCCGCCTCGACCGGTTGGAGCGCGGGCTCCCGGCGGTCGCGCAGGCCGGGGCTCC
>NZ_VWSD01000111.1 GCF_009829685.1 Cellulomonas citrea
GCCGGCGACCTCGCACCCGATCCCCACCGGTACCTGGACGCCCACCGCGCCGGCCGCTGACGGGCCCACGGTGCGTGGTTTCGCCCCGTCGCCCGACCCGGCACCGCAGACCCCCGCCCGGGCCTCCTGGCGGGACCGTGGGCTGACGGCCCCGCCGGCGCCCGAGCAGCCCGCAGGGACGGCACCGGCCACCGGGTGGCGCCCCCTGCCGTCCCAGTCGCCGATCCCCGACCCCGACGCTGCACCGATGCGTCGGACGGCGTCCTCGGTCGCCCAGCCGACCTCGCCCGTGCTCCCGCAGCCGTCGCCTCCTGCGCCGACGGCAGCCGCGGCGTTCCCGGGGGCGGCGATCACCCCTGCGTCGGCCGCCGCGGCCTCGCCCACCCTGCCGTCGGCCGCCGCGCAGCCGGTGCACGAGACCGTCCCGGCGCCCCCGCAGGCAATGTGGGAGCCTGTGCCGACACCGGCCCCCGACGGCGAGCCGGTGATGATCACGGACGCCCCGGCGGACCTGGCGGATGACGACGAGGCCCCGGTCGTCAAGCAGCGCTCGTACACCTGGTTGCACCTCGTCGTGCTGGCCCTCGTGGCCTTCGTGCTCGGCTGGGTGATCTTCCTGCTGCTGGACAAGGCCAGCTCCAGCACCACCGGCGCCCTGGGCGTCGGGACCCTCGTCCAGTCGGTGGCCGCGCTCGGCCCACCGACCCGTTGACCCAAGGAGATCTGTGCCCGCATCAGCGCGAGCGATCGACCTGACCATCGCAGCGGCCCGCGCCGCGTCCGACCGCAAGGCCGAGGACCTCGTCGCTCTCGACGTGAGCGGCCAGCTGGTGCTCACCGACGCGTTCCTCATCGCGTCCGGCACCAACGAGCGGCAGGTCGGCGCCATCGTCGACGCCGTCGAGGAGGCCCTGCACGGCATGGGGACCGCCCCGGTGCGCCGTGAGGGCAAGTCCCAGGGCCGCTGGGTGCTGCTCGACTTCGGCGACCTCGTGGTGCACGTGCAGCATGCCGAGGACCGCGGCTACTACTCCCTCGAACGGCTGTGGAAGGACTGCCCGGTGATCCCGCTGCCGGACGACGTCCTGGCCGGGCCGGTGCAGGCGTGACGGCGACCAGGGTCCTGGCCTGGCGGCACGGTCGCACGGCGTACAACTTCCAGGCCCGGCTGCAGGGCCAGGTCGACATCCCGCTCGACGACGTCGGGCGCTGGCAGGCCTCGATGGCCGCCGCCGCGATGCTCACCCACCACGAGCCGGCCGCGATCGTCTGCTCCGACCTCGTGCGGGCCCGTCAGACGGCCGAGTTCCTGGTGCACGCCACCGGGCTGCCGGTGCTCACCGACCCGCGGCTGCGCGAGCGCAGCTTCGGCGTCTGGGAGGGGATGACGGGGGAGGAGATCACCGCCACCTGGCCCGACGAGTACGCACGGTGGCGGGCCGGGCTGGACCCGCAGGGCGTCGACGCCGAGACGCGCGCCGAGGTCGGCACCCGGATGGCGCAGGCCGTCGAGGAGCACGCCGCGGCGCTGACCACGGGGACGCTCGTCGTCGTCTCGCACGGCTCGGCCATCGCAGCCGGGATCTCGACCATGCTCGACGTCCCGGCCGGCTGGCACGGGCTCACCGGGATGCGCAACGCCCACTGGGCCAACCTCTCGCCGGCCAGGGGTCCCGTCGGCCCGGCCTGGCGGCTGCACGGCTACAACCTGGGGCCCACAGACGCCTCGCGCGACTGGGACGCCGGGCCCGACCCGGAGCCCTCGGAGGGCCCGGACACCGGGATGCGGGACCCGGATTAGCGTCCCGGGCCTGGTGTGTCCTAGACTCACCGGGCGCCTTCCGGGGCGCACGAAGCCTTCTCGCGAAGGACTCGGGGCTGTGGCGCAGCTGGTAGCGCACCTGCATGGCATGCAGGGGGTCAGGGGTTCGAATCCCCTCAGCTCCACCAGAACGACCGGGTGCGGATCCGGAGCACGGAACAGAGAGCGATCGCTTCGGCGGTCGCTCTCTTCGTGTGTGTGGGGGGTGTGCGGCCGATCCGCGCGTGCCCGGCCCGCCCAGGCGCCCCCGCCCGACGTCGGCTACCTTGTTCTGTGACAGAACAACGTGCCCGGCCAGCGGGAGGCGCCGTGAACGTCCACGAGTCGGCTCGGCCGCGCGCGGTGCGTGAGCACCCGTGGGCGGGCTGGTGGGCCGTCGGGACGGTCTGCTTCGGGGCGTTCATGGGGCAGCTCGACGCGAGCATCGTCACGTTGATCTTCCCCGCGCTGCAGAGGCAGCTCGGTGCGTCGTTGGCGGCCGTGCAGTGGGTGTCGCTGGCGTACCTGCTCACGCTCGTCGGGCTGGTCGCGGCGGCGGGGCGGATCGCCGACGCGGTCGGCCGCAAGCTGGTGTACTCGCTCGGCTTCGTGGTGTTCACGGCGGCGTCGGCGGCCTGCGCACTCGCACCGGGGCTGACCTGGCTCATCGCCTCCCGGGTGGTGCAGGCGGTCGGTGCGGCGATGCTGCAGGCCAACAGCGTCGCGCTCGTGGTCACGAGCGTGCGCCAGCAGCAGAGGCGGGCGGCGCTCGGGCTGCAGGCCGGCGCCCAGGCGCTGGGGCTCGCGCTCGGCCCGGCGCTCGGCGGCATCCTCGTCACCTCGCTCGGGTGGCGCTGGGTGTTCTGGGTCAACGTGCCCGTCGGCGTCGTGGCCGTCGTCGCGGCGCACTACCTGCTGCCGCGCACCCGCGAACGCACGCCGCTGGGACGCTTCGACTGGGTGGGCACCGGCCTGCTGGGCGTCTCGACCACCGCGCTGCTCCTGGGGCTGTCAGCGGTCTCCGGGCTGGCGCTGGCGGCCCCCGTCGCGATCGGGCTGCTCGTGGCAGCGGCGGCCGCGGGGCTCGGGTTCGTGCAGTGGGAGCGGCGCGCGGCGCACCCGCTCGTGGACCTCGAGGTGCTGCGCCCGCGCGCCGTGCGGATCGGCCTCCTGGGGGCGCTGGGCGCCTACCTCGTGCTCTTCGGCCCGCTCGCGCTGTTCCCCCAGGTGCTGGGCGAGCACGGCACCGCAGGGCTCGTGCTCACGGCGCTGCCGGCGGGGTTCGCGATCACGGCGGTCTCGGCCCAGCGGCTCGTCCCCGGCCGTGGGCGTGTCGCCGGGCTCGTCGGCTCCTTCACCTGCGTGCTGGCCGCCGGTGTGCTGCTCGTGGCACCCACCCGCCCGGTGTGGACGGCGGTCTGGCTGCTCGTCCTCGGGCTCGGGCTCGGGGTGTTCATCCCGGCGAACAACGTCACGATCATGGGCGCGGTCCCGGCGCGGATGTCGGCCACCGGGGGCGGGCTCGTCAACATGGCCCGCGGGCTCGGCACGGCGCTGGGGATCGCCGCCGTCACGTGGTCGCTGCACATCGCCGCGGTGCTGCACCGGCCCGAGGTGGGGCCGCGGCTCGCGGTCGGGACGCTCGTCCTGGTCGCGGCCGGCACCGCGCTCACCGCCGCCGTGACCCGGCCCGAGGAACCGGCCCGATGAGCCCACCCGAGGGCGCGCTCACCGTGTCGCAGGAGGTCGCGCTGGCCGACGCCATCGCCCGGCTGCGACGTGCCATGCGGCGGGCCGCCCGCGCCGACGACCCGGGCAACGACCTCTCGGTGGCCCAGCTCGAGCTGCTGTCCTGCGTGCAGGAGAACCCAGGGTCGCGGCCCAGCCAGGTCGCCCGGCTGCTCCACCTGGCCCCCAACTCCGTGACCACCCTGGTCAACGGCCTGCAGGCCCGCGGACTGCTCACCCGCACGAGCGGCGGCGGCGACCGGCGCGCGGTGTCCCTCACGCTCACCGAGGAGGGGGAGCGCGCCGTGGCCAGGTGGCGCACCACCAGCACGGCGACGGTCCGCCGGGCGTTCGGTGAGCTCAGCCCGACCTCACGTGAGCTGCTGGGGGCGGCGCTGCCGGCGCTGGCCGAGCTCGTCGAGGCGGTCGACGCCCGGGCCGACGCACCGTCACCGCCGACCGCGCAACCGTGCACCAGTGCGTGATCTGCCCGAGAAACCGCAGGTGGGATGGGGGCCCCCGGCCCTAAGGCCTAGGTGATCCGTCACACGGCGGGGCACAGTAGAGGAGTCAACAAACCGCTCGCCGTCGAGCGTCCAGCCCCTCAGGGAGTCCCTGTGTCCGACATCAACGCCTCTTCATCGACCCAGACCGCCATCCGTCCGGCACTGGACCGCCTCGTCAGCCTCTTCGGGGCTGTGGTGGTCGTGGTGCTCCTCGCCGCAGGCGCCGGACTGCTCTACGCGAGCTCCTTCATCAAGGGCCAGGTGCACGACCAGCTCGTCGAGCAGGGCATCACGATGCCGACCTCGGACGCCTACGGCAAGCTCTCCGCCGAGGACCAGGCCGCTCTGGCCCCCTTCGCAGGTCAGGCCATGACGACCGGTGCGCAGGCCGAGGCCTTCGCCAACCACTACATCCGCGCTCACATGGACGCGATGTCGAAGGGCAAGACGTACGAGGAGATCTCCGGCGAGTACATCGCCATGAGCGACGCGCAGAAGGCCACCGACGAGGGCAAGGCCCTCGGCCAGCTGCGTCAGACCATGTTCATGGGTGACACCCTGCGGGGCCTGCTGCTCAACGCCTACGCGTTCGGCACCATGGGCGTCATCGCCGGCTACGCCGCCATCGGCGCCTTCGCCGCCGCGGTCATCCTGGCGATCTTCGTCTTCCTGGGTCTGCGGCACGCCAAGAAGGCCTGACGTCCTGCACGTTCGACCTCACGACGGGGGCGGAGCGCTTCGGCGCCCCGCCCCCGTCGTTCGTTCTGGGACCTTGGTCCCACGGTGGGCCGGTGACGAGGAGATTCGGGCATCGCAACGGACGCGGTGACGCCCGTGGCCGGCTGAGCGCCCGGGCCGCGACGCACAGCGGCCGGCGTCCCCCAGAGCCCGGAGCCCTCGGAACCCGGCGCCTTCCGAGCCCGGAGCCCTCAGAGGGTGCGGGTCACGTAGACCTTCCGCAGCGTCTCGTGCACGTGCCAGGTGCCCGTCCAGCCGGCGGGCGTCACCAGCAGGTCACCCGCGGCGATCTCCACCGCCGTGCCGTCCGGGTGCACGAGCGTCGCGCGCCCGGACAGGATCTGGCAGACCTCGTGGTACCCCTCGCGGGTGGCCGTGAAGACACCCGGCCCGACCTCCCAGATCCCGGTCTCGGTGCCGTCGGCGGACCACACCGGCAGATCGGCCTCGTGCTGGCCGGTGCTCGAGGTCGGCTTCGGCCGGGCGGCCGGCAGGGCGGCCCCGGCGGCGTCGGCGAGCACGGTGGCGATGATCTCGGACATGGGGTGCTCCTCGTTCGGACGGTGGCTCGTGCGGATGGAGGCGGTGCTGCTCAGGAGGTCGTCGCCGCGAGGTGCAGCAACGGGAACGGACGGCCCTCGCCGTCGGTAGGGCTGCGGCCGACCACGCGCAGGCCGTGACGCAGGTAGAAGCCGACAGCCTGCGGGTTCTGCTCGTTCACGTCGACCAGCAGGCCGGGGGTCGTGGACATCGCCGCGGCGAGCAGCGCCGAGCCGGCGCCGAGGCCCCGGCTGGCGGCGTCGACGAAGAGCATCTCGAGCCGGCGCCCGGTCTGCCCCGCGAACCCGACGACGCGACCGTCGATCTCGGCCACCGTCACCTGGACCGCGGGCAGGAACTCGGTGCTCAGCCGGGCGCGGTAGCCGGCGATGTCGTCCGCCGTGAGGAAGTCGTGGGTCGCCTCGACCGCGCTGAGCCACACCTGGACGAGGACGGGCCACTCGTCGCGACCCCGGCACGGGCGCAGCCGTGCTGCGTCGACCTCAGGCATGGCCCCGATCGTAGGGGCCGCGGAGCCGGACGGGACCGCGCCGGCTCAGGCCGTCGCGGTGCCGAACAGCAGCCCGACCCCGTACGTGAACGCCATCGTCGCCACGCCCATCCCGACGTTGCGGGCCACGGCGCGGCCCTTGTCCGCACCGCCCAGGTGCGCCGAGACCGTCCCGGTGATGACCAGCCCGACGATGACGGCCGCGACGCACACCCAGATCCGCCAGCCGTCGGTGGGCGCCAGCATCGCCAGCATCGGCAGCGCGGCGCCGACCGTGAACGCGGCGAACGACGCCCCGGCCGCCGCCCACGGGCTGGTGAGCTCGTCCGGGTCGATGCCGAGCTCGGCCTCGGCGTGCGCGCGCAGGGCGTCCTTGGCCGTGAGCTCGCGGGCGACGTCGGCCGCGAGCTGCGGGCTCAGCCCCTTGGCCTCGTAGAGCCCGGCCAGCTCGGCGAGCTCGGCCTCCGGCAGGTTCTCCAGCTCCCAGCGCTCCTTGTCCAGCACGGCCCGCTCGGTGTCGCGCTGGGTGCTCACCGACACGTACTCACCACCGGCCATCGACATGGCGCCGGCGACCGTGCCCGCGAGCCCCGCGGTGACGATCGCGGTGAGCGAGCTGGTGGCGCCCGCGACGCCGATGACGATGCCCGCCACCGACACGATGCCGTCGTTGGCACCGAGCACCCCGGCACGCAGCCAGTTGAGGCGGGCGCCCAGACCCGCGCTGTGCGGTTCGGCGTCGTGCAGGCCCGGCTCGCTGGTCGCCACGGGGTGCTCCTTCGTTCGATCTGTCGCGGCGGCGAGCGGTCTGTCAGACCGTCCGGGGCACCGCACCGGTGAGCTGCAGCATCCGGCACATGAACCGGTGACCGCCGTCGGAGGTCGGTCCGAACATGAGCGGGCAGCCCCCGGCCAGCACCGTCATCCCGTGCTCGCGACCGTAGGCCGCCGCCTCGGGGGACACGCTGCCACCCCCGGGGCCCCGATGCATCCAGATGTAGCGCACACCGAGCTGCTCGGCCTCCTGCACCGTGCCCAGGGCGTGCGCCGGCGCGGTGGCCACGACCACGGCGTCCACCCCGCCCGGCACCGCGGACAGCGACGGGTAGGCCGGGTCGCCCTCGACGGTCTCGGCGTTCGGGTTGATCGCGAACACCTCGTAGCCGCGTTCGCGCAGCCGGACGTACACCGGGTTGCCGCCGTGCGTCGCCGCGTCCCGGGACACCCCGGTCACCGCGATCCGTCGCTGGGAGAGGAACTGCTCGGCCGCCGCACGCATCGAGGTCATGCCTCGACCGAAGCACCTGCCGACGCGGCGGCGTCGGGGACGAAGGTCCTGACGGCGCGCTGACCTCAGCAGATGCGGGGCAGCTGCTCGCCCAGCGGCCGGGAGACCACGCGTCCGGCGCCGAGCGGGGACCGGGCCACGAGCAGCCCGGGGTGCTCCTCACCGACCTGGCCGATGATCGCGGCGTGGGCGCCCAGCGGGTGCGCGCGCAGCGCGGCCAGCGCCGCCTCGGCGTGCGCCGCCGGCACGATCGCGATGAGCTTGCCCTCGTTCGCCACGTGCAGCGGGTCGAGCCCCAGGAAGCCGCAGGCGGCACCCACGGCCTCCGGCACCGGCACCGCCGCTTCCTCGAGCTCGATGCCGACCTTGGCGACCTCGGCGATCTCGCACAACGTCCCGGCGACACCGCCCCGGGTGGGGTCGCGCAGCACGTGCACGTCGGGCACGGCCGCCAGCAGCGCCGCGACCAGCGTGTGCAGCGCTGCCGTGTCCGAGGTGAGGGTGGTGCCGAACTCGATGCCCTCGCGCAGCGACATGATCGCCACCCCGTGCTCGCCGACCAGCCCGGAGACGATCACGACGTCGCCGGGGGTGGCCCGCGCCGGACGGATGTCGACGCCGTCGGCGACCACCCCGATGCCCGCGGTGTTGATGAACAGCTGGTCGGCCTTGCCGCGGTCGACGACCTTGGTGTCACCCGTGACGACCGGCACACCGGCGGCCCGCGCGGCGGCGCCCATCGCCTGCGCCACCCGGCCGAGCAGCGCCGTCTCCAGGCCCTCCTCGAGGATGAACCCGGCCGACAGCGCGAGCGGCTGCGCACCGCTCATCGCCAGGTCGTTGATGGTGCCGTTGACCGCGAGGTCGCCGATCGACCCGCCGGGGAAGAACAGCGGCGAGACCACGTAGGAGTCGGTGGTGAACGCCAGCCGGCCGGCGCCCGGACGGTCGAGCACGGCCGAGTCCCGCATCTCGGCGTTGCTCGCGCCGCCGAGCGCAGGCAGGAACAGGTGCTCGATGAGCTCACCGGACAGCACACCGCCGCCGCCGTGCCCCAGCACGATGCGGTCCTGGTGCGCCAGCGGCGCCGGGCAGGTCCAGCCCTCGACGTCGAGCGGGGCGATCGGCAGGTCGGACATCTAGCTCACCTTCGTCGGCACCTGCAGGCGCCGGAACTCGTAGTAGGCCGCGCAGGCGCCCTCGGCCGAGACCATGGTCGCCCCCAGCGGGGTGCGCGGGGTGCACAGGGTGCCGAACGACGGGCACTCGAACGGCTTGATGAGCCCCTGCAGCACCTCGCCGGAGTGGCAGGCCTCGGGCTCGGCGGTGTGGATGTCGTCGACGTCGAACCGCAACGACGCGTCGAACTCACGCCACGCGGGGGACAGCTGCCAGCCCGAGGCGGGGATCATGCCGATGCCGCGCCACTGCCGGTCGCACACCTCGAAGACGTCGGCCAGCACCTTCTGGGCGACCGGGTTGCCCTGCGGGCTCACGGCCCGCGGGTAGGCGTTGCGCAGCGCCGGGGTGCCGGCCTCGAGCAGCGCGACGGTCTGCCGGATGCCCTCGAGCAGGTCGAGCGGCTCGAACCCGGTGACCACGATCGGCACCTGGTAGTCCTCGACGAGCGGTCCGTACTCGGCGGTGCCCATCACGGTGCACACGTGCCCGGCCGCCAGGAAGCCCTGCACGCGGGTCACGGGGGAGTCCATGATCGTGCGGATCGCCGGGGGCACCCGCACGTGCGAGACCAGCATGGAGAAGTTGGTGAGCCCGCGCTGGCGCGCCGTCACCACCGCCATCGCGTTGGCCGGGGCCGTCGTCTCGAACCCCACCCCGAAGAACACCACCTGCTTGTCCGGGTGGTCGCTGGCGATGTTGACGGCGTCCAGCGGGGAGTAGACGACGCGCACGTCGCCGCCGTCGGCCTTCACCGAGAACAGGTCCTTGTCGGTGCCCGGCACCCGCAGCATGTCGCCGAACGAGCAGAAGATGACGTCCGGGCGGGCGGCGATCTCCAACGAACGGTCGATCATCTCCAGCGGGGTCACGCACACCGGGCAGCCGGGTCCGTGGATGAACTCGACCGCATCGGCCAGCAGCGTGTCGACGCCGTTGCGGATGATCGAGTGGGTCTGCCCGCCGCAGACCTCCATGAGGGTCCAGCGCTGCGTCGCGGTGGCCAGGATGTCGTCGATCATCCGCTTGGCGATGACCGGGTCCTTGAACTCATCGAGGTACTTCATCGCCGACCTCCTCGCTCGCCGCGGAAGCAGCGGCCGGTTCGGGCAGCACGATGCCGAGCTCGGCCTCGAGCATGCCCAGCTCGCGGAACATCTCCAGCGACGCCAGGGCCGACTCCTCGTCGAGCCGGGTGAGCGCGAAGCCCGCGTGCACGATCGTGTAGTCGCCGATCGCCAGGTCGGGCAGGTAGGCCAGGCACACGTCCTTGCTGGCGCCGCCGAAGTCGACGTCCGCCATCGGTGTCCCGCGGTCGTCCCAGATCCGGACGACCTTGCCGGGGATCCCCAGGCACATGGTGGTCACTCCCTTCCCTCGGCCGCCGCGAGGACGGCCTGACCGAGACTGAGCCCGCCGTCGTTGCACGGGACGAGCCGGTGGCGAACCACCTGGAACCCTGCCTCGTCCAGCAGTGCCGTGCAGCAGCGCAGCAGCAGGACGTTGGCGAACACACCGCCGGACAGACCGATGTGGTCGACGCCGGTGGCCGTCCGGGTGTCACGGGCCGCGGCCAGCACCGCCCGCGCCACCCAGACGTGAAACCCTAACGCGAGCGCGGCCCGGTCCCGGCCCGCTCGCAGCCCGGCGACGAGCGCGTCGAGCATCGGCGCCGGGTCGAGCACGGCCACCCGGGAGTCCGTCCCCGAGGCCGTGCGCCAGCC
>NZ_VWSD01000112.1 GCF_009829685.1 Cellulomonas citrea
ACCGCAGCCGCCGCCGATGCCTGGGGCGCCGGTGCCCTCGGCTTCGTCCGCGGCGCCGGCGAGTGGTGGATGGCCCGTCGCGACACCCCCGGCATGCCCGACCGGACCGCCGCCGCGGCCCGCATCACCGACTGGCTCTGGGCCGGGGTCGAACCCCCGCGCTGACACCCGCACCACCCCGCCGACCCCGGCGCCTGCTCAATGACGAGGAGACCGCACGTGACCACCACCACCGACCGCCCCCCGACCGTCACGGCCCGGGTCGACGTGCCGTCCCTGCGCACCGACCTGCTCGGCCGGTACGCCGAGCTGCGCCTCATGGCCCGCGAGATCATGCGTGACCCCCGGTTCCACAAGGTCGAGGGCCAGGACCGCGCCGAGCACCGTGCCCGCGTCCTCGAGCAGCTGCTCGAGCTCGCCGCGCAGCACGACGTCGTCCGGGCGTTCCCCACCCGGCTGGGCGGGGCCGACGACCACGGCGGCTCCGTCGCCAAGTTCGAGGAGCTCGTGCTGGGTGACCCGTCCATGCAGATCAAGGCCGGGGTGCAGTGGGGGCTGTACGCCTCGGCGATCCTGCACCTGGGCACCGCCGAGCACCACGACCGCCTGCTGCGCCCGGCGATGACGCTGGCCACGCCCGGGGTGTTCGCGATGACGGAGACCGGGCACGGCTCCGACGTCGCCGCCGTCGCGACCACAGCGGAGTACGACCCGGCGACCGGTGAGTTCGACCTGCACACCCCGTTCCGTGCCGCGTGGAAGGACTACCTCGGCAACGCCGCGCTGCACGGGCGCGCCGCCGTCGTGTTCGCCCAGCTCCTCACCACCGAGGGCGGGCAGCGCGTCAACCACGGCGTGCACGCCTTCCACGTCCCGATCCGCGACGAGCACGGCGAGTTCCTGCCCGGCATCGGGGGCGAGGACGACGGGCAGAAGGGCGGGCTCAACGGCATCGACAACGGCCGGCTGTGGTTCGACCACGTACGGGTGCCGCGCGCCGACCTGCTCAACCGGTACGCCGACGTCGCGCCCGACGGCACCTACACCTCGCCGATCGCCAGCCCCGGCCGGCGGTTCTTCACCATGCTCGGCACCCTGGTGCAGGGCCGGGTCTCGCTCGACGGCGCCGCGGTGAACGCCCAGCGTCTGGGCCTGACCATCGCGACGACGTACGCCAACCAGCGCCGCCAGTTCAGCCGCGGCAGCGAGGAGGTGGTGCTGCTCGACTACGCCGAGCACCGCCGCCGGCTGCTGCCGCGTCTGGCCACGGCCTACGCGCAGACCTTCGCCCACGAGGAGCTGCTCGCCTCGTTCGACGAGGTGTTCTCCGGCCGCGGCGACACCCCCGACGCCCGGGAGGAGCTGGAGACCAGGGCCGCGGCGATCAAAGCCGTCTCCACCTGGTCCGCCCTCGACACGGTGCAGACCTGCCGGGAGGCGTGCGGCGGTGCGGGCTTCCTGAGCTTCCCGTCCACCGCGACGTACCCACCCGAGGTCCCCGAACCGGTGGACGTACCGGCCGACGGGGTCGTGGCACCGGGCCGAGCCGGCACACCGTTCGATCCGGGGCCTGGCCCGGTGCCACCCCCCGTCGACGAGGACGACGGCACGGGCGCCACCGCCTCGAGGAGCGCGCCACCCAGTGCACCTGCCGCGCCCGCCGCAGCCCCGAGGCCGCTCGTCGAGCTCCCCGACCTGCCCGACGAGCCGCTGCTCGACGTGGAGGTGTCCAGGTCGGAGGGGGTCTCGTCCGTGCGACGGATCTTGATGGTCCGGATCACATCCGTCGCGGCGGAGAGCGACGCGGCCTGCTCGTTGAGGCGCACGGTCGCTTCCTTGACCGCTGCGGCCGCTGCCTCGGCCCGTTGCTTCGCGTAGAACGACGTGACCAGCCCGAGCGCGCCTTCGCCTGCCACCACGGAGAGTCCGCCGGTCGTGACGACCGTGCCGGCTTCGGCCGTCCGCACAGCACCGGAGACCCAGGACGGCATCGAGGGCAGGCCGTCCACCTTGTCCGCGATCTCGCCGCGGTAGGCGTTGGCCGCGGTGATCGCCGCGTTCATGGCGTCGATCGCCGCGCCGGTCTCCTCAAGGAACCCGGTCAGGCTCTCGGCTGCGGCGCGCGCGGCCTGGTCCGCCGTCCCGAGCAGGCCGGAGCTCTGGACGATCTTGTCCAGCTCGGTCTTGAGGGCGTCGAGTCCGGCACTCAAGCTCGGTGCACCGGCCAGGGCCCAGTTCTCGCCGCCGACCAAGGCCAGCAGTTGTTCCTCAGCGCTGCTGCGGTCACTCATCGTTGCCCCCTGTGGTGGTCAGTTGTTCTGGTCTGGCGTTCCGTGCGCGTCTCGTGTCAGGCCTGTCGGTGGGTGCCTGCTGGTGCCTGCGGGTCGGGGCGGCGTCGGGTGGCCAGCACGACCACGAGGACCACGACCAGCAGCAGGGCGACCCCGCCGCCGATCACCCACACCCACGCACCAAGCCCACCCGAGGAGGACGGCACCGCCGGTGCGACCGACGCCGACGGTGACGGCGTGGCCAGCGCCGGTGCCCATGCCGGACGCTGGGCCTGGGCGATCTGCTCGGCCGTGATGATCCACTGCCGGTCGGCGCGAACGTCGATCAACGGGTTCACGTCCGGGTACTGCGTGGGATCCACCTTGAGCATGTGCACCACCGACGCCAACCCATACCCCAGCACCGCGTCATAGCCGAGGGCGTGGTCCTGGCCGCCGGTGTTGTGGATCAACGACTGCAGGATCTGGTTGCCCGTCGCCTTCGGATACTTCGACCACACATCCGCCAACATCCCCGCCACCAGCGGCGTTGCGAGCGACGTCCCGGCCGCGTCGGTCTTCGTGGTCTGCCACGACCCCGACTCCACCGTGCCCTGGTAGAACATGCCCACACCCGCAGCCCGCACGGTGACCCGTGGGTAGGGCGTCGGACCGTGAGCCGCGTCCTCGTTGGGGGGCTGCAGGTTCTCGTCGACGGCGGCCACCGCCACCACACCGTTGACCTGCGCCGACGTGTCCAGCTGCTCCGACTTGTTCGGCAGCGCCCCCACCAGGATGACGCCACGGTGCAACGCCCACGCGATCGCGTCCTCCTCGCTGCCGTTGAGGAACTGGCCGATCGAGTAGGAGATGATCTGCGCCCCGTCATCGACCGCCGCGACAATGGCTCTCGCGAACTCCGAGGAGGTGTCGGAGTCCGAGACGTGTCCGCAACGCTCCGTGTCGCTGTTGCCCCTGATGGCGTAGAAGCGCACCTGGGCGTCCGGCGCAATCCCCGCCGTGGCAGCACCCCCGTCATACCCTGCGCCAGTTCCCGAGATCAGCGCGGTCACGTTCGTGCCGTGCAGCGAGCTCGCCGAGACCTGCGTCGTCTGCGCCGGATAGAACTGCGACGGGTTGTCCGGGACGACGCAGAAGGACGGCTCGCGCACGCTCACGTGGGCACCGGTGAGCATCGGCACCGAGGTGTTGATCTGCTCGTCGATCACAGCAACCTTCACCCCCGCACCACGCACCCCCTGCGCCTGAACCTCCGGCACCCCATACGCCTCGTACCACCACAACCCATCACCACCAGCAGCACCCGCAGGCACCGCCCACGCCACCACCAACCCCGCAGACACCACCAACGCCCACACACCACGGCGACACCTCACTTGAGCGCCCCGCCCCTCTGCTCGTGGTCCACATCGCCGACGCCGGCGACCTCCGCCGCCCTCGTCGTGTCGGCAGCGACCTGCTCCTGAGCCTGGCCCACGGCGGTCAGCAGGACGGCGGCGCCCTGCACCGCTTCGGCCTGCTGCGCGGTCGAAGCGGCGGCGGACGCGTCTGCGTCGGCCAGCCTCTGGGCGGCGGCCTTGAGCTCCTCGGCATGGGTGGCGATGTAGGACTGGAGCTTGTCGAGCTGGGTGGAGAGCGCCGCGGCCGCCCCGCTCAGCGCGCTCTCGAACTTGTCCGCCGGGGCGACGCCACGCAGCCCGGTGGTCTGCTCGACGGCGGCGTTCGTCGGGAGGTGTCCCAACGAGGCCTGCAGGCGACGCGCCCGTTCGAGCACGAAGTCCAGGTCCCCGCCGATCGTGGTGATGCTCATCTCTGCTCCCCTGCGCCGGTCAGCTGTCTCGTCGTCCGTGGTGCGGTGTCTGGTCGTGTGGTGACTGGTCGTGCCACGGTTGCGCGTCTCATCTCAGGTCTGCCGGGAGGGCGCTGCTGGTGCCTGCGGGTCGGGGCGGCGTCGGGTGGCCAGCACGACCACGAGGATCACGACCAGCAGCAGGGCGACCCCGCCGCCGATCACCCACACCCACACACCAAGACCACCCGACGGGGAAGGCACCACCGGTGCGACCGACGCCGACGGCGACGGCGTGGCCAGCGCGGGCGCCCACGCCGGACGCTGGGCCTGGGCGATCTGCTCAGCCGTCAGGTTCCACGCCTCCTGACTGCCCTGAGCGATCAACGGGTTCACGTCCGGGTACTGCGTGGGATCCACCGTGAGCATGTGCACCACCGACGCCAACCCATACCCCAGCACCGGGTCGTAGTCGAGGGCGTGGTCCTGCCCGCCGGTGTTGTGGATCAACGACTGCAGGATCTGGTTGCTCGTCGCCTTCGGATACCGCGACCAGACGTCGGCGAGCATCCCCGCCACCAGCGGCGTTGCGAGCGACGTCCCGGCCGCATCGGTCTTCCTGGTCTGCCACGACCCAGACTCCACCGTGCCCTGGTTGAACATGCCCACACCCGCAGCCCGCACCGTCACCCGCCCGTAGTTCACCGGCCCCTGAACCGCGTCCCCACTCGCCGGCTGCAGGTTCTCGTCGACGGCAGCCACCGCCACCACACCATTGATCTCCGCCGACGTGCCGCTGTCGAGCCACTCGTTCGGCAACCCACCCACCACGATGACACCCTGGTGCAACGCCCACGCGACCGCGTCCTTGTCACTGCCCACAAGCAGCGCGCTGATCGAGTACGAGATGATCTGCGCCCCGTCATCGACCGCTGCGACCACGGCCCTCGCGAACCCCGACGCCCCACCATC
The DNA here is from genome assembly GCF_009829685.1 of Cellulomonas citrea. Classification (GTDB taxonomy): domain Bacteria; phylum Actinomycetota; class Actinomycetes; order Actinomycetales; family Cellulomonadaceae; genus Cellulomonas; species Cellulomonas citrea. Next base: position 5,053 of record NZ_VWSD01000112.1, read on the forward strand.
GTCCCCGGCGACGTTGCAATGAAGCTTGTTGCCCGCATCGGTGCCGTCCGAGATCGAGTAGAAGCGCACCTGGGCATCAGGAGCCATCCCCGCCGTGGCCGCACCACCGTCGTACCCGACGCCGGTCCCCGAGATCATCGCCGTCACATTCGTGCCATGGAACGAGTCGTGCGACATCACCGTCGTGTTCGCCGGCAGCACCTGCGTCGAACCATCCGACACCGCACAGAACGACGGCTCACGCACACTCACGTTCGCCCCCGTCAACATCGGCACCGACGTGTTGATCTGCCCGTCGATCACCGCCACCTTCACCCCCGCACCACGCACACCCTGCGCCTGAACCTCCGGCACCCCATACGCGTCGTACCACCACAACCCATCACCACCAGCAGCACCCGCAGGCACCGCCCACGCCACCACCAACCCCACCGACACCACCAACGCCCACACACCACGACGACGACGCCGCACCGAACCTCGCCGCCCCCGGAGCACCGTGGACCTCCCCTGACATGTGGTCGTCTGCTGACTGCGTCCTGCTGTCTGCGTCCTGCTGTCTGCGTCCTGCTGCGCACCCGCCGTCGGCGGGCCGACGGCGGGGCTGCCGCGGGCACCTGTCCGGTGCCCGTCGGCCACCCCGCCGCCGTCGAACCGTGCTGTGCTCGGACCGCGCTGCCCTCGAACGGCGCTGCGGTCGAGCCGCGCCCGCTAGAGCGCGAAGCGCTGCGCCGACGCCTTGTCGGCGGCGGTGTAGCCCTGCGCGATCTCGTCGGTCTTCGCGGCGATCTGCTCGAGCAGCTGCTGCAGCTCGGTCAGAGACTGCGTCCATGCACGCTGGGCCGTGTCGTACGACGCCTGCGCCTCACCGGACCAGCTGGCACGCAGCTGGGACACCTTGGAGTCCAGCGACTCCAGCTCCGAACGGATACCCGTGGCACCCGTCCGGATCTGCGACGACAGACCCGAGACCTGCTCGGGGCTGACCGAGAACGAACCCACACCAGACATGACGACTCCTTCTGCTCGTGGCCGACCGGGAGACCGGGTCAGGCGCCCATGATCGAGGCGAGACCGGCGATGGTCTGCTGGTGCGACTCATCGGTGGACGCCTGGTCCTGGGCAGTGCCCCGCAGGGACGCCTCCAGGGTGTCGAGCACCGCGTTGAGCTTCTTGGTCTTGGTGTCCCACTCCGCCATGAGCTGGGTGAAACGCGCCGCAGCGGGCCCCGTCCACATGCTCCCGACGGTCTCGATCTCGCTGCGGACGAAGCTCACCCGCTGATCGATCCCGGCCTTGGCGTCGGCCACCGCCTGCGCACCGCGCTGGAGGGCCCCCTCTTCCGCGGAGATCTGCTCTGCCACGTTTCACGCTCCATTCACTCGAGTCGGTGCCTGCCGTGCACGCCGGTGGCAACCGTCTCGACCGCCCCCCGGCCCCGTCCGGCCGCTCCAGGTGCACCGCACAGGTGCGCCGGACAAGCCTTCGGGCGTGGCCACGCTAGCGGTCCGCACGCCGTCGAGGTCACGGCTCGGCGGGTGAGATGGGCCACCGGCCACCAGATCGACCCGATCCGGTGAACGTCGGAACGGCCGCGTCACCAGCCGCTACCCTGGCTCGCAGCCGGGCCGGGACGCACGTGTGCCGCGCCGGCGTGCTCGGTTCAGGGGGATCGATGAGTCAGTCCGTCGCGACGTCCCGGGCGGTGCTGCACCTGTCCGTCACCGGGGAGGACCGCCGCCTCGACCTCGGCATCCCCGCCCAGGTTCCCCTGGTCGAGCTGCTGCCAGGCATCGTGCGCGGCCTCGGGGTGCTCGACCCCACGCTCGTGCACGGCGGGTTCGCGCTGCGCCGCTCGGACGGCACCGACCTGGACCCGGCCGCCAGCTGCGCCGCCCAGGGCGTGCGGGACGGTGAGCTGCTCACCCTGGTGCGCGGGACGCTCGTCGCCGACCGACCGCGGTACGACGACGTCGTCGAGGCCGTCATCGACGCCACCCGTGACCAGCGCGCGGCCTGGACCCAGACCGACCACGCCCGCACGGCGACGGCCGTGAGCGTCACCCTGCTGGCCCTCGGCGCCGGGCTGCTGCTCACCTCCCCGCACGGGCTCGGGCTGTCCGCGCTCGTCGGGCTCGGTGCCGCGATCGTGCTCGTCGCCACCGCCGCCGTGCTCACCCGGGTGGGCCAGCCGGAGGCCGGCAGCGCCCTCGGGCTGGCGGCCGCCGTCTACGGTGCCGTCGGCGCCTACCTGCTCACCCCGGCCGGCCCGTTCTGGTCCTGGCCGCTGGCGGCCGCCGGGCTCGGCCTGCTCGTCGTCGGCGGGCTCGCGCTGGCCAGCACCGCGGCATCGCCCCAGGTGCACCTCGTGCCGATCGCCCTGGGCATCGCGCTCGGGCTCACCGGCCTGGTCGCCGCCCTGGCCGGCGGCGGGTCCGTCGCACCGTTCGCCGTGCTCGTGGCCGTGCTCGGTGCGGTCTCGAACGCGCTGCCCTGGCTGGCGCTCAGCTCGACCCGCATCAAGGTCATCAGCCCGCTCAGCGACGCCGAGGTGCTCGCCGCACCGCCACCGATCGACGGACCCGAGGTGGCCCGCCGCACCGCCGAGGGACATGCGATCCTGCTCGCGCTGCGGATCGCCTTCGGGCTCGCCGTGCTCACCGTGACGCCCAGGGTCGCCTCCGCCGGGATCGCCGGGGCGCTGCTGTGCACGCTCGCCTTCCTCGGCCTGATGTTCTGGGCACGCCAGGTGTACGCCCGGGCCGAGGTGGGCGTCCTCATGGCGATCGGCACGGCGGGGCTGGCCCTCACCGGGGCCGTCGTCGCGCAGACCGGCACCCTCGACCGCTCCGTCCTGCTCGCGGCGCTGCTCACCGCGGCCGTCGGCCTGGTCACCCTCACGCTGCTGAGCCCCGCCGCACGGATCCGCCTGGTCCCGCTGTTCGACGCCGTCGAGCTGCTCGCGCTGGCGGCGCTGCTGCCGCTGGGCGCGATCGCCGCCGGGCTGGCCTGACCGGGGTGGCCAGCAAGAAGGACCTCATCGAGGCGCAGTCGTTCAGCCGTCGCCGGCTGCTCACCGCCTTCACCAGCGGTGCCGCCGGTGGCAAGGAGCTCGAGCCGGCCCGGCCGATGCGGGCCGTCGTCGCCGGGCTCGTCCTCACCGCGCTCGTCGTGGTGGGCGGGGTGTTCTCCGGGATGATCTCCCCCGGGCTGCCCGACGGCTGGTCCAACAACCGGCTCGTCGTCGCCACCGACACCGGGGCCCGGTTCGTCTCGGCAAACGGGACCCTGCACCCGGTGGTCAACACCACGAGCGCCCGGCTGCTCATCCCGTCCGGGGAGTTCGCCGTCGTCACGACGTCGTCCTCCCGGATCGCGAAGGTGCCGGTCGGGCAGAGCGTCGGCATCATCGGCGCACCCGACCAGCTGCCCGCCCGCACGTCCCTGGTCGGCACCGGCTGGACCGCCTGCCTGGGGCCGGACGGGTCGACCCAGGTCACGATCGCCCCCACCCCGCACGCCACGGCGACCGACGCCGCCGCCGTCGTCACGACCCGCGCCGGGGTGTTCGTGGTGGCCGGGTCGAGGCGCTACCAGGTCGACCCCGGCCGGGTGGACCCGGTGCTGCGCGCGCTCGGGCTCGGCGAGGCCACCCGGCACCAGGTGGACGAGCGCTGGCTCGACCTCTTCGACCCGGGCACCACGCTCGCACCGGTCGTCGTCAACGACGCCGGGCACCCGCTGGCCGGGACGTCGCTGCTGGTCGGGCAGGCCGTGCACGCAGCCGGCAGCCCCGACGCCGACCGGTACGTCGTGCAGGCCGACGGGTCGCTGGCCGCGCTGTCCCCGCTGGCCTACCAGCTGTACCTGCTGGGGACCGGCTCGCTGCAGGGCACCGCGACCGACGTCCCCGCAGCCACGCTCGAGGCGCTGCCGACCGCCGTCGCACCGGCCGGCGCAAGCGGCTGGCCGACCGCCGTCCCGCAGGCGCTGGGCGCCGACCAGCAGGTCTGCGCCCTCACCACCCGCACCGACGGGCAGGCCACGACCTCGCTCGCCGTCGGTACCGCGAGCGGCGACGGCACGCCGGTCACCGTGGCGCCGGGTGCCGGAGCCCTCGTGCGGGACAACGGGCGCGGGACCAGCTCGGCCGGCACGCTCTACCTCGTCGACGCCACCGGCACCGCGTTCCCCGTCGCCCCGGACGCCGAGACCCTCGCCCGGCTGGGCTACACGTCCGCCGACGTCGGCGTGGTGCCGAGCGGCTGGATCGAGCTGTTGCCCGTCGGCCCCGCGCTGTCGACCGAGGCCGCCGGCGCCGATGCCGGGCGCAGCAGCACGGTCGCGCCGTGACCCGGCACCGCCTGCCGGCCGTCGCGGCCCTGGCCGTCGCAGCGCTGGCCGGTGCAGCGACGGTCGCTGCAGCACTGGTCGGCAGCGCACCGGCCGCCGCGGCACAGCCGTCCGGCACGACGTGGGGATCCCCCGCCGAGGCGGGCCAGACCTGCACCGCGGGTCAGGTGGTCTGGTTGGACCAGGCCCCCGCCGCGTTCGCCATGCTGCAGACGGACCTGGCGTGGAAGATCACCCGGGGTGACGGGGTGCTCGTCGCCGTCGTCGACTCCGGGGTCGACGCGACCAACGCCCACCTCACCCCGGCCCTGGCCGGAGGTGTCGACCTCGTCGGCGACGGTGCCGGTGCGCACGGGTACGCCGACCTCGACGGGCACGGCACCGCCGTCGCCGGGGTGATCGCGGCCCGTGCGGTCGACGGCTCCGGAGTGCTCGGCGTGGCACCGGCGGCCCGGCTGCTGTCCGTGCGCGTGTTCGCCGAGAACACCGACCAGGCCCGGCAGGCCGGGTTCGGCCCCACGCCCGGACGCATCGCGGACGGCATCCGGCAGGC
>NZ_VWSD01000113.1 GCF_009829685.1 Cellulomonas citrea
CCGCGGCGCTGCCAGGTGCCGCCGCACGCGCCGCGGCACGTCGGGCGCTGCGCGAGGTCGACTGCCTCCAGGTGCCCGAACGGGCTGGGCTGGCGGTGGTGAGTGCGCGGACCCTCGCGCTCGCGCATGCCGTCGGGCGCCAGGTGCACGTGTGGACCGTCGACGAGGTCGCCGACATGCACCGGCTGCTCGACCTCGGGGTCGACGGCCTGGTCACCAACCGCGCCGACCTGCTGCGCGACGTGCTGGTGGCGCGCGACACCTGGTGAGGCTCAGGGTGCCTTGAGGAACCCCACCTCATGGGGCACGTAGACCCAGATCTGCCACGCCCACAGGACCTGCAGCACCGCGAGCACGACGAGCAGCCCCGCCAGCCACCAGCGCGCCCGTCGCACCGGGGTCGGCACCAGCCCGACGAGCGCCGCGAGCAGCGGGAACGCCAGCAGCAGGAAGCGGACCAGGCTGCTGATGACATCGCTCACCGCCGCCAGGTACACCAGGTAGGCCACCGACCAGGCGTACAGCTCCGGCCCGAGCCGCCGGGCGGAGCGCGAGGCCAGCAGGGCGAGCAGCCCGAGCACCGCCAGCACGACCAGCACGGTGACGGTCGGGCTGAGCGTCTCGAGCCGGGTCCACCCGGCGAACGGGCTCACCGGGCGCGGGCGGCGCCACGCCTCCTGGGTGCGCAGGTAGGCGTCCGGCACCCCGGTGACGACCCCGGCGATCACCTGCCAGGCGAAGCCCGAGGCGACCGTGGTGCCCAGCAGCAGCCCGATCGCCGGCCACTCGCGCACCGGCGGTCCGCCGGCCCGCGCCTCGCGCAGCCGCACGAGGGCGTGCACCGCCACGACGGCCGCCAGCGGCAGCGCCACCGCGCGGGTGAACCCGAGCAGCGCCACGGGCACCAGCGCCCACAGGTACCGGCGCCGCAGCACGAGCAGCAACGAGACCGCGACCAGCACGAGCGCGAGCGACTCGGTGTAGGCGGCACCGAGCACCACCGAGGACGGGAAGACGCACAGCACCGCGACGGTCGCCAGCGGCAGCCCGGGCCGGGCCGCCACGGCCGCCGGCGCACCGGCCCGGATGCAGGTGTGCACGCCCAGCATCGCGACCGCACCGACCATGACGGCGACGCTCGGGGCGACCAGGTCCCAGCCGAGCCCGGTGAGGTCCTGCAGCGCCCGCACCAGCCGCGGGTACAGCGGGTAGAAGGCCCAGACGTTCATCGTGACCTGGCCGTCGGCGCGGGTCGGCAGCTGGTCCGGGTAGCCGCCCTCGGCGATCTGGCGGTACCACCAGCCGTCCCACCAGTCGGCCAGGAACACCGCGTAGGGAGGACGTCCCGGCCCCCACCACCGCGCCGGCGTGGACCCCTGCTGCCCGAGCACCACGAGCAGGACGAGCGCCGAGTACACCCGCGAGAGCGCGTAGACCGCGAGCACCTGGACCCACCAGGCCCAGCGACCGGGGCGCCACGGCACCCGCGGCACGGGACGGGACGCCGGGGCGGCCCCGACGCGCTCGACCTGGCTCACGTGCCCTCCTGTCCCCCGACGCAGGACGACGGTAGCCGGACCGAGCACCCGATCCGCCGTCGGGCTCGCAGACCCGCCAGCAGGTGGCGCGCGGCCCCGTCCTCGGGTGGCGCGCGAGGAGTCAGGGCACCAGCACGGCGGCCCCGGCGAACCGGCCGGCGGCCAGGTCGGCGAGCGCCTCGTCGGCCCGGGCCAGCGGGTAGGGCACGGTCGTCACCTGGAGCCGGACGCGTGCGGCCAGGTCGAGGAAGGCGCGCCCGTCGGCCCGGGTGTTGGACGTGACCGAGCGCAGCTGCTTCTCGTAGAACAGCTCGTCGGCGTACACCAGACGCGGCACGTCGGACAGGTGGATGCCCGCGACGGCCAGCACGCCACCGCGGTCCAGGGCGCGCATCGCGACCGGCACGAGGTCGCCGACCGGGGCGAACAGGATGGCCGCGTCGAGCTTCTCGGGCGGGGCGTCGTACGCGCCACCGACCGAGGCGGCGCCCAGCTCGCGGGCCAGCTGCTGGGCCTGCGCACCGCGGGTGAGCACGTGCACCCGGGCGCCCTGGGCGAGGGCCACCTGGGCCGTGAGGTGCGCGCTGCCGCCGAACCCGTAGATGCCCAGCCGCCCGCCCGGTGGCAGGTCGGTGCGGGCCAGCGCCCGGTAGCCGATGATCCCGGCGCACAGCAGCGGGGCCAGCTCGGTGACGTCGTACCCGGGCGGCAGCCGGTAGGCGAAGTCGGCGGGCACCGTCGTGGCGTCGGCGTAGCCGCCGTCGGCGTCCCAGCCGGTGTAGCGCGAGTGCGGGCACAGGTTCTCCGCACCGCGCAGGCAGTACCGGCAGGTCCCGCAGGTGCCGCGCAACCAGGCCACCCCGACCCGGTCGCCGACGGCGAACCCGTCGACGCCGTCGCCGAGCGCGCTCACCTCGCCGACGACCTCGTGACCGGGCACGACGTGCGTCCGGTGCACCGGCAGGTCACCCTCGGCCACGTGCAGGTCGGTGCGGCACACGCCGCACGCCAGCACCCGCACCGCCAGCTCCCCCGGACCGGGGACGGGGTCGGGCCGCTCGACGAGCCGCAACGGCCCGCCGTCCACCGGTCCTGGTCGCCCCACCGTCCACGCGCGCATGGCACCCGCCTCCAGGTCCAGTCCTAGCGCACCGTCAGCCCGGGTGCACCGCGCCCGCGCTGGACTCGGCTGCGGTCTCGGTGACGGGACCGGCGGCGACCTGCCCCGTCACGGTCGGGCCGCCGCCCTCGTGCCCGGTGCGCGTGAGGGTGAGCACCAGCCGGGCCAGGGTGAGCCGCAGGTGCCCGGTGTCGTCCTCCGCGACCCCGTCGAGCAGGTCGTCGCGCACCGAGTCGAGGTAGGTGTTGATGAGCAGCCGCACGGCCAGGTTCGGGTCGACGGTGAACACCCGGCCGGTGCCGTCGAGCGCCTGCTCGATGATCTGCCGGACGGAGGCGACCATCCGGTCGCGCATCTGCACGAAGTCGGCGGCCAGGGCGTGGTCGCGCAGCGCCATGAGCCGGAAGTCGTCGACGATGATGGTCCACCGGCGGTCCGACATGGCCCAGCACAGCACGTCGAGCAGGAGCTCGGCGAGCTGCTCCTCGTCGAGGTGGCTCGCCAGGTGGGGCCGCATCGCCTCGAGCCGTTCGGTGAGCCCGGCGATCCGGGAGAACGTCTGCTTCTCCACGAGCGCGAGGAAGAGCTCTTCCTTGCTGGTGAAGTTGGAGTAGAACGCGCCCCGGGTGAACCCGGCACGTTCGGCGACCTGCTCGACGGTGGCCGCGGGCAGCCCGACCTCGGCGAACACGTCGAAGGCCGCGTCGACCAGTCGTTCGCGGGTGGCGGCCCGGCGCGCGGTGTCCGGTTCGCAGCCACCCCGCCGGGAGGCCACGGGCGGCGTCGATGCTCGCACGGCAGCTCCCTCACTCGGTTGCTGCGATCCTATGGGATACATTGATGTATCGGATACACCGGCGTATCGGATCCATCCTCTGTCACTCTCGGGAGCCGCCGTGTCGTCGACCCTCTACCGTCTCGGTCAGTGGTCGTTCGTCCACCGTCGCCGGGTCGCCGCGCTCTGGCTGCTCGTGCTGCTGGCGGTCGGCGCCGCCGCCGCGACGCTGTCCACGGGCACGAGCAACGAGTTCACCATCCCCGGCACCGAGTCGACGGTCGCCCTCAACCAGCTGTCGCACACCTTCCCCCAGGTGAGCGGCTCCAGCGCCCGGCTGATCGTCGTCGCCCCCGACGGGGTGAGCGCCCAGTCCGACGCCGTGCGGACCCCGATCGAGGCCTTCGTGTCCACCGCCGAGGCGGTCGACCGCGTCGAGGCCGTCGCCGACCCCTACGGCAGCACCGTGAGCGGGGCGATCTCGTCGGACAACTCCGCCGTCATCGTCTCCATCCAGCTCAACGGGCAGAGCACGACCATCCCGGCGAGCACCTCCGACGCGCTGGTCAAGGCCAAGGACACGCTCGCGGCCGCACTGCCCGCCGGGTCCCAGGTCTCGCTCGGCGGTGACCTGTTCACCATCTCGGTGCCGACCATCTCGGCCACCGAGGGGATCGGCGTGCTCGTCGCGCTCGTCGTGCTGCTCTTCACCTTCGGCTCGCTGCTGGCCGCCGGGATGCCGCTGCTCAACGCGCTGCTCGGCGTCGCCATCACGATGGCCGGCATCTACGCCGCCACCCGGTTCGCCACCATCTCCTCGACCACCCCGCTGCTCGCGCTCATGCTCGGACTGGCGGTCGGCATCGACTACGCCCTGTTCATCGTGTCCCGCCACCAGGGACAGCTGCGCTCCGGGATGGACGCCCGCGAGTCGGCCGCACGGTCGTTGGCCACCGCCGGCTCGGCCGTCGTGTTCGCCGGGCTCACGGTGATGATCGCGCTGGTCGGCCTGGCCGTGGCGCGCATCCCGTTCCTCACGATCATGGGGGTCGCCGCCGCGGTCGGCGTCGGGATCGCCGTGCTCGTCGCGCTCACTCTGACCCCGGCGCTGCTCGGCTTCGTCGGCGACCGCATCCGACCCGGACGACGTGCCGAGCGGCGGGCCGCACGTCGTGCCTCACGCGGTGCGCACTCCCCCGCGACCGCACGCGCCGCCGCCGCGCCCGCAGCCCATGCCGCACCCGCCGCTGGACCGTCCGCCACCGCACCGTCCGACGGTGACGAGGACGTGCACCCCAACCGGTTCTTCTCGGCCTGGATCAAGGCCTCGACCCGGTGGCCGGTCGTCACCATCCTCGTCATCGTCGTCGGGCTGGGCGCGCTCGCGCTGCCGGCCCGCGACCTGAGGCTCGCCCTGCCCGACGCCGGGACCCAGCCCGCCGGCTCCCCCGCACGCGTCACCTACGACCTGGTCGCCGAGCACTTCGGCCCCGGCTACAACGGTCCGCTCATGGTGACCGGCTCGATCGTCGGGTCCACCGACCCGCTCGGGCTCATGGCCAACCTCAAGAAGGAGATCGCGGCGCTGCCCGGGGTCGCCGCCGTGCCGCTGGCGACCCCGAACCAGGACGCCACCATGGGCGTCATCCAGGTGATCCCCACAGGTGCGCCGGACTCGACGGAGACGTCCAACCTGGTGCACGCGATCCGGGCCCAGCACGACCACTTCCAGTCCGTCTACGGCGTCGACCTGTCGGTCACCGGCCTCACGGCGGTGCAGATCGACATCTCCGCCAAGCTCGGCGCCGCGCTCGTGCCGTTCGGGATCTTCGTCGTCGGGCTGTCGTTCCTGCTGCTCATGATGGTGTTCCGGTCGCTGTGGGTGCCGCTCAAGGCCACCGCCGGCTACCTGCTGTCCATCGTGTCCGCGTTCGGCGTGGTCTCCCTGGTGTTCCAGCACGGGATCGGCGCGAGCCTGCTCGGCGTCGACCGCACGCCGCAGGCCGTGCTCAGCTTCATGCCGATCGTCGCGATGGGTGTGCTGTTCGGGCTCGCCATGGATTACGAGGTGTTCCTGGTCTCGCGGATGCGCGAGGAGTACGTGCACCGCGGCGACGCCCACCGGGCCGTGCGCGTCGGCTTCCTGTCGTCGGCCAAGGTGGTCACCGCGGCCGCGATCATCATGTTCTCGGTGTTCCTGGCGTTCGTGCCCGGGCACGACACGATGATCAAGCCGATCGCGCTCGGGCTCACCGCCGGCATCTTCATCGACGCCTTCATCGTGCGGATGACGCTCGTGCCCGCCGTGCTGCAGCTGCTCGGCGAGCGCGCCTGGCACATGCCGCGCTTCCTCGACCGGGTGCTGCCGCACTTCGACGTCGAGGGCGAGGGCCTGGCCGACGAGCTGCGCCTGGCCGACTGGCCCGAACCCGGGGCCGACGACGCGATCGCCGCGCAGGGGCTGCGTCTCGACGCCCCCGACGGCATGGCGCTCTACCGCGACGTGACCGTGCGGGTGCCTCGTGGCGGCACGCTCGTCGTCACCGGCCCGCACCGCTCGGGCCGCACCCCGCTGCTGCTCACCCTGGCCGGACGCGCGCACGCCGACGCCGGCACCCTCAAGGTGAACGGGCTGGTGGCCTCCGTGCGCGCCCGCGACATCCGGCACTCGGTGGCTTTCGCCCGGCTGGCCCGCACCGCCGACCCGGTCGGCGAACTCGACGAGGCCTTCGCCACGGGTGCTCCCGTCGTCGTGATCGACGACCTCGACGCGGTCGGCGACCCGTGGCTGCGCCAGGCGGTCCACGAGCGGATCGCCCGTGCCCGACGCGACGACCCGCAACGCACCCTGGTCGTGAGCGTGCTCGACGAGCACGACCTCGACGACCTGCTCCCCCCCGGTCCACGCACCGTCGTCGGCCCGATGCGTCAGGAGGTGCTGGCATGAGCCGGCTGTCCGTCCTCGTCCACCCCGAGCGCATCCGTGGCGGGGGCCGGGGCACCTGGTTCACCGTGATCGGGCTCGTGCTCGTCCCGCTCGTCGTGGGCGGGCTGCTCACCTGGGCGCTGTGGAAGCCGACCGAGCACCTCGACCGCATCACGGCGGCGGTGGTCAACCTCGACGAGCCGGTGACCATCAACGGCCAGACCGTGCCGCTCGGCCGTCAGCTCGCGGCGGGTCTGGTCACCTCGTCCGGCGCGCCGACCAGCGCGTCGAGCACCCCCGCCGCGAGCGGCAACCCGACCCCGACCCCCTCGCCCAGCGCCACCGTGGCGAACGTGTCGAGCTCGGACTCCGGCAGCAACCTCACCTGGGTGGTGACCAACGCCGCCGACGCGGCCGCCGGGCTCGCCTCGGGCACGTACACCGCCGTCGTCACCATCCCGTCGAACTTCTCGGCCGCCGCGACCTCGACCTCCAAGGGCGCCGACGCCGTCCAGGCGACCCTCGACATCGCGACGTCGGAGAAGTCCCGGCCGCTGGACCCGGTGCTCGCCCAGGCCGTCACCAGCACGGCCACCCAGGTGCTCGGCCGCACCCTGACCACCACCTACCTGCAGAACGTGCTGGTGGGCTTCAGCACCCTCGGCACCTCGCTGGCCCAGGCGGCCGACGGCGCGCAGCAGCTCGCCACCGGCGGCAGCCAGCTCTCCTCGGGTGCGAGCCAGCTCGCCACGGGGTCGGCCGACCTGGCCGGCGGTCTGAGCACGTTGGGCGCCGGCACGTCGGGCCTGGCACAGGGCACCGGGAAGCTCGCCACGGGCGCGTCCTCGCTGGCCTCCGGGCTCGACCAGCTCGCCTCCCAGACCGCCGCCTCCGCCGCGACCGCGCAGGCCGCGGTGGGTGGTGCCCAGACGTTCGCCGACGGGCTGAGCGCGCTCGCCGTCGGGATCAACGGGACGTCGTCGACCGACCCCAACAGCCTCTCGTACGGCACGTCGAGCCTTGCCTCGGGGACGTCGGGGCTCAGCACGGGCCTGCAGACCTTCCTCGGCGGGATCGACCTGCTCGCCCAGGGCTGCCAGGCGGGCGACGCCTCGTCCTGCACCACCCTCGTCGCGACGATCCACTCACAGCAGGTGACCTCCGCGCCGGCGGCCGGCGGAACGCCGAGCCTGACCTACAGCGCGGCGCAGCTGGCGGCGGGCGCGGGGAAGCTCAACACCTCGGTCAACGTCGGCACGCCGGGCGTGCCGGCCCTCACCACGAGCACGACGCAGCTCGCCGCCGGGGGCCAGCAGCTCGCCGCCGGGTCCGCCGCGACCGCGAGCGGTCTGCAGACGCTGGCCGGCTACCTCACGCAGTCCGCGAACGGTGCCAGCGCGCTGGCCTCGGGTGCGTCGAGCGCCTCGACGGGTGCGGGCAAGCTCGCCTCGGGTGCGGTGCAGGCCGCCGACGGCGCGTCCCAGCTGGCCTCCGGGGCCAGCGGCCTGGCCACCGGAGCAGCGCAGCTGTCCTCCGGCGCCGGGAGCCTGTCGTCCGGGCTGGGCACGGCCGCCACCCAGGTGCCGACCTACACCAAGGACCAGTCCGACCACATCGCCTCCGTGGTGGCCGACCCGGTCGTGGCCTCGACCGGCAGCACCGATGTGCTCGGCTCGCAGATCATCGCGTTCCTCGTCGCGCTCGCGCTGTGGATCGGCGGTCTGGCGACGTTCCTCGTGCTGGCCGCCATGACACCGCGCGCCCTGGGGTCGACGCGGCCGTCCTGGGCGCTGGCACTGCGCTCCTTCGCCCCCGCGGCCGCGGTCGGCGTGGTCCAGGGGCTCGCGATCACGGCGGTGATGTCCCCGACGCTCGACCTCACGCCCGGCGGCTGGGTGCGGTTCACGCTCATCGCGTGCCTGGCGGGCGTGTCGTTCGCGGCGGTCAACCAGGGGCTCGCGGCGGCCTTCCGCGGGATCGGGCGTTTCGTCGCGGTGCTCGTGGCGACCATCGGGCTCGCGGCGGCCGTCGTCTCGACGGTGCCGGCGCTCGTCGGGCAGCTCTACGACCTCACACCGCTCGGCCCGGCGCTGCACGCGCTGCAGTCCGTGACGGCCGGCGGCGCGCTCGCCGGGCCGGTGGGGCTGCTCGTCGTGTGGATGCTCGCGGGGCTGGCGCTCACGACGGCGGCGATCGCCCGGCACCGGGTGATCCCGGCCGGTCAGCTCGCCCGGTGGTCACGCGCGAACTGACTGGTCAGCCGCGTCGTCTCATGACCTTCATCCCAGCCGTGGATGACGGAAACGGCCCATTCCTTTAGCCGCGCTTGAGGAATGAGGTCGAGGTCACGACGAAGTCAGGCCGGAGGTCCCACCCGGGCCCGGGACCGGCGGACGATGGTCGTGCCATGAGCACCACGAGTGTCCAGTCCACCGAATCCGTGTTCGCCGAGATCGTGCGGGCCACCCTCGAGAAGGACGACCTGCCCGAGTTCTGGGACTGATCTCCCGCACCCGGGTCGGGCCCCGGGGCAGCACCCGCGGGCACGTCCTCCTGGTGGACGGGGCCGCGACGACGGGGCCACCGTCAGTAGCCTGACGACCGTGGCACGCGCCCTGGACCCCGAGATCGCTGCAGGTATCCGCGCCGCCATGGCGGCCACGGCCAAGGGACCGGCACCGGTCGACCTCGCCGGCATCAGGGCCGCCCTCGACGCGGCGATGGAGTCCTACCCGGTGCCCGACGCACCCGGGGTCACGCGCGAGGACCTCCAGCTCACCGACGAGCTGGCGGCCCGGCTCTACCGCCCGCAGCACGAGGCGCCCGGTGCGCTCGTCGTCTTCCTGCACGGCGGCGGTCGCATCGCGGGCTCGCTGGCCACCCACGACCGCATCTGCGCCGGGCTGGCCGCCGACGGCGCGGTGCTCGTGCTGGCCGTCGACTACCGACTGGCCCCCGAGCACCCCTCCCCTGCCGCCGAGGACGACGCCTGGACGGCTCTCGTCTGGGCCGATGCGCACCGCGCGGAGCTCGGTGCCGTCGATCTCCCGCTCGTCGTGGCCGGCGACTCGGCCGGCGGGGGGCTCGCGGCGCTCACGGCGCTGCGCGCCCGCGACGCCCAGGGCCCCGCACTGGCGCTCCAGCTGCTGCTCTACCCCATGCTCGACGACCGGACCAAGGCCACCGACCGGCGCCTCGTGCCGCTCATGACGTGGACCCCGGCGGTCAACGCCCTGGCCTGGGGCGCAGCCCTCGGGGCCGCCGCCGGCACCGATGCCGCCCCGGCCGGTGCAGTACCCGCACGGGCCGAGGACCTGGCCGGGCTGCCCGCCACGTACCTCGAGGTCGGCGACTGCGACCTGTTCCTCGGCGAGGTGCTGGGCTACGCCACCCGGCTGGCCGCCGCGAGCGTGCCGCTCGAGCTGCACGTGCACCCCGGGATGCCGCACGCGGGTGAGGCGATGGCACCGGAGGCGGCGCTGTCCGCGACGGTGCGGGCCGCCC
>NZ_VWSD01000114.1 GCF_009829685.1 Cellulomonas citrea
CGCGTCGTCGTCGGTGCTGTGCCAGGGTCGGTGCCCACGCCGCCTGGGTGAGGGTGGCGCCCGAAGGTGGGTACGGCGAGCGGGGGCGCGCATGGTCAGGTCCAGGTGGGTGCCGGTGGCAGCCGGGCTGGCGGCAGGGGTCGTCGTGCTGGCGGGGTGCTCGCCGCACGGGTCGGTGGCGCCCAGCGTCGCGGCGACGGCGGCCTCCTCGACCCCGACGCTCCCGGCACCGGTCGCGTCGCCGACACTGCCGGAGCACTGGGCGGACACCGGCGAGCGCGGTGCCCAGGCGGCGGCGGTGTGGTTCGTGCGCGACCTCTACACCTACGTGGTCGAGACGAACGACTCGACGCAGTGGCAGGCACTGAGCCTCCCCGACTGCGTGTTCTGCGCCAACACGACCAAGTCCGTGCAGGACGGTCTGACCGCCGGCACGGTTCAGCGCCTCACCGGGGTGCAGGTCACCGTGACCCGGGTCGAGGAGCTCAACCCGCTGGCATATGCCGTGCTCGTGGACTATCGCGACGGTCCCACGGGCATCTACCGCCTCGACGGAAGCCTGGTGAAGACGCTCGACGGAGCCCCGGGGCAGCTGAACGTCGTGGTTCATCTGGTGGGACCGAACTGGTGTCTCCGAGCCGGAGAGTGGTTCGACGCCGGAGTGCCGGTGCCGACAGCGGGTGCTGGCTCGTGACGGTTCGGGCCTGGTCGGCAGCGAGGCTCCCGGCACTGTTCAGCCTCGTGATCAGCGCGGTCGCGGCGCTGCCCGGGTGGGTGGCTGCGGACGGAGGCGACCACAAGATCGGAGCCCAGGCTGGTGACCACACGGTCGAGGTCTACGGAACAGAGAATCTGCCAGGCAGCACCGACAGCTTCGCTCCGACGGGGTCGACGGTGGCCCGGGTGGCTCCGTTGCTAGCTCGCCACATGCGGGCCGAGATCTGCGGCGTGTACTCGGCGGGTGAGGGGCGGTACTGGCCGTGCGGGCCGGATGTGGTGCTCGACCACACCGACGTCTGCGGGGACGCCCCGGCCCTTCGCCCCTGGTGGGAGTCCACTCGCGTCACAGCGTCCGACGACTGGCAGCCCTGGGTGCTGGTCGAGAACGTGACCTGTGCCGGTGGGCCGGACCCGACGCCGGAGCAGGTCGTCACCGCGTTCCAGACCCTGCCGATCACCCCGTCGGTGTTGACGGTTCAGCCCGATCGGGGGTGGGTGCTGGTGAACAAGGAGACGATCGCTTTCACCGATCCGGCGCCGCAGATGTTGGGTGCGACGGTGCTGGGGGTGCCGGTCACGTTCCAGGTGACCGCCTCGCAGTTCACGTGGGACTACGGGGAGAAGGTGTTCACCACCACCAGCCCGGGTCACCCGTACCCGCACCAGGACGTGTCCTACCCGTACACCCACCTCGGGACCGGCAAGGTCGCGTTGACCACGACCTGGCAGGCCACCTACACCGTCGGCGACGACCCGACGGTCCGGCCCGTGCCGGGCACGGCGACCACGACCAGCACGAGCGCCCCGTTCGAGATCCGTGAGGCCTCCGCCCACCTGACCCGCGGCAGCTGCACCGACCACCCCCACGACCCCGGCTGCGAGGGCTAGCGGCAGGACTTGGAGACCTCCACCAGCGACGCCGGGGGCTCGCCGTACGCCTGCGTCCCGTTGCCGGGGTCGGTGTACCCCATGCCGATCGCCCACGCCGTCGCCCACGCCTCGACCGCGGCCCGGGTCGAGTGGTCCGCCAGGTCGGGGCACTTCGTCTGGATCGCGTGCCCCACCTCGTGCACCACCAGCGACTTCGACGTCGGCCACTCCGCCGCGACCGAGTCGGTGAGGGAGATCGTCGCGTAGCCACCGCGGTCGAACCAGAACTGGGTCCACCCGGCCAGCGACCCGGCGCGTCCCCACGTCTGGCCGTCGATGGACAGCGTCGGGGCCCAGGTGAAGTCGAGGAGCACACCGCCGTCGATCGACCGGGCGAACTCCACGACGGCGACCTTGCGCGCATGCAACGGGCCGGCGAGCTCGGCCTCCTCCGCCGCCTGGGACGCGACGAGCGCCTGGCCCGCCTGCACGTAGGTCGTCAGCGCCGCCACCTGATCGCCCGACGTCGGGTCGACGGCCGCCGCCGCGTCCCGGAAGGCGAACCGCGAGTCGTTCGTCGCCATGTCGTTCGCCGCGTCGACCTGCGCCGACACCGGTGCGACCGACGCCAGCAGGGCGTCGCGCGAACTCGCGACCTTCGCCGTCGCGTCAGTCACGGCCTTGGTCGCAGCCTGGGCCTGGCTGACGGCGGCGGCGAGCTGGTCAGCCCGGTCGCGCAGCTGGGTGGTGGCGCTGCGGATGGCGGGCGGCCACCAGGTCTGCGGGTGCCGAGCCGCATACGCCGGGACGTCGAGCCCGGTCCCGGCGACGGCCACCGCTGCGTCGAGCGCGCGGGCATCGGCGCTCAGGGTGGTGCCGGCGGCCGCATCGGTGAAGCCAGCCCCCGCCAGGGCCGCGAGAGCATCGGCCTCGTGCGCCGCCGTCGTCCCCGAGGCGACCGCCGCGGCCTGTGCCGTCTGGGAGTCCTGCGCCTCGTCGACGAGGGCGTTGAGGTGGTCGGCCGCCTGGGTGTAGTCGCGCTGGGAGATCACGAGGGCGCCCGCGCCTGCGGCACCGCCCAGTGCCAGGACGACGACGAGCAGGACCGCCGGCCAACGCCGTCGTCGCCGGCGGGGCGCGACCGGGACCGGGAACTGCTCGACCGCCGCCGGTGGCTCCCAGACGCTCACGGGGCCGAGGCTAGCGAACTGGTGCGACATGGTCCTGGCCGCGTCCCGTCCGCCTCGCACGGGGCGCCGGATCGGCCCACCGGCAGGTCAGCCCACGGGTTCGCCGGGGTCGATGTTGACCAGCCAGACCACGCCGAACCGGTCGGTGAGCTGCCCGAACGAGGCACCCCACGGCGCAGGCGCCAGCTCGGCGCCGATCTCCCGGGCACCGTCGCGCAGGCCGTCCCAGTAGCCGCGCAGCGTCGCGTCGTCCACCCCGAAGCCGCTGAGGGACAGCGAGACGCCGGTCCCGACGGGGGCCGTCATGTGGCTCGGGGTGTCGGAGGCCATGAGCTCCAGGCCGCTGGAGGTCCGCAGGAAGCCGTGCATGACGAGGTCGGCCTCGGCGGGGTCGGACGAGACCCCGAACTGGGCGAAGGTGCTGATCTGGACCTCGCCGCCGAAGACCGACCGGTAGAACTCGAGGGCAGCGCGGGCCTCGGAGCGAAAGTGCAGGTACGGGGTGAGTGAGACAGCCATCGGTGACCTCCTCGTCGCAGTGGGTGCCCAGCATCGTCCGAGGCACTGACACGGTCGGACGAGGCGGCCGCACCAGCCTGCGGGCAGATCCGGCCCGGCGCACGTCGTCGTGGGCCTGTGGAGAACTCGGCGCGTCGTCGTCGGGGCTGTGCCAGGGTCGGTGCCCAGGTCGCCCGGGCAGGGGGTGGCCGTGAGCAGGTGGCCGTGGGTAGGTGGGTGGCGAGCGGGGGCGCGCATGGGTCGGGCACGGTGGGTCGCGATGGTTGTCGCGGTGGGCGTGGTTCTCGGGCTGGCGGGGTGCTCCCCGGATCCGGCCGTGACTCCGACGGCATCGGCGTCATCGCCCTTGGTGGGGTTGCCGGCGCCGATGGCGTCGCCGGCCAAGCCCGCGCAGTGGGCGGACAACGGTGAGGCGGGTGCCGACGCGGCGGCGCTGTGGTTCGCGCGCGACGCGTACGCCTACGTCCGCGAGACCAACGACGCGACCGACTGGCAGGCGCTCAGCACACCGGACTGCGAGTTCTGCGCGGGGGTTGCCAGCGATGCGGCCGCTCAGGCGACGCTCGGCCAGGTGAGCCGCGAAGGGCGCTGGGATGTCACGGTGACTCGGACCCAGGAGCTCAACCCACTGGCGTTCGCGGTACTCGTGGACTTCGACAAGCCGAGTACCGAGGTGCTGCGCGCGGACGGCTCCTCCGTCGCGACGACCGAAGGCGCGCACGGACAGATGCTGCTCGTGCTCCATCGGGAGGGCCCGAACTGGCTGCTGCGTGGGGGGCAGTGGTTCGAGAAGGGCGCGGTCGTACCGACCGCCGCGCCGTGAGACGCCTGTGGTCGGCGGCTGTGCTGGTGGCACTGGTGGTTGCGCTCAGTGCAGGAGCGGCCAGAGCCGAGGGCGACTCGCCT
This sequence comes from Cellulomonas citrea, assembly GCF_009829685.1. GTDB lineage: Bacteria > Actinomycetota > Actinomycetes > Actinomycetales > Cellulomonadaceae > Cellulomonas > Cellulomonas citrea. Next base: position 4,206 of record NZ_VWSD01000114.1, read on the forward strand.
GACCCGGACGTCGCCACGCCGAGCACTCCGTCCTCGGTACTGCCGTCCGAGCCGACGACGCGGGCGCGCGACAACAACATCGAGGTCTCGCTCACCGAGATCCTCCAAGGCACAGGTGCTGTCCCGGGCGGTCGTCCGGCGCCTGTCTCGTTTGCTCCGCCGCTGGTCAGGTACCTGCGCGCCGAGGTGTGCGGGCTCATGAGCGGGGGTGCGGGGTACAGCTGGCCGTGCTCGGACGGCCGGGTGGTCGACCACAGTGACGTGTGCGGCGACGCCCCGGTGCTGCTGCCGCTGTGGCGTTCGGAGCGGCCGAGCGCGAGTACGCCGTGGTCCGACTACGTGCTGGTCGCGGACCTGACGTGTGTGGGTGGTCCGGTTCCGTCGGCGGAGCAGGTGCTTGCTGAGTTTCGTCGGTTGCCGATCGCACCGTCGGTGGTGAGGGTGCAGCCCGATCGGGGGTGGGTGTTGGTGAACAAGGAGACGATCGCTTTCACCGATCCGGCGCCGCAGATGTTGGGTGCGACGGTGCTGGGGGTGCCGGTCACGTTCCAGGTGACCGCCTCGCAGTTCACGTGGGACTACGGGGAGAAGGTGTTCACCACCACCAGCCCGGGTCACCCGTACCCGCACCAGGACGTGTCGTACCCGTTCACCCGTCCTGGCACGGGGAGGGTCGCGTTGACCACGACCTGGCAGGCGACCTACACCGTGGGCGACGACCCGACGGTCCGGCCCGTGCCGGGCACGGCGACCACGACCAGCGCGAGCGCCCCGTTCGAGATCCGTGAGGCTTCCGCCCACCTGACCCGCGGCAGCTGCACCGACCACCCCCACGACCCCGGCTGCTGAGCCTGGCCCTAGCCCCGGCCCCGCGTCGGACCCCCGGCCTAGGCTCGTCGCCGTGCACATCCCGGCCGTCTCCGAGGACCAGGTGCGGCGACTCGTCGGAGCGGAGGCGTTCGCACGCGGCCTCGCCTACGCGCTGGACCTGCGGGCGCACGCCGTGAGCTGGGACGAGAGCCGAGGTCTGCTGCGCGGCCGGGTGCGGGGCTCAGCGCGCGAGGTCTACACCCAGCACATCGTCCTCAAGCCCGACGGCGAACCGGTCACCGGGATGTGCACCTGCCCGGTCCAGCACTCCTGCAAGCACGTGGCCGCGCTCCTGCTCCAGGCGGCGGTGCGGCCGTCGGAGGCCGCGCTGGCGCCTGAGCCAGATCCGTCGGACGGAGACCCGGAGGGCGCGGACCTGCCGGCGTTCGGGCGAGCAGGAGCCGCCACGGCGTCCACCGGTTCGTCGGACGCCAACGCGCAGCAGGCTGGCCCGACGGGGATGGCCACGTCGTCCGCCGGCCCGTCGGGCACCGACTCGCACTCCCCCGGCTCGTCGTCCACCGGCATCGGTGCTGCTGGCGGGCATGCGCAGCAGGCAGCCTGGGCGCAGGTGCTCGACTCGGTGCTCACCCCCCGGCGTCACTCCGAGCCGCGTCACGGAGCCCCGCTCGCACTGCTGCTCGAGGTGCAGCTCGGCGCGGGTGAGCAGTGGCAGGACCCGCCGCGCGCCCACCGGCTCGCGGTGCGCCCCGCGCTGCGCAGCGAGAAGGGCACGTGGGTCCGCACCGGCGCCGGCTGGTCCAACGTGACCGTCGGGTACTCGGGGACCCCGCTCGATCGGGACCACCGCGAGGGTCTCGTGGCGCTGCACCGGCTCATCGAGACGACGGCCGGACCCCGGTCGTGGACCAGCACCCCGACCTGGCTCTACCTCGACCGCGGCCCGGGCGTGGCGGTCTGGGCGATGCTCGCCGAGCTGCGGCGGATCGGCGTCGAGCTGCTCACGGCCGCGGCCCCCAACCGCGCCGTGACCGTGCACGACGAACCTGCCCAGGTGCAGCTCGACCTGCACGAGGACGGGTCAGGGCTGCAGGTCCTGCCCGGCGTCCTCGTCGACGGGACGCGGCTCGACCCCGAACGGCTCGGGCTGGTCGGGCTGCCCGGACCCGTCGGGGTCTACTGGTGGACCGAGGGCGCGGGAGGGCTCGAGCTGGCCCGGTTCGCCCAGCCGCTCGACCGGCGGGCCGAGGCGCTGCTCACCATGCCCGGCACGCTGCGGGTCCCGACCCCGACGGCCGACGTCTTCTGGGGCAGCTACGCGCCGCGGCTGTCCACCGTGCTGCCGCTGGCGAGCGTCGACGGCACCGTCCGGCTGCCCGAACCCGCCGTCCCCGGGCTGCGACTCGACATCGCCGTGCGCGAGCGGCACACCGTCGATGTCGGCTGGTCGTGGGCCTATCGGGTGGACGACGGGCAGGAGGCTCCCGCCGCTGTACCGCTCGGGCCGATCGACCGGGCCACCGAGCCGTGGCGCTCACCTGACGGCGAGGCCGCGCTGCTGGCAACCGCAGCGGCGGCGGTGGCCGGCGCCCTCGCACCGGGCGGTTCGGTCGCCGATGCGCCGGCCGGTGAGCGCAAGGACGCGCACGGCGGTGCGGACCGCCTGCGCGACGCGCTGCTCGAACCGTTGCGGACCCACCGGCCGGGTACGACGGGCCTCACCGACTGGGACACCGTCACCCTGGTCGACCAGGTGCTCCCCGCGCTGCGCGAGGTCGAGGGCGTCGAGGTCCACGTCGTCGGCGACCTGCCCGACTACCGCGAGGCCGCCACCCCGGCACGCGTCCTGGTCGGCACCGGGTCAGGTACTGGACTGGACGACGGCACCGGAATGGACCCGAGCGGCCGGTCAGGCGTCGGGACGAGACCGGGCGCGGACGCGGCCACCGGCACCGACGGTGAGGAGCCCACCCTCGGCAGCGACCGCGACTGGTTCGAGCTGCAGGTGACGATCGAGGTCGAGGACCGCCAGGTGCCGCTCGAACCGGTGCTGCGCGCCCTCGTGCTCGGCGAAGATCGCGTGCTGCTCGACGACGGGCTGTGGCTGCGGGTCGACACCCCGCAGCTCGCGGCGCTGCGCACGCTGGTCGAGGAGGCCCGGGCGCTGGGCGACGACCGTCGCGGACCGCTGCGGGTCAGCCGGTTCGACGTCGGTGCCTGGGACGAGCTGGTCGCGCTCGGCGTCGTCGTGCAGCAGGCGGCGGCCTGGACCGAGGCGGTGGAGCGGCTGGCCGAGCTCGCCGACCCGCCGTCGGCCGACGAGGTCCCCGCGCAGGTCAAGGCCCAGCTCCGGCCGTACCAGCGGGCCGGGTACGCGTGGCTGCGGCGGTTGGCCGAAGGCGGGCTGGGCGGAATCCTGGCCGACGACATGGGGCTCGGCAAGACGCTCCAGCTGCTCACCTTCGCCGCCTGGTTGCGGGCCCAGCCGGCCGGGCAGCAGGGTCCGCTGCTCGTCGTCGCGCCGACGTCCGTGGTCGGAGCCTGGGCGGGCGAGGCCGCCAGGTTCGTCCCGGACCTCGTGGTGCGCACCGTCGAGGCGACCGCCGGCAAGCGCGGTTCGAGCCTCGCCGAGGTGGTCGCCGGGGCCGACGTCGTCGTCACGTCGTACACGCTGTTCCGCCTCGAGTTCGCCGAGTACGAGCGACTGACCTTCTCCGCGCTCGTGCTCGACGAGGCGCAGACCGTGAAGAACCACCAGTCGCGGGCCTACGCGTGCGCGCGGACGCTGCGCGTGCCGATCAAGGTCGCCGTCACCGGCACGCCGCTGGAGAACTCGGTGCTCGAGCTGTGGGCGCTGCTGGGCCTGGTGGCGCCGGGGCTGTTCCCGTCGCTGCAGCGGTTCACCGAGCACTACCGGGTGCCGATCGAACGTGACGGCGACACCGCGCGCCTCGCCGACCTGCGACGACGCATCCGGCCGCTCGTGCTGCGCCGTACCAAGGAGCAGGTGGCCGCCGACCTCCCGGCGCGGTTGGAGCATGTCGTGGAGGTCGAGCTGGCGCCCCGGCACCGCGCGCTCTACGACCGCTACCTGGCACGTGAGCGGCAGAAGGTGCTCGGGCTGCTGGAGGACTTCGACGGCAACCGGTTCGAGATCTTCCGGTCCCTCACGCTGCTGCGGCGACTGGCGCTCGACCCGTCCCTGGTCGACGAGGCGCACACCGGCGTCCCGGCGAGCAAGCTCGACCACCTGGCCGCGATGCTCGACGAGATCGTCGCCGACGGGCACCGGGTCCTCGTGTTCTCCCAGTTCACGGGCGTGCTCGGCCGGGTCCGCGACCGGCTCGACGCGCACGGCACCGGTTACGCCTACCTCGACGGCGCGACCACCGGCCGGCCCGCGGTGATCGAGAGCTTCCGCACCGGTGACGTGCCGGTGTTCCTCATCAGCCTGCGCGCCGGCGGCGTCGGGCTCACCCTCACCGAGGCCGACTACGTGGTGCTGCTCGACCCGTGGTGGAACCCCGCGGTCGAGGCCCAGGCCGTCGACCGGGCGCACCGCATCGGCCAGACGAAGCAGGTGATGGTCTACCGGCTGGTCGCCGCAGGCACCATCGAGGACAAGGTGATGGCGCTCAAGGACGCCAAGGCCCGGCTGTTCGACTCGGTGCTCGGCGGCGGCGAGCTGGCCGACGCCCGGCTGTCCGCCGGGGACGTGCGGGCGCTGCTCGGCTGAGCGATCGACGTCCGCCCGCCGTCAGTGCTCGTGGCGGTGGTGGGTGTCGGGGTAGTGCTCGTGGCTGTGCGTCAGCGGGGCGTGCGTGTGCAGGTGCCGGTGCTGGCCGTCGGGTCCGACGGGCCCGTCGCCGTGATGGCTGTGCTCGTGGTGCCCGTCGTCGTGCGTGTGCCCGTGCTCGTGGGTGACGGCCTCGTGGGTGTGCGCGTGCCCGTGCGCCTCGGTGAGGTGCAGCCAGGTGCCCAGCGCCATGAGGGCGCCGGCGAGCAGCAGCTGCCAGGTCACCGCATCGCCCAGGGCGACGGCGAGCACCGCGCCGAAGAAGGGGGCGACCGAGAAGTAGGCGCCCGCCCGGGCGGTGCCCACGTGCCGCAGCCCGACGATGAACAGCACGAGGCTGAGCCCGTAGGAGACGAAGCCCAGGGCCATCGCGGCGGCCGTCGACCCGGCCGTCGGCAGGTGCGCGCCGAGCAGCAGTGCGAGCACGAGGTTCGTCGGGCCGGCGACCGCGCCCTTCACCGTGACGAGCCAGGTCGCATCGACGTGCGACACCTTGCGGGTGAGGTTGTTGTCGAGCGCCCAGCAGGCGCACGCCCCCAGCACGGCCAGCACCGGCCAGACGCTGCCGACCTGCGCCTGGCCGGTGGGCACGGCGATGACGACGGCCCCGGCGACGATCGCGAGCATCCCGAGCACGACGCGGCGGTCTGCGGGCTCGCGGAACACCACCCAGGCGAGCACCGCCGTGAGCACACCCTCGGCGTTGAGCAGCAGGGACGCGCCCGACGCCGGCATCGAGGACAGCCCGGCCATGAGGAGCACGGGCCCCGCGACCCCGCCGGCGGCCACCGCCCCGACGAGCCAGCGCCGCTCGCCGCGGGCCGGTCG
>NZ_VWSD01000115.1 GCF_009829685.1 Cellulomonas citrea
GTCGAACCAGCGGACGATCCCCTCGGGCACAGTGAGCTCCTTCATAGGCGAGTGCAGCTACCCAGTTCCCTGACAGACCTGGGGACGAGCATCGGCGGCCACCGTCTCCGAGTACCCGACGTCGAGGAGCCCGGGCGTCTCGACCGCGATCCCGCGGTGCCCGGCTCCGGCGGACGGCACCCAGCCGGGGCCGCGCAGCAGCGCGGTGACCTCCGCGTCGGTCGGGGCCGAGCTGGTTGGTCCGTCGGCCGCATAGCTGGCGACCGTCCGCCCGCCGGCGCGCAGGTGGACCACCGAGGCGCCGAGCCCGGCGCGCACCGAGCCGCGGACGAGCTGCTCGGGCACGAGCGCCTCACCCCGGGTGTCGAGCACGGCGCTCACCCGGTCCCGGGTGCCGACGAGCTCGGAGTCGGCGCGCCCGACCAGGTAGGACCGCAGGGCCAGCACGCTCACGACCGCCACGGCGACCATCCCGGCGACGACGACGGTCGCGACGGCCACGGCGATCCGCGCCCGCAGGGACCTCATCGATCCCCCGGGTCGTCCGCGCGCAGGCAGTACCCGAACCCGCGCACGGTGCGGATGAGCGGGACGGCGTCGGGCGGGTCGACCTTGCGGCGCAGCCGTGAGACGAGCTTCTCGACGACGGCGCCGTCGCCACCGAAGTCGTAGGCCCATACCCGTTCGAGCAGCTGGGCCTTGGACAGCACCCGTTCGGGGCCGGCGGCCAGGGTGGCGAGCAGCTGGAACTCGGTGGTCGTGAGGTCGAGCGGCCGGCCGGCGCGGTGCGCCTGCTTGCGTGCGGTGTCGACCCGCAGGTCGCGGTAGACCAGCACGTCCGGGTCGAGGTCCTCGTGGCGGGCGCGGCGCAGCAGGGCGGCGAGCCGGGCCGCGACCTCGGCGAGGTCGAACGGCTTGGTCACGTAGTCGTCGCCGCCGGCCGCCAGGCCCGCGACGCGGTCGGCCACCTCGTCCCGGGAGGACAGGAACAGCACCGGCGTGCGGTCGCCGGCGGCCCGGACCATCCGCAGCACGTCGAGCCCGTCGGCGTCCGGCAGCACGATGTCGAGCACGACGAGGTCCGGACGGGCGTCGCGCAGCGCGTCGAGGGCTGCGGCGGCGGTCCCGGCGGTCTGCACCTGGTACCCGGCGAACGTGAGCGCCGAGGTGAGCAGCTCGCGGATCCCCGGGTCGTCGTCGACGACGAGGATGCGCGCCGGGTCGGCCGTCACCGGGGGTCCTCGGCGGTCTCGGCGGCCGTGGTGGTCCCGGTGGGTGCGGCCGTTGCGGCGGCTCCGCCCGGTCCGGTGGTCGCGCCGGTGAAGGCGCGCGCGCACTCCGCGGCGGCGGACGTCAGGAGCCTGTGCGGGACGCCGGGGTTGGTGAGCCCGAGGAGCACCAGGCCGTGCACGGTGGCCCACAGCGCGGTCGCGACCGTGAGGCTGTCGGCGCTCGACGCGAGCACCCCGGCCGCGCGGCACCGCTCGACGTTGTCGACCAGGTCGGTCAGCCCGCTGCCGGGCTCAGCTCCCGCGGCCGGCGCGGTCTGCGGGCGGTCGAAGAGCACGCGGTACTGCGCGGGGTGGCTCAGCCCCCAGACCAGGTACTCCCGGCCGCGGGTGGCGAGCTCGTCGGCCGGGTTCGCGGCTGCGTCGGTGCGTCGGCGCAGGGTGCGGGAGAAGTCGCCGAGGGCGCGCGCGCTCGCCTCCTGCAGAAGGTGGTCCTTGGTCGGGAAGTAGTGGTAGAGCGAGGGTGGCGTGCACCCGGCCTGGGCGCAGATCGTGGCGATGCTCACCCGCTCTGGGTCGCCCTGCTCGACCAGGAGCGCCGCCGCGACCGCGACGATCTCGGCTCTCAGGTCCCTGCCGGTGGCGTCCTGACCGCCTCGTGCCATGGCCCGATCGTAACCGTCGCTATAGTGCCACTAGTATAGTGGCGCTATAGCGACGCGAAGAAGGGCACCATGCCGCAACCGGACAGCAGGGGCGGGGGCATCGTCGTGTTCATCGCGGTCGCCTTCGCGGTGACCTGGGCGGTCTGGCTCCCGCTGCTGGCGAACGCACGGCTCGGCACCGCGTTGCCGACGGTGCCGCTGCAGTTCTTCATGGCCTCCTTCGGGCCTGCGCTCGGCGCCCTCGCTGCGTCGTACCGCACGGGTGGGGGGCAGGGCGTGCGCCATTGGCTGCGTCGGACGTTCGCGCTCCGCTTCGGTCGGCTCTGGTGGCTCGCCGCCGTCGGGATGCCGATCGCCTACCTGGTGGTCGGCTACGGCGCGGCCTGGGCCGTGACCGGGAGCCTGCCCGACCTCGGCGGCTTCGGTCTGACCTCGAAGCTGCCCGGCGTCGGCGCATGGGGCGTCGCGGCGGTCTGGGTCCTCACCTTCGGTCTGGGCGAGGAGACCGGGTGGCGGGGCTGGTTGCTGCCCGAGCTGGCGCGCCGGTACGGCACCTTCCGGGCCGCACCGCTCGTCGCGGCGGTCTGGATCGGCTGGCACCTGCCGGCCTTCTTCTTCAACCCCACCTACGTGGACATGGGCTGGGGCATTCTCGGCTGGATGATCGCGCTGGTCGCGGGCTCGTACCTGCTGGCCTGGATCGCCCAGGGCGCCGGCTGGAGCGTCGTGCCGGTGCTCGTGTGGCATGCCGGCTTCGACCTGCTCACCGCGGCCGACCAGTCCGCCGGCGTCATCGCGTCGAGCATCAGTGCCGTCGTCATCGTGCAGGGGGTCGTGGCTGCGTGGTGGCTGTGGCGGCACGGGCAGCATGGCTCGACGGTCTGACCTGGGGCGACGTGACAGTGGTCCCACGATGTGGGCGTCGCCGGTCACCGTTCACCTGACTGCTAAAGTGATTGACCGGTCAAGAGTTCTTACGTCGTCCCTCGCGGGCGGCTGACCCGGCAGGTGAGACGGCAACCCCTGAGCGACGGGGTGCCCCCGGGAGAAGACCTGGCACGGACTGCTCGTCCGGGCAAGCGCACCATCCGCCGTCTGCGGCGGGACCGAAGGAGACGACACGAATGGCGGCTCGCACGATGACAGCCCAGATGGCGACCGAGCTGGTCGTCTGCTGTCGTCGGACGCGCCGGGCCGTCCCCTGTCGTCACTGACGACCACCCTGCGCGTCTGACCCCGCAGACCCCCGGCCCGGCCGGGAGGTCTGGTTGCGCGTCCCGCGGCACCCCCCGCCGCACCCCCCAGCGCCGGCTCGACCTCTGACGCCGTTGCGCGCCCGCACCCTGTGGAGATCCCCCATGAACCGCACCCTGCGACGCTCCCTCGTCGTCCCGCTCCTCGCGGCGACCGCCGCCCTCGTCCTGGCCGCCTGCGGCTCGTCGGGGTCCGCCCCCGCCGCGTCGTCCGCGTCCGGCGGCACGCTCGTGGTCGACAGCACGTTCGACCTCAAGACGGCCGACCCGGCCCGCTCCTACGAGTTCACCGGCGAGCTGCTCGGGCACAACGTGTACGAGCACGCCACGACGTTCGAGGGCACCGACCTCACGACCCCCGTGCCCGAGCTCACCACGTTCGCGTTCTCGCCGGACAACCTCACCCTCACCCTCACCCTCAACGGGGAGCACAGGTTCGCCGACGGCACCCCCGTGACGGTCGACGACATCGTGTTCTCCTACCAGCGCGTCCAGGGGATCACCGGCAGCCCGTCGTTCCTGCTCGACGGCGTCACGGTGGCCAAGGTCGACGACACGTCCCTCACGCTCACGACGGCCACGCCGAACCTGGCGCTGCCCGCCATCCTGGCGAACCCGTCGCTGGGCATCGTGGAGAAGAAGCTCGTCGTCGAGCACGGTGGCACCACCGGCACGGACGACGCAGCCGAGTCCTTCCTCAACACCGCGTCGGCAGGGTCGGCCGCCTACCAGATCGACACCCTCGACGTGAGCTCGAAGATCGTGCTCAAGCGCAACCCGAGCTACGTCGGCACGGCGCCGACCTGGGACAAGATCGTCATCGAGAACGTCGCTCCGGCCACCCAGAAGCTCAACGTGCAGTCCGGCACCGCGCAGATCGCGCTGGACATCTCCCCGGACAACGCCAAGGGCCTCGACGGCGGCTCGACCAAGGTCATCAACGGCATCTCTGGGTTCACCGTCTACACGTTCTTCGCGGCCGACGCCGAGCACGGCAAGGCGGCGTCCGACCCGAACTTCGTCGCGGCCGTCCGGCACGCCATCGACTACAGCAAGCTGCTCGACATCGCCGGCAAGGGCTCGGTCCAGCCCGGTGGCGTCGTGCCGGTCCAGTTCCCCGGGGCGCTCACCAGCGACCCGGCGAACTCCTACGACGTCGCCAAGGCCAAGGAGTTGCTCGCCAAGTCCAGCTACGCCGGTGAGCCGATCAGCTACCTGTACGCCTCCGACGTGACCGTCCAGGGCCTGCGCCTCGAGCTCATCGCCCAGTCGATCCAGGCCGACCTCAAGGCCGTCGGGATCACCCTGCAGCTGGACCCCCAGCCCGCGGCGACCTACTACTCGACGTTGCGCTCGAACACCGTCCAGGCCGCGCTGTCGTACTGGGGCCCGGACTTCCCGGACGCGTCGAACTACCTGGCGTTCACCCCCGGGCAGGGCGTCGCCACGCGGGCCAACTGGACCGCGGACTCGCCCTCCGGCCAGCAGGTCGCCCCGCTCGTCGCGGCCGCGCAGTCCGCGTCGGCGGACACCCGCAACACCGCGTACCAGGACCTGCAGCGCACGCTCAACGAGGTCGGCCCGATCGTGCCGCTGCTGCAGCCGGCCCAGTCGGTCGTCACCACGACGACCGTCTCGGACGTCGTCCCGAGCCCGCTGTGGCTGCTCGACCTCGCGTCGATCCACTGAGCACCACCGCATGAGCAACGACGTCTCGACGCGACCCGCGGACGACCTCCGCGGGTCGCGTCGGCGTGCCCACCCGCTGGTGCGGTACGTCCTGACCCGGCTGGGCATCTCGGTGCTGCTGCTGTGGGGCATCACCGTGGTGACGTTCGTGCTCACCAACCTGGTGCCCGCAGACCCGTTGGCGGCGGTGCTGGGCGACCAGGCCGCGGCCGACCCGCAGATCGTCGCCGAGTACCGGCGGCTGATGGGCCTGGACGACCCGCTGCCGCTGCAGTACTGGCACTACCTCGTGCGCCTGCTGCACGGCGACCTCGGCACCTCCCCGCAGACCCGGCACCCGGTCGCGGTGGACCTCGCCGGGGCGTTCCCCGCGACCGCCGAGCTCGCGACGGCCGTGCTCGTGGTCTCGGTGCTGCTCGGCGTCGGGCTCGGCCTGCTCGCGGCGCTGCGGCACCGGCGCTTCACCGACCAGGTGATCCGGGTGGTCAGCCTGCTCGGCGTCTCCACCCCGATGTTCTGGCTCTCGCTCGTCGTGTTCTACGTGTTCTTCTTCCGGCTGCGCTGGCTGCCCGGCTCCGGCCGGCTCGACGCGACCCTCACCCCGCCACCGCACGTCACGGGCTTCTACACGATCGACGGGGCCCTGGCCGGGCAGTGGTCGATCGTCGCCAACGCCTCGCTGCACCTCGTGCTGCCCGCCCTCGTGCTCACCCTCTACATCGCGGGGCTGCTCGTGCGGTTCACCCGCTCGGCCGTGCTCGACGTGCTCGCCGAGCCCTACGTCACGGCGGCGCGGGCCCGCGGTCTGGCACCGGCCCAGGTCACGTTCGGCTACGTGCTGCGCGGTGCGCTGCTGCCCATCCTCACGATGGTCGGGCTCGCGTTCGGCTCGCTGCTGTCCGGGGCCGTGCTCACCGAGCAGATCTTCGCCTGGAACGGTCTGGGGCAGTACGCCTACCTGGCCGCCACCAAGCTCGACCTGCCGGCCATCATGGGCGTCGGGATCGTGGTGGGCGTCACCTACATCGCCATCAACTTCCTCGTCGACCTGGTCACCGGTGTGGTCGACCCGCGGGTGCGGCTGCGATGAGCGACGTCCTGGAACGCCCCGGCCGATGGACCCGGCGGCTCGCTCCCCGCGGCGCGCGCTCGCCCTGGCGGCAGCCGCTCGCGGTGCTGGGCGCCGTCGTGCTCGTCGTGTGGCTGGCGGTGGCCGCCCTCGCGCCGCTGCTCGCACCGTTCGACCCGCTCGAGCAGACCCCCGACCGGCTCGCGGCACCAGGAGGTGCGCACCTGCTCGGCACCGACTCGCTCGGCCGGGACGTGCTCTCCCGGGTCATCTTCGGGTCGCGGCTGTCGATCCCGGTGGCGGTCGCCCTCGTCGTCGGCTGCCTCGTCGTCGGTGCCGTGCTCGGTGCGCTCGCCGGGTACCTCGGCGGCTGGGTGGACGAGGTGGTGATGCGCGTCGCCGACATGGTGCTGGCGTTCCCCACGATCATCCTGGCGATGGTCGTCGCGGCCGCGCTCGGGCCCAGCCTCATCAACGCCGTCATCGCGATCCTGCTGGTCAACTGGCCGCAGTACGCCCGCGTCACCCGCTCGCTCGTGCTGGGCGCCACGACCCGCGAGTACGTGGTCGCCGGCCGGCTGCTCGGTGCGGGGCCGTGGACCTCGCTGCGTCGCGACATCCTGCCGAACGTGGCCGCACCCGTCCTGGTGCTCGCCACCCTCGACGTGGGCAGCGCGATCCTCGTGCTGTCGGGCCTGTCGTTCCTCGGGCTGGGCACCGTCCCGCCGACACCGGAGTGGGGGTCGATGGTGGCCGACGGCGTGCAGCAGTTCGACGCCTGGTGGATCGGCACGTCGGCGGGGCTGGCGATCCTCAGCGTCGTCGTGGCCGTCAACTTCGTCGGCGACGCGCTGCGTGACACGTTGGACCCGCACACCCGCTCCTCGGTCGCGGGACGGGCGCTGTGAGCGAGGTGCGCCTGGCGGTCCGTGACCTGCGGGTCGAGCTGGGCGGCACGACAGTGCTCGACGGCGTCGACCTCGACGTGCCGGCCGGCCAGGTCACCGGGCTGGCCGGGGAGTCCGGCTCCGGCAAGTCGATGACGGCGCTCGCGGTCCTCGGGCTGCTGCCGCGGGGCGGGCGCGCCACCGGCAGCGTCCGGCTCGACGGGCGTGAGCTGCTCGGCTTGCCCGAACGCGAGCGCAACGCGGTGCGCGGGCGGCACGTCGCGATGGTGTTCCAGGACCCGGCGGGGGCGTTCCACCCGTTGCTGTCCATCGGGCGCCAGGTCACCGACCACGTCCGGCACCACCTGCGGCTGTCCCGTGCCCAGGCGGTGGAGCGCGCCGTCGACGCGCTCGACCGGGCCCAGGTGCCCGAGCCGCGCGAGGCGCTGCGCAAGTTCCCGCACCAGTTCAGCGGCGGACAGCTGCAGCGCATCGCGATCGCGTCGGCCATCGCCTGCGAACCGCAGGTGCTGCTCGCCGACGAACCGACCACGGCGCTCGACGTCACCGTGCAGGCCGGGGTGCTGCGCCTGCTCCGCTCGCTGTCCGACGACCTGGGGATCGCCACGGTGCTCATCACGCACGACCTCGCGGTGATGTCCGCCGTCGCCGACACCGTCACCGTGCTGCGCGCCGGGCGGGTGGTCGAGCAGGGGCCGCGGTTCGACGTGCTCACCCGGCCGCAGGACCCGTACACGCGCTCGCTCATCGAGTCGCTGCCGCACGGTGGCCGGGCATGAGCGGCCTGGAGCTGCGCGGGCTGCAGGTGAGCTACCGCCGGCGCGGCCTGCCCGAGCTGCGTGCGGTGGACGGCGTCGACCTCGACGTCGCCCCCGGTGAGGTGGTGGGTCTGGTCGGGGAGTCCGGCTGCGGCAAGTCGACGCTCGCACGTGCCGTCTGCGGGCTCGAACGCCCCACCGCCGGGTCGATCACGTTCGACGGTGACGCGGTCGAGCCGCTCGGGCTGCGTCGTCGGCCAGCGCGGCTGGCCCGCATCCAGATGGTGTTCCAGAACCCGAACGCCTCGCTCAACCCGCGGCGTCGGGTGGGGAACCAGATCGAGGACGCCCGGGCCATCCACCCGGCCGGTCACGAGCACGCCCCGAGCATCGCGGCGCTGCTGGCCGACGTCGGGCTCGACGCGGGCGTCGCCGGTCGGTACCCGCACGAGTTCAGCGGCGGGCAGCGTCAGCGCCTGGCCATCGCGCGGGCCATGGCCGCCGGCCCGCGGCTGCTCATCGGCGACGAGCCGATCGCCTCGCTCGACGCGTCGTTGCAGGCCCAGGTGGCCCGGCTGCTGCGGGACGTCGCGGTCGGCTCGGGTGCGGGGCTGCTGTTCATCAGCCACGACCTGTCGATCGTGCGGACCATCGCCGACCGGGTCGCCGTGATGCGCGCCGGCCGGATCGTCGAGGAGGGGCCGACCGAGCAGGTGTGGACCGCACCGCAGGACGCGTACACGCGCCGGCTGATCGCGGCGATCCCGGTGGCCGACGGGCTCGGCCGGCTCCCGGAGGTCGACCTGGGCTGAGCCCGGCTCGGGGGTCGGCTGGACCCGTCGGTCACGGTCAGGTCGCCGGGCCGGTCACGCCTCGGCCGTCTGTCCCGTCGGCGCGTCCGGCCCCGTCCGGCCGTCGCCAGTTGGCACACCCGGTTCGGCGGGCGCCGCAGGCAGCCGCACGACGGCGACGGTCCACGGGTCGACGTGCGGGGTCCGGCCGCGCACCCCGATCTGCCACAGGTCGACGAGGGCCAGATCGCTCGGGCCGCGCCGGGCGACCCGGGCGGCGACGAGCGCACCGGGCAGCATGAGCAGGCAGACGGCCGCCGCCCAGGGCGAGACGACCGCGACCCACTGTCCGGTCGCCTCCAACCAGGCCTGCCACCCGGCGAGCGGGACCACCAGCGCGAGCAGGGTGACCAGGCCAGGGGCCCGGTTCACCACCACCCGGTAGGGCTGCACGGGCCGTCGGTCGAGCAGCCGCGCGGTCCGCCGACCGGCGCGCTGCGCCAGGACCAGCCCGAGGACGACGGCGACCGCGCCGAGCGCGACCCATCGCTGCGGGTGCCAGGGTGACGAGCCCAGGGTCACGCAGACCAGCGAGTCGGGCTCGGGCGGGCAGCTGACGATCGCGGGCCCCCGCGGTGCGACGAGTGCGACCGCCGTCCAGAGGGCGGCACCCAGCCCGAGGGCGACGCAGGCCAGGGTCGTGCCGAGTCGCGCGCCGACCCGGGGGCGGGTGCCCCACGTCTGGACGAACCCCGTCGTCGGTTCGCCCGCCCGCGGGATGAGGTGCCGGTTGACCGCACGCGTCCGGTAGGGGTCGCGCGCGGGGCGCAGCAGGTCGAACCAGAGCGTGACCGGCAGGATGGCGGCGAGCACCACGACGAACGCCAGGTCGGTCGAGCGCCCTCGGAGGTCGTTGACGAGCCAGAAGGCGGCCAGGGCCGCGAGTGGTGCCACGGCCGTCTGACGGGTGTCGAACCATCGCCCGTCGATGTCGTCGCGTGCCCACTCGCGGTACCGCGGTGGGATCGGCCGTTCGAGCCAGCGGTACGCCAGCCGGGTGCCGATGGGTGGCCCGTCGCGCCAGCGGGTGGCCCAGCCGGCGCGCAGCAGGCCCAGGCCCTCGCGCAGCGGCAGGCGGGTGGCGTCGGGGCCCGCGAGGTCG
>NZ_VWSD01000116.1 GCF_009829685.1 Cellulomonas citrea
TCCGCGCTGTGACGCCGGCCGCCCCGAACCACACGTCCTCCCTTCTCCCAGAGCCGCGGAACCACCCCATCGCCCTGCACTGACATCCCAGAGACGACAGGACATCCCATGACTTCGCTCGCCGACTCCCCGCTGTGGGACGAGCCGAGGATCCTGCTGAGCCCGCACGCGGCCGGCGGACGCCCCGTCGGGGCGGACGAGCTCATCGGCGAGAACCTCGTGCGCCTGGTGCAGGGGCGCCCGCTGCGCAACCTCGTGCGGCCGGCTACCGGTGGCCCTGACGCGGCCGCGGCTGGCACCGCGGACAGCTGAACGACGACCGGTTCATGAACGCCTCACGGACCACGGGCGTGCCGCACCGGGGGCACGGGCGACCGGTCTGCCCGTAGACGGCCAGCGACCGGTCGAAGTAGCCGGATGCGCCGTTGACGTTGACGTAGAGCGCGTCGAAGCTCGTGCCCCCGGCGGCCAGGGCCTCGCGCATCACCTGCGCGGTCGCGTCCAGCAGCGTCGTCACCTGGGCCGGGCGCGCGGTGGCCGTCGGGCGGGCGTGGTGCAGCCCGGCGCGCCACAGGCCCTCGTCGGCGTAGATGTTGCCGATGCCGGAGACCAGCTGCTGGTCGAGCAGTGCCCGCTTGAGCCCGGTCCGTCGGCTGCGCAGCCGGGCCACCACCGCGGAGGTGTCCAGGTGGGGGTCGAGCAGGTCCCGGGCGATGTGCGCGACGGGTTCGGGCACGAGCGGGTCCGGCGACCCGGCGCCCGCCGGCAGGCCGTCGGCCGTGGGGACCAGGTCGACGACCGTGAGATGCCCGAACGTACGCTGGTCGACGAACTGGAGCGCGCTGCCGTCGTCCAGCACCAGCTCGGCCCGCAGGTGCCGGTGCTCGTCCGCACCGGTGCCCGCGGCCTGGACGAGCATCTGGCCGCTCATCCCCAAGTGCACGAGCAGCGCCTCGTCGCGCCCGTCGAGCGTCAGCCAGCAGAACTTCCCGCGACGGACGGCCGCGACGAGCGTGCGCCCCCGCAGCCGCACGACGAGCTCGGCCGAGCCGCCGGGGGCACGGCGTGCCGCCGACTCGCGGAGCACCCGCACGTCGCGCACGGTGCGACCCAGCACGTGGTCCGCCAGACCCGCACGGACGGTCTCGACCTCGGGGAGCTCGGGCACCGGCTCAGCGGTCCGCGCGGCCCGCCGTGGTCCGCTCGACGTCGGCGGGGGCCGGGGCGGCGGGTGTGTCCGTCACCTCGTCGTCCTGGGTCGACGAGGACAGGGCGCGGTAGGCCATCTCGGCGGCCTGCTGCTCGGCGATCTTCTTCGCGGCACCGGTGCCGCGGCCGTACTCCTCGTCGGCGAAGAGCACCCGGGCCGTGAACACCCGGGCGTGGTCGGGGCCCTCCCCCGAGACGTCGTAGTACGGGGCGCCCAGCGACCGGGCCGCGGCGAGCTCCTGCAGCGAGGTCTTCCAGTCCAGCCCGGCGCCCAGGTCGGAGGCCGCACGCAGCGTGGGGCCGACCAGGCGCAGCACGAGCTCACGGGAGGTCTCCAGCCCGTGCGCCAGGTACACGGCGCCGAGCAGCGCCTCCACGGTGTCCGAGAGGATCGAGTCCTTGTCCCGGCCCCCGGTGTGCAGCTCACCCTTGCCGAGCAGCACGAAGGAGCCCAGGTCGAGCGTGCGGGCCACCTCGGCCAGCGCGCGCTGCGACACGGTGGCGGCGCGCATCTTCGCGAGGTCGCCCTCGGAGTTGTCCGGCAGCCGCCGGTAGAGCTGTTCGGTGACGACGAGACCCAGGACCGTGTCGCCCAGGAACTCCAGGCGCTCGTTCGTCGGGATCCCGCCCGCCTCGTGCGCGAACGACCGGTGCGTGAGGGCAAGCACCAACAGCTCGGGGTCGAGATCGACCCCGAGCCGTTCGAGCAGTGCGGCCGGAGCGCGCGCCGGCGTACGCGGGCTGCTCATCGACGCGCGACTCGTGTCAGTTGCCCTCGTGCTCGCTGCGCACGGCGCGGGCGTAGGTGCGCTCGCCGTAGGCGCCGCAGGTCGGGCACGCCGTGTGCGGCAGGTGCAGGCCCTTGCAGCGCGCGCACGTGCTCAGCGTGGCAGCAGTGGTCTTCCACTGCGACCGGCGGGCGTGGGTGTTGCTGCGCGACATCTTCCGCTTCGGAACCGCCACTGGTCAGCCCTCTTTCGTCTCGTCGTCGTCCGCCAACGCGGTCAAGGCCGCCCAGCGAGGGTCAAGCAGGTCATGCGCGTGGCCCGGGTCGTCCGCGAGCCGCGCACCGCACTGCGAGCACAGGCCCGGGCAGTCGGCGCGGCACAGCGGCTGGAACGGCAGAGCCGGTACGACCGAGTCCCGCAGCACGGGCTCCAGGTCGATCAGATCGCCGTCGAGCTCGCGCAGGTCCTCGTCGTCCTCGTCACCGTCCTCGGCCGCGACCTTCGCACGCTCGGGGTAGACGAACAGCTCCTGGAAGGGCACGTCGACCTCGTCGACGACCTCCTCCAGGCACCGCACGCACTCCCCGACCGCGCGACCGCGGACGGTTCCGGTGGCCAGGACGCCCTCCGTGACCGCCTCGAGCCGGACATCCAGCTCGAGCTCAGCCCCGGTGGGAATGCCGATCACAGCAGTGCCGAGGCCGTCGGGGGCACCCACGAGGCGTTGCACCGTCCGCATCGATCCCGGACGCCGCCCCAGATCGTGCGTCTCGAGCACGAAGGGCGACCGGGGATCGAGGTGAACTGGGCGCACAGTCGCAGGTCCCCTCATCGATCTCGGCCCACGCCACGAGCGGCAGGACCAGCGGGGAAGTCTACGGCACCCAGCACCGGCCGCCAAACGCCACCGCCGGACCGGGCCTGCGCCGCGCGGCACCCGGCGACGGACGTCACCGCACGGGACGTCACAGCGTCGGGCCCAGCCGCCCGGCGAGCTTGGCCCGGCCGGCCTGCACCTGGCTGAGCACCTTGCCCAGGTCGATCTCGAACTCGGCCAGCCGACGGTCGCAGTAGTCGTCGGCCTCGCGGCGCAGCTCGTCGGCCTCGGCCTGCGCCTGCTGGACGATCTGCGCGGCGCGCTCACGTGCCGCGACAGCCACGGCATCGGCCTCGACGAGCGCCTGCGCCTGCTCCTGCGCGGCCGCCAGCACCGCCTGCGCCTGCTCCTGGGCCGCCGCACGCGCCGCATCGGCGTCCGCGATCACCTCGTCGGCTGCATCGAGCTGGGCGGGCAACGCCTCGCGCACCTGGGCGACCAGGGCGAGCAGCTCGGGCCGGCTCACGATCACCGACGAGGACATCGGCATCGACCGGGCAGCCGTCACCGTCTCCTCGATCGCGTCCAGCGCGCCCGCCACACCCGCCGTGCGCTCGTACTGCTCCTCGCTCATCGCCCACCCTTCCGTTCGGCCAGCGCGGCGTGCACGGCGGCCACGACGGGCCCCGGCACGAGGTCGTCGATCCGCCCACCGTGCCGTGCGATGTCCTTGACCATGGAGGAGGCGATGTGCGCCAGCGACTGGTCACCGGCGACGAACACCGTCTCCACACCCGACAGGTGTCTGTTCATCAGCGCCATCGGCACCTCGGCGTCGACGTCGGAGGCACCCCGGATGCCCTTGACGACGGCGCACGCGCCCTGCTCCTGCAGGTAGTCGGCCAGCAGCCCGGGGACCAGGCCGACCCGGACCCGGGGCAGGTCCGCCACGACCTGCCGGGCCAGCTCCACGCGCACCTGCGCCGGCAGCAGCGGCACCTTGGCGTCGTTGGTGGCGACGGCGACGACCACCTCGTCGAACATCGTGAGGGCGCGACGCACCACGTCGAGGTGGCCGAAGGTGATCGGGTCGAAGGACCCCGGGCAGACGGCGATGTGCACGGACCCAACCTACGTCGTAGGCGCGGGGCACCCACCCGCGGCGCTCAGCGGCGCGCGAACCACAGGTGCGTCTCGCCGTAGCGCCGGTCGCTCTCGGCGGTCAGACCCGCCGGCCAGCTCGGCCCGGGCGAGCGCGTCGACCGCTCGACCACGAGCCAGCCGTCCTCCTCGAGCAGGTCCGCAGCCCGGGTGAGCACCGCGTCGAGCGCGTCGCCGTCGACGGCGTAGGGCGGGTCGACGAGCACCAGGTCGAACCGGTCGGTGCCACCGTCCAGGAACCGCTCGACCCGGTCGGCGACCACGCGCACCCGCTGCGCCAACCCGGTCGAGGCCGCGTTCGCGCGGCACACCTGGGCGGCCGCCCGGTCGTGCTCCACCAGGACGACGAGCTGCGCACCGCGGCTGGCCGCCTCCAGCCCGAGCGCACCCGAGCCGGCGTACAGGTCGAGCACGCGCGCACCGTCCAGGCCCACGACGTGCTCGAGCCGCGAGAACAACGCCTCACGCACCCGCTCGCTCGTCGGCCGGGTGCCCCGGGGCGGGACCGCCAACGTCCGCCCGCCGGCCTGGCCCGCCACGATCCGGGTCACCGCGCGGTGCCTCCACGGGCGGTGCGGTCGGCCTCCTGGGCCTCCATCGCACGCTCCATGAACGACTTCGTGCTCGTCGACGAGGCGACCAGCACCGCCACCACCGAGGTGACCACCTGCGCCATCACGAGGGTCGGGCTCACCGAGCGCAGCACGATCGCGATCCACAGCGGGAGCATGCCGAGCACGACGACGTCCGGCCCCCGCGCCAGCACCGAGGCGACCCCCGTCGGCAGGGCCCCCATCGGGGTCGAGACCAGCGGCTTCTGCCAGTCCGGGGCCGGCCGGTAGGCCGCACGCACCGCCGCGGCGGCCCACGCCGGGGTCGACGCGATCCCGAGCGCGAGCCAGCCGGGCAGGTTCCCCGCCCAGTGCCCGAGCGCGGTGAAGACCGCGAGCGACCAGACGAGCATGACGAGAGCCGGGACCACCATCCGCAGCCGACGGACAGCCGTGGGGCCCAGCGGCAGCAGCCGGTCGAGGATCGGGGCCATCTCGGCCCGACGGGCACCCTCGGCCGTCGCCGAGGCGGCCAGGTAGCCGCCCACGAGGACAGCGACGACGACCCCCAGCTCGGTCGCCAGCTGCGGCAGCACCGTGACCAGGGCCACCACGGCCGCCGTGACGACGAGCTGCGCCAGGTGCCGCACCGACCGGCGCAGCACCACCAGATCGGCCGTGACGAGTGCCGTGGCCGGGCCGCGCGCGGTGCGCAGCGCGGACACCCACCGGCGCGTGGGCCGCGCCGACCCGTCCGACAGCGCCCGGCCGAGCTCACGGGAGTCCATCGACACCAGCGCACCGGCCGCCTGCGAGGCGACCGACCCGCTCTCGCGCAGCCCGCGCTCCCTGATCCGCGCGAGCCGCGAGTCCATCAGCAGCGCGAGCCCGGCGACGACCACAGCGAGGACGGCGACCAGCGACCACGTCGGCACCGGCAGCCGGTCGAACGACAGCCCGGCCGTCGCGAGCAGCACCGCCGCGACCAGCGCGGCCAGCATGACGAGGTCACCGACGACCGCGATCGCCCGCCGGCTCGCCCCGAGGGTCTGCGCCAGCCCGGCCGCCAGCACGAGGAGCACCCCGGCGAGCGCACCGCTGAGCGCGCCGCGCAGCAGGTGCCCGCCGTCGTCGGCGAGCAGCCCCCCGTCGAGCACCCCCACGAGCAGGCTCAGCACGAGGGCTGCGACGACCGGCAGCCGCAGCGCCGCCGGACGCAGCAGCGCCCGCCGGTCCACCGGCAGCCCCAGCCACCACGCCGCCTCGGCGCCCCCGGCGCCCACCGGTCCCAGACGTCCCGCCAGCGACAGCAGCCCCCCGGCCAGCGCCAGCAGCAGGACGGCCACGAGGGTCGGCACGCTGAGGCTGAAGTCCCCCGTCACCGGCGGCGGGGGCAGCGCCACCCGCAGCTGCTGGGCGATGCCGAGCCCGAGCAGCACACCCGTGCCGGCCACGACGATTGCGTAATAGACGTCACCCAGCAGCGAGCCGAGGCTCGCACCGGCGCGGGTCCGCGCGGCCTTGCGGGTGAACCGCCGCAGCTCGACCGCCGACGGCACCTCCCCCAGATCGGCCTCGGCCACGGCGGGCCAGCCCTCCAGGGTGACGTGCTGCTCCCCCGGGACCGGGTCAGGCGACCACTCGTCGCTCACGCCGGCTCCGCAGCGATCCGGTCGGCGGCCTCGTCGGCCCCCAGCAACGGGGAGGAGGCGTCGTCGACGTACACCGCACGGTCCGCGACGGCGCGGACCAGCTCGGCGTCGTGCGTGGCGAACAGCACCGCACCGCCGGCCTCCTTCTCGGCCACCAGCCGCTCGGCCAGCGCCTGACGCATCCGCAGGTCGAGGCGCTGCTCCGGCTCGTCGAGCACGAGCAGGGTGCGCGGACGCACGAAACCGGCCGCGAGCAGCAGCCGGCGCCGCTGACCGGACGACAGCGCCGTCGGCAGCGAACGGCCGTGCTCGGTCAGCCCGAACTCCTCGAGCAGCTCGTCGACCAGCTCGCGAGCGCCGAGCATGCCGTGCCCGCGCGCGGTGAGGTAGAGGTGCTCGGCCACGGTGAGCGCGGGGAAGTACGCGTCGTCGTCCAGCACGCTGGAGACCTTCGCGCGGAACTGCACCGACCGTTCGTCGACGTCCTCGCCCAGCACGGTGAGCGAGCCGCCGGACGGTTCGAGCAGGCCGATCACCGCCCGCAGCACCGTCGACTTGCCGGCGCCGTTGGCACCGACGAGGGCCAGCGCGCGGCCCTCGGGCAGGGTGAAGGACACCGGGGCGCACACGGGCGCACCGCCGTACCCCACGAGGAGCTTGTTCGCACGGACCACCGGCTTCGCCACGCCCGCCAGGGTAGCCGGGCACCCGGTGTGCTCCGGCCGCCGTCAGGCCTTGTCGAGGTACTCCTCGCGGTCGCCGACGAGCAGCGACTCGATGGCGGCCCGCAGCGCGGGGTGCCCCGCCAGCTCCGGGTCCTGGGCGACCAGCCGGCGGGCAGCGGTGCGGGCACGTTCGATGACCGCGCCGTCCCGCGTCACCCGGAGCAGCCGCAACGAGCTCGCGACCCCGGACTGTGCGGCACCGAGCACGTCCCCCTCGCGCCGCAGCTCCAGGTCGCGCTGCGCCAGCTCGAAACCGTCCCGGGTCGCCGCGAGCGCCGCCAACCGCTCGGCCGCGTCGGACCCCTCCGGCGCCGCCGACACGAGCAGGCACAGCCCAGGCCGGTCCCCCCGGCCGATCCGGCCGCGCAGCTGGTGCAGCTGGGACAGCCCGAACCGGTCGGCGTCGAGCACCACCATGACGGTCGCGGCCGGCACGTCGACCCCGACCTCGATGACCGTCGTCGAGACCAGCACCGGCGCCCGCCCCGAGGCGAAGTCGGCGAACGCCCGCTCCTTGTCCTCCGGCGGCATCCGCCCGTGCAGCACCGCCACAGGCACCGGGGCGAGACGCTCACCGAGCTGCGCGGCGACCTCGACGACGCTCGACAGGGCGCGGCGGGTGTCGACCAGCAGCAGGTCGGCCTCGTCGTCCCCGCCCCCCGAGACTCCGTCCGGTCCGGCCGCGTCCGACGTCGTGTCCGGGTCGATCCGCGGTGCGACGACGAACGCCCGGCCGCCGTCGGTCGCGGCGTCGCGCACCCGCTGCCAGGTGCGTTCCATCCACGCCGGCCGGTCGGCCGGGACCACGTGCGTGACGACCTCAGCACGTCCGGCCGGGACCTGGGTGAGCGTGGACGTCTCCAGGTCACCGAACACCGTCATCGCCACCGTGCGAGGGATCGGCGTGGCCGTCATCACGAGGGTGTGCGGCACCGAGCCGCGTGCCTTGTCCCGCAGCGCGTTGCGCTGGTCGACGCCGAACCGGTGCTGCTCGTCGACCACGACGAGACCGAGGTCGGCCAGCTGCACCTGCTCCGACAGCAGCGCATGGGTGCCCACCACGATCCCGGCGGCACCACCGGCCGCATCGGCCAGTGCCCGGCGACGGGAGGCCGCCGACTGCGAACCCGTGAGCAACGCCAGGCGGGTGGCGCCCTCCGCACCGCCGAGCTCACCGCCCTCGGCCAGGTCACCGAGCAACGCGCGCAACGTGCCCAGGTGCTGGGCGGCGAGCACCTCGGTCGGCGCGAGCAGGGCCGCCTGACCACCGGCGTCCACCACCTGGAGCATCGCCCGCAGCGCGACCACGGTCTTGCCCGACCCGACCTCGCCCTGCAGCAGCCGCTGCATCGGCACGGTGCGCCCCAGCTCGGCGGACAGCTCCTGCCCGACCGCGCGCTGGCCGTCCGTGAGGGCGAAGGGCAACCGGGCGTCGAACGCGTCGAGCAACCCGCCGGTGCGACGCGGCCTGGCCACCGCGAGCTGCTCGGCCGCCCGCGCGTGCCGGCGGGCCAGCTCGGCCTGCAGCACGAACGCCTCCTCGAACCGCAGCCGGGCCTGGGCGGCGCGCCACTGGTCCGCGGTGTGCGGTTCGTGCACCTGACGCAGCGCGTCCACGAGCGGCAGGTAGCCACGTTCGGCCCGCACCTCGTCCGGCAGCGGGTCGGGCACCTCGTCGGTCGTGATCGGGTCGAGCACCGTGTGCACGGCCTTGGCGATCTGCCAGGACGAGATCGCCGCGCTCGCGCCGTAGACCGGGGCCGGCCAGGTCGCCCGCTCGTCGTCGCCGTCCTCGAGCGGTTCGAACTGCGGGTGGGTGAGCTGCAGCTGCCCGTTGTACCGGCTGACCACACCCGTGAAGTAGGCCCGCTGCCCGTGCTGCAGCGCGGCCCGGTGGTGCGCCAGCTTGGCCGGGTGGCCGGCGAAGAACGTGATCCGCAGCTCGTGCACCCCGTCACCGACCACCGCCTCCAGCAGGGCCTTGCCGGTCCGGGTCGAGCGCAGCACCGCGCGGTCCACCTGGGCGATCACCGTGACGTGCTCACCCTCGACGAGGCCGGCCAGGTCGGTGGCGGTGCCCTTGTCGTCGTACCGGCGCGGGTAGTAGCGCAGCAGGTCGCCCACGGTCCGCGGGCCCAGCGCCGCCAGGGCCCGGGCCGTACCGGGCGCGACGACCCTGGCCAGCGGGCGGGCCAGCAGGTCGGGCTCGTCGACCTGCCCCTCGAGCCGCACCATCACTCGGCGCCCAGCAGCCAGCCGCGGCCGACGCCGCCCGGAGCCAGCAGCACGAGGTCGATGTCGCGCCCCGCCACCAGGTCGGTGAGCACCGACGGCTCGGCGCCGGACGCCGGGGCCGCCGTGAGCACGTCGACCCGGTCGTCGAGCAGGGCCGCCAGGGCCGCGGGGAGCTGGTCGTCGTCGTCGACCCGCGCCCGGCGCACCCTGGCCAGGGCGGCGTGCACCACCTGGACGGACGGCCCACCGGCCGCCGCAGCCGCGCAGGCCACGGCCGTGGACACCGGGTCGTCGGTGAGAGCCTGTGCCGCCGCGGCGAGCCTTGCGTCGGTCGCCAGCACGAC
>NZ_VWSD01000117.1 GCF_009829685.1 Cellulomonas citrea
CCCGGCGGCGCCGTGCAGCCCCCAGTGCCGCGCCCCGCAGCCGCAGTCCACCCAGCCGTCGCCCGGACGTGCCACGTGCGGCGGGACCTGCGACGGACGCGGGTCGTCGGTCATCGGACGGCTGCCGCGGCGGCCACGGTCAGTCGACGATCTCGCAGATCGTGGTCCCGGCCGAGACGGACGAGCCGACCTCGGTCGTGAGCCGGGCGACCGTGCCGGCACGGTGCGCCACGAGCGGTTGCTCCATCTTCATCGCCTCGAGCACGACGACGAGGTCGCCCTCGGCCACCTGGTCGCCCTCGGCGACGGCGACCTTGACGATCGTGCCCTGCATCGGGGAGGCCAGCGTCGTGCCGCTCGTCGTGGCCCGGGGCGTCGCCCGACGGGCCGGGCGCCGTGCGCTCGGGCGCCCGCCCGGACGCGCCAGGCTGAACGCGGCCGGCAGCACGACCTCCAGCCGCTTACCGCCCACCTCGACCACCACCCGCTCGAGCTCGGGCTCGGCCACCGGCTCCTCGGCGTCGGACGTCGGCACCGAGGGGGACGGGGCCAGCGTCGCGAGGGTGTCGGCGAACGCGGTCTCGATCCAGCGGGTGTGCACCGAGAACGGGACGTCGTCGGTCGCCGGGGCGAAGGCCGGGTCGCCCAGCAGTGCGCGATGGAACGGCACGACCGTGCTCATGCCCTCGACGCTCAGCTCGGCCAGCGCCCGGCGGGCACGCTCGATCGCCTGACGCCGGGTCGCGCCCGTGACGACCAGCTTGAGCAGCAGCGAGTCGAACGCGCCGGTGATCGTGTCGCCCTCGACCACACCGGAGTCCACCCGCACGCCCGGGCCGGACGGCAGGTTCAGACCGGTGATCTTGCCCGGCGTCGGCAGGAAGCCCGCCGCCGGGTCCTCACCGTTGATCCGGAACTCGATCGAGTGCCCGCGCGTGGTGACGGCGTCGTAGCCCAGCGGTTCGCCGGCCGCGATCCGCAGCTGCTCGCGGACCAGGTCGATGCCGGTGACCTCCTCGGTCACCGGGTGCTCGACCTGCAGCCGCGTGTTCACCTCGAGGAACGAGATCGTGCCGTCGGCGCCGAGCAGGAACTCGCAGGTGCCCGCACCCACGTAGTGCGCCTCGCGCAGGATCGCCACCGAGGCGTCGACGAGCAGTGCGTGCTGGGCGTCGGTGAGGTAGGGCGCGGGCGCCTCCTCGACGAGCTTCTGGTGCCGGCGCTGCAACGAGCAGTCGCGGGTCGAGACCACGACCACCGTGCCGTGCGCATCGGCCAGGCACTGGGTCTCCACGTGCCGCGGACGGTCCAGGTAGCGCTCGACGAAGCACTCGCCGCGACCGAACGCGGCCGTGGCCTCCCGGACGGCCGAGTCGTAGAGCTCGTCGATGTCCGCGGCGTCGCGCACCACCTTGAGGCCGCGACCGCCACCGCCGAACGCGGCCTTGATGGCCACCGGCAGCCCGTTCGCGGCGACGAACTCGTGCACCTGCTCGGCACCCGCGACCGGGTCCGGGGTGCCCGGCACGAGCGGGGCGCCGGCGCGCTGGGCGATGTGCCGCGCGCTCACCTTGTCGCCGAGCGCCTCGATGGCGGCCGGCGGCGGGCCGATCCACACGAGCCCGGCGTCGATGACGGCCTGGGCGAACGCGGCGTTCTCGGCGAGGAAGCCGTAGCCCGGGTGCACGGCGTCGGCACCGGCGCGGCGGGCCACGTCGAGCAGCTTGGCGGCGTCCAGGTACGTCTCGGCGGCCCGTGCCCCGCCCAGCGCGTACGCCTCGTCGGCCAGCCGCACGTGCAGTGCGGTCCGGTCAGGGTCGGCGTACACCGCGACGGAGGCCAGACCGGCATCGGCACAGGCCCGGACGATACGGACGGCGATCTCGCCGCGGTTGGCGACGAGGACCTTGCTCAGGGCGGGCACGGCTCACCGTAACCCGCGGCACCCGCGCCCCGGCCACAGCACGGGGGCGCAACCGGCAAGTCTGTGCCCGGCGCCAAGGGCCCGACCGACCGGGTTGGAGGATTCCTCAGATGCCGTCGGCGCGCCGTGGTGCCTTCCCCACCAGAAGGCTCAGGCCCGGCGCCACAGCTGCGGGACGGTCACCTCGACCTCGGCGAGCAGGGCGCGCAGCAGCGGCAGGGACACCCCGACGACGGAGTGCGGGTCGCCCTCGACCCCCTCGACGAACGGGCCGCCCAGCCCGTCGAGCGTGAAGGCCCCGGCCACCGCGAGCGGTTCGCCGCTCGCGACGTAGGCGTCGACCTCCTCGTCGGACAGGTCGGCGAAGTGCACGGTCGTCGAGGCGGTGGCCCCGAGCGTGGCGCCCGTGCCCGGGCCGTCGGGCGCCGTCGGGCGGGTGTCGACCAACCAGTGGCCGGTGTGCAGCACCCCGGTGCGCCCGCGCATGAGGTGCCAGCGCTCGGTGGCCTGCGCGGCGTCGGCGGGCTTGCCCAACGGCTGCCCGTCGAGCTCGAGCAGGGAGTCGCAGCCCAGCACGAGCACGTCGTCGTCGGCCACGTCGTCCAGCCGACCGTCCTCGAGCGCGGACGCCACGTCGAGCGCCTTGGCCTGGGCGAGCAGCAGCACCGCATCGGCCACGTCGAACTCGCCCAGCCGCTCGCGCGCGGCGGCCAGCACAGCGGGCTCGTCTACGTCGGACACCTGCACCAACGGGTCGAACCCGGCGGCGCGCAACGTGGCCAGACGGGCGGGGGAGGCGGAGGCGAGCAGCAGACGGGTCACGGCAGGCGAGCCTAACGGCCGCCCGTCACAGGTCGTTGCCCGCGTAGGACTGGTTGAAGCTCTTGTTGGCCAGCGGGAAGTCCGGGACGATCGTGTCCGCCAGGGCCACCGGCAGGGCGGGCCAGGTGAAGAAGGACGGGTCCGCGACGGACACCCGACGCAGCCGGCCGTCGGCGATCTCGACCCGGTGGCACGCGGTGCCCCGCCAGGCCTCGACGAACGCACTGCCCGTGCCCGACCCGACCGGGACCTGCGCGAGCGGACCGGTGCCCAGCCGCCCGTCGAGCCGCTCGACGAGGTGCGCGACGACGGCGACCGAGACCGCGAGCTCCTCGACCCGCTGGGTGAAGCGGGCGAGCACGTCCCCCGTGCCGCCGGTCGGCACCGTGAACGACGGGCCCAGGTCGACCCACGGGTGGTCGCGGCGGGCGTCGACGTCCAACCCGCTGGCCCGTGCGACGTAGCCGAGCACGCCCATCTCGGCGGCCTGGTCGGCGCGCAGCACGGCCGTGCCGGTGAACCGGTCGACGAGCACCGAGGAGTCGAGGGCGACCTGCACGAGCTCGCGCACCCGCTCGCCGACCTCCTGCAGCGCCGCGACATCGGGCAGCGCCTGCAGCCGGGCGCCGCCGATGCCGATCGCGCCGCGGGCCAGCCGGTGCCCGGTGACCTCGCGGTTGGTGCGCAGCAGCTGCTCGCGCAGCCGCTGGGTGTGCTGGTGCACGATGCCGAAGCCCACGTCGTTGCAGATCGCGCCGATGTCGGAGACGTGGTTGTGCACCCGCTCCAGCTCCAGCAGCAGGGCCCTGACCAGGACGTCCGCCTCAGGGACCGGCAGGTCGAGCGCGGCCTCGACCGCCCGGGCGTAGGTGAGCGCGTGGCCGACGGAGGTGTCGCCGCTGATCTTCTCGGCGAGCTCGACGCCCTGCTCGGGGGTGCGGCCCTCGAAGAGCTTCTCCATGCCGCGGTGCACGAACCACAGCCGGGCCTTCATCCGCACGATGGTCTCCCCGACCACCGAGAACCGGAAGTGGCCCGGTTCGATCATGCCGGCGTGGACCGGGCCGACCGGGATCTCGTACACCCCGGCGCCCTCCACCGGGACGAACGCGAACGACGAGGTGTCCGGGGCGAACCGCGGCTCGTCGCCCGCGTCGTGCCGCATCGGGTACCAGTCGTCCGGCCAGTGCGCGTGGTGCACGAGGCGGCGCGGACGCGGGTGCCCGGCCGGCTCGATGCCGAACTGGTCGCGCAGGGCCCGTTCGAAGCGGCCCGCCGAGAACGACACGGCGGCCAGCGACGGCACCCAGGCGTCGGCGCGCGGCACGACGACGGACAGCTCGGTGCGCAGACCCGCGGGGGCCTCGTCGTCGGCCGCGCGGGTGAACAGGTAGACCACGCGCAGGTCGTCGCCGTCGTCGTGCCCGGCGACGAGGGCCAGCCGGTGCCCGGCGGCGAGCAGAGCGCCGGCAGACTCGACGAGCTGCTCACGCGTGAGGGTGCGGGTGCGGGTGCCGTCGGCGCGGACGCCGTTCTCGGGTCCGCCGCTGGTGTCCCCGCCGTTCAGGGGCTGGCCGTTCATGCGCCCACCGCCCGCGCCGCCGCGGTGAGCACGCCGCCGAGCGGCACCGCGAGCAGACCGGCCGCTGCGGTCGCCGCCAGGGCGAGCCACACCGGGGCCATCGGGCCGCGCGCCGCGGGCGGCAGCTCACCGACCGGACCGTCCGGCGGGCCGAGCACCATGCCCGCCGTCGCGCGGGCCAGGCCGGCGAACACGACGAGCAGCAGCACGAGCACACCGCCCATCGCTACCCCGAGCCCCGCCTGCCAGCCGGCCAGCACGATCGCGACCTCGGAGAAGAACAGCGCGAACGGCGGGAAGCCGAGCAGCGCCGCGATCGCGGTGACGTACGGGACGGCGAGCTGCGGGCGGCGGGCCAGCAGCCCGTGCACGTCGGCGATGGTCGTGGTGCCCTCGGCGGCCAGGATCCGCCCGGACATGACGAACGCGCTCGCCTTGGCCAGCCCGTGCCCCAGGGCGTGCAGCAGCACGGCGGCGACGGCCAGCCGGCCGCCGATCGCCGCGCCGACGGCCAGCAGCCCGAGGTGCTCGATGCTGGAGTAGGCGAGCAGCCGCTTGAAGTCGCGCTGGCGCAGGATGAGCGCGGCGGCGACCAGCAACGACGCGAGCCCGGCGGTGAGCAGCAGCCCGCGCACGAACGAGGGGCCGAGCACGACGTCGGCCACCGCCTGCACCCGCAGGATCGCGGAGAACGCCACCGCGAGCAGCACCCCGGACATGAGGCCCGAGACGGGTGCCGGTGCCTGGGAGTGCGCGTCCGGCAGCCAGGAGTGCATCGGGGCGAGCCCGGCCTTGGTGGCGAAGCCCAGCACCGCCAGCCCGGCCGCGACCTTGACCAGCCCCGGGTCGAGCGGCAGCTGCCCGGAGGTCAGCACCGTCCACGACAGCGTCGCCTGACCGGCGGTGCGGGCCGCGGCGTACAGCAGCACCGTGCCGAGCAGCGCGATCGCGACGCCCACCGACCCCAGCACCACGTACTTCCAGGCGGCCTCCAAGGAGCGCCGGGTGCCGTGGTGACCGACGAGGAACGCCGTCGCGAGCGTGGTGGCCTCGACCGCGATCCACAGCACCCCGAGGTTGTCGGCGAGCACCGCGAGCGACATGGCCGCCAGGAACACGCACACCAGCCCGGCGTAGCGGCGCGCCGAGGCGTCGGCCGGGCCGGGCCGCCGGGGGCCGAGCCCGCCCCACGTGGCGGTGAGCCCCACCGCGCCCACGAGCGCGAGCATGAAGGCCGACAGGGCGTCCGCGCGCAGCAGCCCGCCGCCGGCCCCGACCACGGCGGCGTGCCCCTCGACCGCGACGTGCACGACGAGGACCACCCCGACGCCCAGCACGACGAGGCTGGTGACCACCGGCGCCAGGCGCACCCCGCGACCGGTGGCGCCGGTGAGCACCCCGAGCAGCAGCCCCACCACGGGGGTCAGCACGAGCAGCACGTCCATCAGTCCCTCAGTTCGTTCATGGAGTCCAGCGCCTTGGGACCGGCCGCGCTGCGCATCCGCCCGGAGAGCACCGCGAGGATGAGCACGATGAGCAGCAGCTCGAAGGAGGTGCCCAGCTCGACGAGCAGCGGCACCCCGGCCGAGGTGAGGAATGCGATCGTCGCGATCCCGTTGTCCAGCACGACGAAGCCCACCACCTGGGACAGCGCCCGTCGCCGGGTCACCAGCAGCAGGAACCCGATGAGGACCACCGCGACCCCGACGGGCACCGCGGCGGCCGCCGGACCCGCGTCCGGCCCGCCGCCACCGAGCGCAGCGGTCACCGGCCGGCTCACCAGGTAGGCGAGCGTCGTGAGCAGCGCGACGCTCACCAGACCCGCGGTCGGGTTGAGCCGGGCCTGGTCCTCCCGGTCGGGGCCGCCGGCCGCGATGCCGCGGTCCAGCACGAACGGGACGACGACGGCCTTGAGCACGAGCACGATCGCCGCGACGACGACCAGCTCGCCGCCGCCCTCGGCCAACCCGATGGTGGCGACGAGCACCGCGAGCGCGACGCCCTGCAGCGCGATGAGGCGCACGGCCGGGCGCAGCGACCGGCGCCACACGAGCACCACGGCGCTCACCAGGAGGGTGCCGGTGGACAGGGCGACCAGCTGGGTGACCGCACCGGTGGACAGGTTCATCGCGGTCCCCTCAGGCGACCAGGTAGGAGGCGGTCACGGCGAGGAACGCCAGGACGAAGGAGCCGGCCAGCAGCTCGGGCACCCGGAACAGGCGCAGCTTGGCCATCGTGACCTCGGCCGCTCCGAGCAGCACCGCCAGCGCACTCACCTTGACGACGGCGGCGAGCACGCCGAGCGCCACCGCGCCGACGTCGGCCGTGGTCGCCACCCCCCAGGGCAGCAGCAGGTTGCCGACCAGCCCGAGCAGCACCGTGAGCCGCAGCCACGAGCCGAGCTCCACCCAGGCCAGGTCGCGCCCCGAGGTCTCCAGCACCATCGCCTCGTGGATCATCGTGAGCTCGAGGTGCGTGGACGGGTTGTCGATGGGCAGCCGCCCGGTCTCGGCGAGCACGACGACGACGAGCGCCACGACCGCGAGCACCCCGGCGGGGGAGGCGATCGAGCTGGGGTCGTCCCGGCGGGCCGAGACGATGAGCCCGAGCGCCGAGCTGCCGACCGGGATGGACAGCGCGTACACCGCGACCAGCACGGTCGGCTCGACGAGCGCGGCCACCATCATGTGCCGCGACGAACCCATCCCGCCGAAGGCGGACCCCGCGTCCAGCCCGAGCAGGGCGAGCGCGACGGTGCCGAGCAGCAGCACCGAGACGACGACGAACAGGTCACCTGGCACGAGCGCCGGTGCGAGGGTCGCGACGAGCGGTACCAGCGCGGCGAGCAGCAGCGAGGAGACGAGCAGCGCGAGCGGTGCGACGAGGGTCACCCACGAGGTGCCGGCCGCCCGGACGGGGCGCTTGGCCACGAGCTTGCGCAGGTCCCGCCAGGGCTGCAGCACCCCGGCGCCCGCCCGGCCCTCGAGCCGCGCCCGGCTCTGCCGAGTGAGTCCGGCGACCACCGGGGCCAGCCCGACGGCGACGCTCACCTGGACGGCCAGCACGAGGGCGGTGCCCAGCCCGGTCGCCACCGGTGCGGCGCTCATCGGGACACCACCAGCAGCACGACGACCAGCGCCGTGAACGAGAACGCCAGGTAGCGGTGGATCGAGCCGTTCTGCACCCGTCGGGCGCGGTCGGCCACGGCGTCGGCGGCGGCCACCAACGGGCGGTACAGGTGCACCTCGACCACGTCCTCGATCTGCTGGGTGTAGCGCACCCGGGTGGCCAGGTAGGCCGACTCGGACACGTGCGTCACCTCGATGTCCCGGGACGGCTGCAACGCATCGTCGAACACGCGCATGAGCGGTTCGGCGTAGGAGGTGGCGGTGTACTGCATCCGCGGGGAGTCGCGCACCCCGCCGCAGCCCCAGCCGAGCGCCTCGCGCTCGCGGCCGTGCCGGCGCGCCGCCGACCACGCCACGGCGAGGGCCGGGACCGCCACGAGGGCCCCGAGCAGCAGGAGGGCGGTCGGGTCGAGCACCGCGTGCAGCCCCGTGAGCCGCACCCCGCCCAGCCCGACCTGCTGCACCCCGCCGGCACCCAGGGCGCGGGCCAGCACCGTGGCCACCGGCCCCGGCGCCACCCCGAGCCCGACCACGAGCAGTGCGCCGACGGCCATCGGCACCCGCATGCTCACGGGCACCTCGACCGCATCGCGCGCTGCGACGGAGCGGGCCCGCGCCAGGAAGCCGATGCCGTACGCCTTGACGAAGGTGAGCAGCGCGAGGCCGGCGGTGAGCGCGAGCGCCGCCAGGGCCAGCGGGACGGTGACGGCGACCACCCTGTCGTCGGGCCGGACGCCGGCGATGAGCGACTGCAGCAGCGTCCACTCCGCGACGAAACCCCCGGTGACGGGCAGCGCCGCCGCGCCCAGGGCGGCCACCCCGAACGCGGCCGCCGTCCACGGCATCGCATGCACGAGGCCGCCCAGGCGGTCCAGGTCGCGTTCGCCGGTGGCGTGCACCACGGCGCCGGCGCCGAGGAACATCGTCGCCTTGAACGCCCCGTGCGCCACCGCGAGCAGCAGGCACGCGACCAGGGCCGCGTCGCCCGCGTCGTGCAGACCGGCGCCGGTGAACAGCATCCCGGCGCCCAGCGCGAGCACCATGAGCCCGACGTTCTCCGACGTGGAGTAGGCGAGCAGCCGCTTGAGGTCGGACGTGACACCGGCCTGCAGGATGCCGTAGAGCGCCGACCCGGCCCCCAGGGCCACGAGCAGCACCGCCCACCACGTCGGGCCGCCCGGCAGCAGCCGCACCCCGACGAGCACGGCGCCGTAGACGCCCATCTTCACCATCGCCCCGCTCATGAGCGCCGAGGCGTGGCTGGGGGCCTCGGGGTGCGCGCGCGGCAGCCACACGTGCACCGGCACGAGCCCCGCCTTGGCCCCGAACCCCAGCACGAGCAGGACGAACGCCACGCCGGCGGTCCCCGAGCGCGGGTCGACGCGGGCCAGGTCGGTGAACGACGTGCCGCCGCCCGCGGCCGCCAGCACGGCGAACCCGGCGGTGATCGCGACCATCGACAGGTGCGTCATCACCGCGTACCAGAGCCCGGCGTCGCGGGCCGCCGCCGAGGTGGCCTGCTCGGCCAGCACGAGCACCGCCGAGGCCCCGGCCATGAGCTCCCAGGCCAGCAGGAAAGACACGACGTCGCCGGCGGCCGGCACGAGCTGCAGACCGAGCAGGAAGACGGCGAGCGCGACCCACTGGGTGCGTGAGGCGCTGGGCCCGTGCACGTAGCCGATCGCGTAGAGCGAGGCCAGCACGCCGACCGCACCGGCCAGCAGCATGAACACGGCGCCCAGCGGGGTGGGGTCGAGCACCACCGGCAGCGGCAGCGCGTCCGGCACGGTGACGACACCCGAGCCGCCGGCCAGCACGAGGACCCCGGTGACGGCGCCGGTCGCGGCCAGCAGC
>NZ_VWSD01000118.1 GCF_009829685.1 Cellulomonas citrea
CTGGCCACCGACGGGCACGGCCCGGCCCAGCGGATGGTCGAGCAGCTCGGGGCGGCGCAGGTCCCGGCGCGCCTGGTGGGCGCCGTCGAGCAGGTGCCGGACGGCGGGCTCGTGCACGTCGTGCCGGCCCAGCTCGGCCCAGGCTTCGTGGCGCCCGAGCTGCACCTGGCCGTGTTCAGCGAGTCCGACCTCACCGGGCGGCAGGGCACGTCCACCAAGGACATGCGCAAGATGCCGAGCCGGCGACGCAACGTCGTCGACCCGCTGCAGCTGCGCCCGGGCGACTTCGTCGTGCACGAGCAGCACGGGGTGGGGCGGTTCGTCGAGCTGGTGCAGCGCACCATCGGCTCGGGGGCGTCCGCCGCCACGCGTGAGTACCTCGTGATCGAGTACGCGTCGAGCAAGCGCGGGCAGCCGGGCGACCGGCTCTTCGTGCCCACCGACGGTCTGGACCAGGTGACCCGGTACGTCGGCGGGGAGGCCCCGACGCTCAACAAGATGGGCGGCGGGGACTGGGCCCGCACCAAGGGCCGGGCCCGCAAGGCGGTCCGCGAGATCGCCGGGGAGCTCATCCGGCTGTACTCGGCGCGGATGGCGACCCCGGGGCACGCCTTCGGGCCGGACACCCCGTGGCAGCGCGAGCTGGAGGACGCCTTCGCCTACACCGAGACGGCGGACCAGCTCGTCACCATCGACGAGGTCAAGGCCGATATGGCCAAGCCGATCCCGATGGACCGTCTGATCTGCGGTGACGTCGGCTACGGCAAGACCGAGATCGCCGTGCGCGCGGCGTTCAAGGCCGTGCAGGACGGTAAGCAGGTCGCGGTGCTGGTGCCCACGACGCTGCTGGTCCAGCAGCACTACGACACGTTCGTCGAGCGGTACGCCCCGTTCCCGGTGACCGTGAAGGCGCTGTCGAGGTTCCAGACCGACGCCGAGTCGAAGGAGGTGCTCGACGGGCTGGCCGACGGCAGCGTCGACGTGGTCATCGGCACGCACCGGCTGCTCACCGGCTCGGTGCGGTTCAAGGACCTCGGCCTCGTCGTGGTCGACGAGGAGCAGCGGTTCGGCGTCGAGCACAAGGAGACGCTCAAGGCGCTGCGCACCAACGTCGACGTGCTCGCGATGAGCGCCACCCCGATCCCGCGCACCCTGGAGATGGCCGTCACCGGCATCCGTGAGATGTCGACGCTGGCCACCCCGCCGGAGGAGCGGCACCCGGTGCTCACCTTCGTCGGGGCGTACGAGGAGAAGCAGATCACCGCGGCGATCCGCCGCGAGCTGCTGCGCGAGGGCCAGGTGTTCTACGTGCACAACCGGGTCGAGTCGATCCACCGCACGGCCGAGCGGCTGGCGCAGCTGGTGCCCGAGGCCCGGATCGCGGTGGCCCACGGGAAGATGGGCGAGGGCCAGCTGGAGAAGGTCATGCTGGACTTCTGGGAGAAGTCGTTCGACGTCCTCGTGTGCACGACGATCATCGAGACCGGGCTGGACATCTCCAACGCGAACACGCTCATCCTGGAGCGTGCCGACCGGCTCGGGCTGTCCCAGCTGCACCAGCTGCGCGGCCGGGTGGGTCGTGGGCGCGAGCGCGCGTACGCCTACTTCCTCTACCCGCCGGAGGTGCCGCTGACCCAGACGGCGCACGACCGGCTGGCCACGATCGCGGCGAACACCGACCTGGGCGCCGGGATGGCCGTGGCGATGAAGGACCTGGAGATCCGCGGGGCGGGCAACCTGCTGGGCGGTGAGCAGTCCGGGCACATCGAGGGCGTCGGCTTCGACCTGTACGTGCGGATGGTCGGCGAGGCCGTCGCGGAGTTCCGTGGCGAGGAGTCCGCCGAGCAGCCCGACATGACGATCGAGCTGCCGGTGGACGCCCACCTGCCGCACGACTACATCGCGCACGAGCGGCTGCGCCTCGAGGCGTACCGCACGATCGCGACGGCGACCGACGAGGCGGGCCTGGACGCGGCCCGCGCCGAGCTGGTGGACCGCTACGGGCCGGTGCCGCCGCCGGTGGAGAACCTGTTCGAGGTGGCCGGCTTCCGGCTGCACGCGCGCCGGGCGGGGCTCACGGACGTGACCGCGCAGGGCAAGTTCGTGCGGTTCGCGCCGGTCGAGCTCGCCGAGTCGGCCCAGCTGCGGCTCAAGCGGCTCTACCCCGGGGTGGTGCTCAAACCTGCGGTGCGCACCGTGCTCGTGCCGTTCCCGACGACCGCGCGCATCGGCGGCAAGCCGCTGCACGGTGGTGACGTGCTGCGCTGGGCCCGTCAGCTCATCGACGCGGTGCTGCTGGGCGACGTGTCGGCGGCCGCTGCGGTCGGCACCCGTCCCCGCTGAACGGCCCGGTGGCCCAGGTCCGGGGCCTACGATGTGGCGGGCCCGAACCCGAGGTGTGCCCGTCGTGAGGTGTCGCGTGAGGTGTGGAGGTCAGCGGTGATCGTTCGGTCAGGTGCGCGTCGGTCAGGTGCACGCATGACGGGGGGCCGCCGGTCGGTCGCCCTCGTGGCGGGTGCGGTGGCGCTGGTCGGTGCGCTGGCGGGGTGCTCGGCCAAGCCCGGCGTCGCGGCCACGGTGAACGGCCAGGACATCACCACGCACGAGGTCTCCACCACGATCGCCGACTTCACCCCGCTGTCGGGCCAGGTCTCGGCCTCGGCGGTGCTCAACGAGCTCGTGCTCGAGCCGATCTACCTCGAGGTCGCCCAGAAGCACGACGTGGCCGTCTCGGAGGACGACGCGAAGGCCGCGATCGCCTCGGCGTTCGCCGGCAAGGGCGCCGTGCCGGACTCGGCCGGCACCCTCGCGATCGCGCGGTTCGAGCTGACCGCCAACAAGATCGCGCAGTCGCCGCAGGCCTCGGCCATCGCCGCGGACCTCGCGACCGCGCTCAAGGACGCCTCGATCACGGTGAACCCGCGCTTCGGCACCTTCGACCCGGCCGCGGCCTCCGTGACCAGCGTCGTGACGGCGCCGACGCAGCCCGCCTGGCAGGTGGCCACGGCGGCGCCGACCGCCGCGCTGACGCCTGCGCCGTGACCCGGCTGCGGTGAGCGAGCTGCGGTGAGCGCGTCGCTCGACCGTCTCGTGGCGGTGATGGACCGGTTGCGCTCACCGGGCGGCTGCCCGTGGGATGCGGCGCAGACGCACGCCAGCCTCGTGCCCTACCTGCTGGAGGAGTCGCACGAGCTGGCCGAGGCGGTCGACGCCGGCGACCGCTCCGGGATGCGCGAGGAGCTGGGCGATGTGCTGCTCCAGGTCGTGTTCCACGCCCGGGTTGCGCAGGAGGACCCCGACGAGCCGTTCGACCTGGACGACGTGGCCGACACGCTGGTCGCCAAGCTCGTCGGGCGGCACCCGCACGTGTTCGCCGAGGCGCCTGTCGACGGCGACCTGCACGCCCAGTGGGACCGGCTCAAGCGGCTGGAGAAGCCGGAACGCACGTCGGCCCTCGACGGGGTGCCGGCGTCGCTGCCCGCCCTGGCGAGGGCGGCCAAGCTGGCCCAGCGCGCCCGGCGGGCCGGGGTGGACCCTGAGGTGGTGCCGGCGCCGGTGGCGGACGACGACGGCGAGGACGACGCGCTCGGGCGCGCGTTGCTCGCGCTCGTGCACGAGCACCCCGGCCTGGATGCCGAGGGCGCCCTGCGCCGGGCGACGACGCGCTGGGAGGCCGCTGTGCGGGCTACCGAGATCACCGAGGCAGGGTCATCGGCAGGCAAAGGTCCTGACGCCGAGGGTTCGGGAGTTCGTTAGGCTGACCTCGTTACCCACACGAAAACGTCGAAGGAGCAAGCATGGCCACCATCGAGGCCGTCGGCGCCCGCGAGATCCTGGACTCCCGGGGCAACCCGACCGTGGAGGTCGAGGTCGCCCTCGAGGACGGCACCATCGCCCGGGCCGCTGTTCCGTCCGGTGCATCCACCGGTGCGTTCGAGGCCGTCGAGCGCCGGGACGGCGACAAGTCGCGCTACCTCGGCAAGGGCGTGCAGGACGCCGTCAACGCGGTGATCGACGAGATCGCCCCCGAGCTCATCGGCTTCGAGGCCACCGAGCAGCGCCTGGTCGACCAGGCCCTGCTGGACCTGGACGGCACCGCCAACAAGGGCAAGCTCGGCGCGAACGCCATCCTCGGCGTCTCGCTCGCCGTGGCGAAGGCTGCGGCCGACTCGGCCGACCTGCCGCTGTTCCGCTACGTCGGCGGCCCGAACGCGCACGTGCTGCCGGTGCCGATGATGAACATCCTCAACGGCGGCTCGCACGCCGACTCGAACGTCGACATCCAGGAGTTCATGGTCGCGCCGTTCGGTGCCACCACGTTCAAGGAGGCCCTGCGCACCGGCGCCGAGGTCTACCACTCCCTCAAGTCGGTGCTCAAGGCTCAGGGCCTGTCGACCGGTCTGGGCGACGAGGGCGGCTTCGCGCCGAACCTGGCGAGCAACCGCGCCGCGCTCGACCTCATCCTCACCGCGATCGAGAAGGCTGGCTTCGTGCCGGGCAAGGACGTCGGTCTGGCGCTGGACGTGGCCGCGACCGAGTTCTTCAAGGACGGCGCCTACCAGTTCGAGGGCAAGGCCCAGACGCCCGAGTTCATGATCGCGTACTACGAGCAGCTGGTCCGCGACTACCCGCTGGTGTCCATCGAGGACCCGCTGAGCGAGGACGAGTGGGGCACCTGGTCGCAGCTGGTGACCGAGGTCGGCGACAAGGTGCAGATCGTCGGCGACGACCTGTTCGTCACCAACCCGATCCGCCTGGCCAAGGGCATCGAGCTCAAGGCCGCCAACGCCCTGCTGGTCAAGCTCAACCAGATCGGCACGCTCACCGAGACGCTGGACGCGGTCGAGCTGGCCAACCGCAACGGCTTCCGCACGATGACCTCGCACCGCTCCGGCGAGACCGAGGACACCACCATCGCGGACCTGGCCGTGGCCACCAACGCCGGGCAGATCAAGACCGGCGCCCCGGCCCGCGGTGAGCGGATCAACAAGTACAACCAGCTCCTGCGCATCGAGGAGGAGCTCGACGAGGCCGGTGTCTACGCCGGCAAGAGCGCCTTCCCGCGCTTCTCGGCCTGACGGGCAGCACGTCCGGCGAGGG
This sequence comes from Cellulomonas citrea, assembly GCF_009829685.1. Lineage (GTDB taxonomy): Bacteria > Actinomycetota > Actinomycetes > Actinomycetales > Cellulomonadaceae > Cellulomonas > Cellulomonas citrea. The sequence continues at coordinate 5,101 of NZ_VWSD01000118.1, forward strand.
GCCGGTGACCTTCGGGTCACCGGCCCCTCGTGCGTCCGGGGAGGTCGCGACCGCCGCGACGAGCACCTCTGCGACCCCGCGGGTGCGGGCACCGGCCGCGGGTGGGTTCGCCGGTACGGCGGCGCGCCGGTCCGTCCGCGCGGCGCCGGCAGGCACAATCGGAGGCATGCCCGCCGCCCGTCGTCCGACCGCGCCGTCGCCTGCGCGCACCTCGGCCGGTGCGGCAGGTTCGGCGTCCGGGGGCCGGGGCGCGACCGGGACGAGGTCGGGCGGCGCCTCGACGGCCGCGACCGGTGCGACGACCAGGTCCGCGGGTGCGCGCGCCGCGACCCCTCGTCAGCAGTACAAGCCCGAGGCGACGAGCGGGCGCCCGGCCGCCGTGCGGCGTGATGCGAGCCGCCCCGCCGGGCGCGCCAGGACGGGTCCGGCACCGACCGGTGGGGCCGTCACCGAGGAACGGGTGAGCGTGCCGCGGCTGTTCACCGCTCGCGCCATGGTGCTCGGTGTGGTCGTCATGCTCGCGTTCGTGCTCGTGTACCCGACGCTGCACGCCTACCTGGCGCAACGGGCCCAGCTCGCGGCGCTCGACGCGCAGGTCGCGGCCGCCCAGGCGCACAACGACGACCTGCAGAACCAGCTGCAGCGCTGGCAGGACCCGGCCTTCGTCACCTCGCAGGCGCGCGAGCGGCTGGCCTTCGTGCTGCCGGGGGAGCGGGCGTACCGCGTCGTCGACCCGGGGGCGGTGCAGGAGGCGCCGACCGCATCGGACGGGCCTGCCGGGTCCGTCCAGGCCTCGGCGGGCTCGCCCTGGTACGTCTCGGTGTGGCGGTCGGTGCAGGTCGCGGGTGACGCCCCGGCGGGCTGACCGGGTCGTGAGCGCGCGCGTCGGCGGGGGAGAATGGCCCCGTGGCTGTGGACCCTGCTGATCTCGACGTCGTCGCCGCCCAGCTCGGCCGGGTGCCGCGCGGGGTGGTCGCGGTCGCCGCGCGCTGCGTGTGCGGGCGCCCGACGGTGGTGCGCACGGCGCCGCTGCTGCCCGACGGCACCCCGTTCCCGACGACGTACTACCTCACGAGCCCCGGCGCGGTGGCGGCGGTGAGCACGCTGGAGGCGGGGGGCCTCATGCGTGAGCTCACGGCGCGGCTGGGCGAGGACGACGAGCTCGCGGCGGCGTACCGGGCGGCGCACGAGGCCTACCTGCGTGACCGTGCGGAGCTGGGGCACGTCGAGCAGATCGCCGGGGTGTCGGCCGGGGGGATGCCGACCCGCGTGAAGTGCCTGCACGTGCTGGTGGCGCACTCCCTGGCCGCGGGACCCGGGGTGAACCCGATCGGCGACGAGGTGCTGGAGCTGCTGCGCGACGTGTGGCGCCCGGACCGCTGCACCTGCTGAGGGTCGTCGCGGGCCCGACGGTGCATCTGCCGGGCGTGCCGGACGTCCCGTGCCCCGCGGTCGGCGGCGCCCGCGGCCTCCCTGCCGGGTGGCGCACCGGGCACCCCCGTGACGCTGGCAGGATGTCCCGGTGACTCGTGTGGCTGCCATCGACTGCGGGACGAACTCGATCCGGTTGCTCGTCGCGCAGATCGACGAGACGGGGCTGCACGACGTGGTGCGCCGCTCGGCGGTGGTCCGGCTCGGGCAGGGCGTCGACCGCACCGGGCTGCTCGCGCCGGACGCGTTGGCCCGCACCTTGGCGACCACCAGGGAGTACGCCGAGGTGTGCCGCCAGGCGGGTGTCGAGACGGTGCGGTTCGTCGCGACGTCGGCGACCCGGGACGCGGCCAACCGCGGCGAGTTCGTGGCGGGGGTGCGGGCCGCGCTCGGTGTCGAGCCGGAGGTGGTCGCCGGCGAGGAGGAGGCCGCGCTGTCGTTCCGCGGTGCGGTCGGCGTGCTCGCCGACCGGTTCGCCGGCCCGTTCACGGTGGTCGACCTGGGCGGTGGCTCGACGGAGCTGGTGACCGGTACGCAGCGGCCGAGCGCCGCCTGGTCGATGGACGTGGGGTCCGTGCGGCTCACCGAACGGCACCTGCACTCCGACCCGCCGACCCCCGACGAGATCGCCGCAGCGGTGACCGACGTCGACCGGGCCCTGGACGAGGCCGCCGCGCACGTGCCGCTGGGCGGGACGGGCACGCTCGTCGGGCTGGCGGGTTCGGTGACGACGGTGACCGCCCACGCGCTGGGGCTGGAGCGCTACGACCACCTGCGCATCGACGGGTCGGTGCTGGAGGTCGACGAGGTGCTGGCGGCCTGCGAGGACCTGCTGGGCCGCAGCCGTGCGCGGCGCGCCGAGCTGGGCTTCATGCACCCGGGCCGGGTGGACGTCATCGGCGCGGGTGCCCTCGTGTGGGCGCGGGTGGTGACCCGGGTGCGCGAGGCGGTCGCCGCGGCCGGTGGTGAGCTCACCCAGGTGGTCACCTCCGAGCACGACATCCTCGACGGCATCGCCTGGAGCCTGGCGGGCTGACGTCGGTCGGCGACCTGGCTGGCGCCGGTCGGGCCCGGGCTGGCGTCGGGCGCCGCACCCGTCGGGCACCGCACCCGTCGGGCGGCTGCCCGACGCGCCGGTGTTGCGCTGCTGACGGTACTGCGGAGCGCGCGGTAGTGTGTCACGCGTCAGTCAGGCGGTCATGGCCGGGAGGCGCGGATGGACACCACACAGCTGCTCAAGGGGGTGCTCGACCTCGCGGTGCTCGCCGTCGTGGAGGCCGAGGACGGGTACGGGTACGACGTCGTCCGCCGGTTGCGGTCCGCCGGGATCGACGAGGTCGGGGACGCCTCCGTCTACGGGACGCTGCGCCGGTTGTACGCGGCCGGGGCGCTCACCTCGTACGTCGTGCCGTCGGACGAGGGCCCGCACCGCAAGTACTACGGGATCAACCCGCAGGGTCGGGCGATGCTCGACACCCAGCGCAAGGACTGGACGAGCTTCGCCGAGGTCATGGACCGGCTGCTCACCATGGAGGCCGCAGCATGAGCACCACCACCATCGACGTCGCCGGGTACGCCGCGGCCGTCCGTGCCGCGCTCACCGGGCTGGGGCCGGAGCAGGTCGAGGACCTCACCGACGGGCTCGAGGCCAACCTCGCCGACGCTCTGGCCGACGAGGGCAGGGGGGTCGTCGGCCAGAGCGCGGAACAGGTCTTCGGGCCCGCGTCCGAGTACGCCCAGGAGCTGCTCGTCGCCGCTGGGCTCACCGGGGTGCTGCCGACCCGCCGTCGGCGCCGGTTCGGCGAGATCATCGACGCCCCGTTCCTGGCGCTCGCCCGGCGGGCCCGGCGGCTGCTCGACGCGCTGCGGACCCGGCCCGGGTGGCCCGCGTTCGAGGAGTTCGCGCTCGCGCTGCGCCCGGTGTGGTGGGTGCTGCGGGCCTGGGTGCTGTGGCAGGTGATCGGCGTCGTCGCCGGGGACCAGGAGCGCACGCTGCTGCCGACCTCGCTCCCGGAGGTCGCGCTGCTCGGTGCGCTCGTCATCGGATCGGTCCAGTGGGGCCGGGGCCGGTGGCCCACCCGCGGGGCGTGGCACCGGGTGCTGCTCGTCGTGAGCGCCGTCGCCGTGCTCGCGGCGGTCCCCGCGCTGGCGCGGGCCTCCACCCCGGTGGTGCGGACGAACTGGATCGACACGTCGTCCGGCCCGTCCGACGGCGTGGTCGTCGACGGTGCGCCGGCCACCAACCTGTTCGTCTACGACGGCGACGGGAACCCGGTGCCGGCGGCCCAGGTCTACGACCAGGACGGACGCCCGGTGCGCATCCTCGCCAACGACTACGGCGGCTACCCCAGCGGTGGCCAGTGGTGGGCCTTCGCACCCGCCACCAGCGCGGGCGAGACGCGGTGGAACGTCTACCCGATGCTCGCCGCACCGATGACCCAGTGGACCACCGGGGCCGACGGGGTCGAGCGGCTCATGCCCGATGCCACGCCGTCGGCTCCGTGGCCGTTCGCCAAGGCACCGGCGGTCGTCGTCCCTCATGCTTCCGACGCCCCCTTGGTCGCGGCCGGGCCCGACGCGACCGCGCCGGCTGCCCCGTCGGCCGGCGCGCAGCCGTC
>NZ_VWSD01000119.1 GCF_009829685.1 Cellulomonas citrea
GGGCGGTCCACAGCTCGCGACAGGTCGCCAGCACCGCCGCGTGCTCGGCCCCTGCGAACGCGTCGAGAGCCTCACGCTGGCGAGCGGGTGAGCGCAGCCGCGCCTGGTCCGCCTGGCCGTGCACCGTGACGATGCTCGCGGCCAGCTCGGCGAGCACCGCCTGCGGCACGGACCGGCCACCCAGGTACGCCCGGGAGCGGCCCGGGGCGCCGTCGGTCCCGGCGGTCACCGTCCGGACGAGCAGCAGCGACCCGTCGTCGTCCTGCTCCGCACCCGCGTCCTGCGCGAGCAGCAGGGCCGGTGCGTCGGAGGGAAGCTCGACGCGACCCTCGACGCTCGCCGCGGGCGCACCGGGGCGCACCAGTGCCGCGTCTGCCCGCCCGCCGAGCAGCAGCCGCAGGGCGGTGAGCACCATCGTCTTGCCGGCGCCGGTCTCGCCGGTGAGCACCGTGAGCCCGGGGTGCAGCTGCACCTCGGCACTCGCGATCACCCCCAGGTCGGCGATCCGCAGCTCGCTGATCACGAAGGACGTCCCGTCGGACGGCCGCGCCACCCCTCCACCGACAGCGCGAACTTGTGCACCAGCCGGGTGGTGAACGGCGCTGGGGTGAGCCTGGCCAGCCGCACCGGAACGCCGTGGCCGCGCACCTCGATCCGGTCGCCCGGACCGATCGGGCAGGCACGACGCCCGTCACAGGTCAGCAGTGCACCCGAGGACGTCTCGGACGTCACCTCGAGCGCCACCACGGAGCTCGGCCCGACCACCAGGGGCCGGGCGAAGAGCGCATGGGCGGCGATCGGCACGACGATGGTGCCCTCGACGTCGGGCCACACCACGGGCCCGCCACCGGAGAAGGCGTGCGCGGTCGACCCGGTCGGGGTCGCCACGACGATCCCGTCGCAGCCGAAGGTCTCCAGCGGACGGGCGTCGACCTCGACGAGCACCTCGACCATGCGCGCCGGGTCGGTCTTCTCCAGGGCGGCCTCGTTGAGCGCCCAGCCCGACCAGGTCGACCCGTCGACCCGCGTGACCTGGACGTCGATGGTGTGCCGCTCCTCGACCTCGAAGTCTCCCGAGGTGAGCCGGCGCACCGCCTCGGCCACGTCGTCGGGCTCGATCGCGGCGAGGAAGCCGACATGCCCCAGGTTGACCCCGAGCAGCGGCACCCCGGCGTCCCGGGTGAGCTCGGCCGCACGCAGGATGGTGCCGTCCCCGCCGAGCACGACGGCCAACGAGAAGGGCAGCAGATCGGCGAGCGTGCTCTCGTCGGAGACGAGCAGCGGCTCCACCCCGGCGGCCGCGAGCTCACGCAGCACGACCGTGGTCGCGTCGATCGCCTCCTGCCGCCGCCGGTGCGTGACGACGATCGCCCGTTCGGTCATGACCACCCATCCCCAAGGTCGGTGCCCGGCACCGTGCCGGCCACCGCCTGTTCACCGGCATCCCCGACGGGCGCGGGCCCGACCGGGGCGTCCTGGAGCAGCGCCTCGTCGACGAGCGCGACCACATCGGCCTCGGCACCACCGGCCAGGCTCAGCCACAGCGGGTACTCGAGGTTCCCGGCGGGCCCGGGCAGCGTGCTGGCCCGCAGCCCGCGCACCCGGGCGCCGCAGGTACGCGCACACGCGACCACGTCGAGCACCGCCGCACGGTGCAGCGCCCGGTCACGCACGACGCCACCGGCACCGAGCCGTTCGCGCCCCACCTCGAACTGCGGTTTGACCAGGACCACGAGGTCGGCGTCGGGTGCGGCGACGGCGACCATGGCCGGCAGCACCAGACGCAACGAGATGAACGACAGGTCGGCCACGACGAGGGCGGGCGCAGGGTCGACGTCCCCAGCCTGCAGATGGCGGGCATTGACCCCTTCGCGCAGCTCGACCCGGGGGTCGCCGGCCAGCCGTTCGACGAGCTGCCCGTGCCCGACGTCGAGGGCGACCACGTGCCGCGCTCCGCGGCGCAGCAGCACATCGGTGAAACCTCCCGTGCTCGCGCCCACGTCGAGGCAGTCGCGGCCGGCGACGACGGGTCCGTCGCTCCCCCACGCCGCGAGCGCACCCTCGAGCTTGTGCGCGGCCCGGGAGGCAAAACCGGGATCGCCGGGATCACCGCGAACCTCGACCGGTGCCTGCGGGTCGACCGCGGTGGCGGGCCGCCGCGCCGTCGTCCCACCGACGGCGACCCGACCGGACTGCACGAGCTCGCCGGCGTGCCGCCGGGACCGCGCCAGGCCCCGCTCGACGAGGACGACGTCCAGCCGTGCGTTCACTGGGATTGCCCCTCGGCCTGCGCCAGCCGGTCCTGCAGCGCGGCGTGCACCGCGTCGAAGGCGGACACGTGCGCACGCAGCGGCTGCTCGTCCAGCTCGGCGAGACGTTCGAGTGCGGCGTCGACCTCGCTGTCGCCGCTGGTCGGGACGTCGACTCCGTCGGCCGGGTGGGCCTCGTCCGTCATACCGTCCACCACACCTCCGTCGATCGATGCCAGGACACCCACGGTACCGGCCGCGGCGCGGCGCACCGACGTCAGCACGTCAGGTGTGGACACCGCGTGCCTCGAACCGGGTTCAGGACGGCTCGCCACGGGCGGGCGCGTCCCCTAGCGGGCTCGTCCGTGCCCGCACAGACCCGTCCCGGGGACGGGTTCGCCCTCCACCGGGGCAGCAGGCCGCACCGGCCCGCTGCCCGATCGGCCCGGTGCCCGGCCGGGCGACCGCCTCGTCGGGCGACCGAGCGGTCAAGGTCTCAGCGCGGCTGAGGTCCCAGCTCGGGCACGGACGAGGCGTCGAGCTCGGCCCCCTCGTCCACCGCCGACCACGCCGCCGCGCAGGCCGCGCGCACCAGGTCGAGGTCGTCCTGGTCACCGTCCAGCTGCAGCGCCCCGGCGACCACCCGGGCCGCGGCACCGCGGCAGGTCCACCAGCCCTCGGCACCGTGCACCGGCACCGGGTGCGGTTCGAGCAGCGCCCGCAGATCGGCGCCCACGTACGTGGGCCGCTCCTGGGGCCGGGCGAGCACGTCGTCCCGTGCGCTGCTCACGCCGGTGAGCACGTGCAGCCCCGGGTAGCCACCCGCCCGCGCCCCCGCCAGGTCGGTGTCCAGCCGGTCGCCGACGACGAGCGGCCGGGTGCCCCCGGCACGTTCGACACCGATCCGGTAGAGGTCGGGCGACGGCTTGCCCGAGCTGTCTGGCTCGACACCGGTCGCCGCGACGACCGCCGCGACCAGCGCACCGTTGCCCGGGGCGTAGCCCCGCGCGGTCGGCAGGCTCTTGTCCAGGTTGGAGGCGACGTACCAGGCGCCGGCGGACACCGCGTACGCGGCCTCTGCCAGGTCGGTCCAGGCCAGCTGCGGCCCGAAGCCCTGCACCACGGCTGCGGGGCGGTCGTCGGCGGAGTCGACGACGACGAACCCCTGCTCGGTGACCGCCGTCCGCAGCCCCGCGGCACCCACGACCAGAACCTTGGCGCCCGGCTCGAGGCGGGTGCGCAGCGTGAGCGCTGCCGCCTGCGCCGCCGTGAGCACCTCCTGCGGCTGCGTCGGGATGTCGAGGCCGGTGAGCTGGTCGGCCACGGCCTGCGGCTCGCGCGAAGCGTTGTTCGTGACGAACAGCACCCGCATCCCGGCCGCCCGCGCCCCGGCGAGAGCCGGCGCGGCCCCGTCGATGGGCAGGTGACCGCGGTAGGCGACCCCGTCGAGGTCGACGAGCGCCAGGTCGTACGCCGTGCTCAGCGGCTGAGCACTCGCGGCAAGTCCAGCGTTCACTGCTCGTCCTCCTGCGGGCTGTCCACGTCCTGCTGCTCGGCGCCCTCGGGGGCGTCCTCCGCCTCGTCGTCCTCCAGGTCGAAGACGACGATGTCGTCCTCGTCGTCCGTACCCGCCAGGTCCGCCGCCGACAGACCCGCCAGCTCGGCCTGCGACTGGTCGGTGCGGCCCGCCGCCTCGAGCGCCGCGGCCCGTGCCTGGACGACGCGCGCCGCGAGCGGCCCCGTCGCGGCCCGGACCCCGGGCGACGCCAGGATGGCGACGGCGGCCTCGGGCTCCCCCAGGTCGAGGCGAGCGCCGCTGAGCACGATCGCCAGCTCGACCGCCGCCTGCGGCGACAGTGCCCCCACGTCCGGGTCCTGCGCGAGGGCGAGGGCGCGTTCGGGCCTGCCCAGACCGCGTTCGCAGTCGGCGATGACGGCGAGGTGCTCGGGTGAGCCCGACAGCCGCCGCACCGTGCGCAGCTCACGCAACGCCTCCGCGAAACGCCCCGTGCGGTAGGCCGCGAGCCCCGCGGCCTCACGTGCGACGTCCACCCGCCCCGCACGCCGGACCGCAGCCTGCGCATGCGCGTAGGCCGTCTCCGGATCGGCGTCGAGCAGCCGTCCGACCATGACGAGGTGCCGACCGACGGTCTCCGCGTTCTCCTTGCTCAACGTGCGCAACCGGCCACGCACGTCCCGGTCCAGGTCGGAGAACTGGGCGTCGTCGGGAAGGTCGGGCTCGGACTCGCGCAGCGCGCGGCGTGCGTCGGCGGCGGCACGTGCCAGCTCGTCGGCCTTGCTCATCGGTGCCGAGGACCGTTCGAACCGCCCAGCCAGATCGCGTCCAGCGCGACCCGCACGGTGCGCCGGCAGATCGCCACCGTCGTCGCGACCCGGCCCAGGTCGTCGAGCATCACCACGACGTCCGCCGACTCGCTCGCGGCCGTGGCCCCCTTCGCGCCCATCGCGACCCCGACGTCCGCGGCGGCGAGCACCGGAGCGTCGTTCACCCCGTCGCCCACCATCATCACCGGACGGTCGGCCAGGGCCGCGACGGCCTCGACCTTGCCGGCCGGGAGCAGACCCGCGCGCACGTCGTCCACCCCGATGCCGGCGGCCACGTGGTCGGCCGTCGCCTGCGCGTCCCCGGTGAGCATGACGACGTGCCGCACCCCGAGCCCACGCAACGAGGCGATCGTGCCGGCGGCGTTCGCCCGCACCTCGTCGGCCAGGACGAGCCGTCCGGCGTAGCGCCCGTCCACCCCGACGTGCACGGTGAGCCGGCCGGGCGCCGTCGTGCCGTGCTCGACCTGCGCCCCGGTGACCGCGGCGACGTGCGTCGCCTTGCCGACCACGACGCGCCGCCCCGCGACGAGGGCCTCGACCCCCGCGGCCGTGGTCTCGACGACCTCGGTGGCCGGCGGGACCTCCAGACCGCGCGACCGTGCGGCGTCGACCACCGACTGGGCGAGGACGTGCGGCGAGTACTGCTCGGCGGCGGCGGCGAACGCGACCAGCTCGTCGCCGTCCGTCCCGGCCGCGGGCTCGACCAGGTCGACCACCGGATGGCCGTAGGTGAGCGTGCCGGTCTTGTCGAAGGCCACCGTGCGCACCCGGGCGAGCTGTTCGAGCACCCCGCCCGACTTGATGACGACCCCGTTCTTCGCCGCCCGGCTCATCCCCGCCAGGAAGGCGACCGGTGCGGCGATGAGCAGCGGGCACGGGGTCGCCACCACGAGCACCTGGGCGAACCGCAGCGGGTCGCCCGACGCCCACCACGCGCCCCCGGCGATGAGCAGCGAGACCGCCGTGAACGGCACCGCGTACCGGTCGGCCAGCCGCACGATCGGCGCCTTCGAGTCGGCCGCCGCCTCCACCAGCTCCACGATCTTCTGGTACTGGCTCTCCCGGGCCGGGACGGTCGCCCGCACGTGCACGACCTGCTCCAGGCTCACCGACCCCGACATCACCTGCTCGCCGGGACCGTGCTCGACGGGCAGGGACTCCCCGGTGAGCGACGACTCGTCGAACGACGCGCCGGTGCCCTCGACGGTGCCGTCCACCGGGACGGCCTCACCGGGCTTGACCAGCAGCAGGTCGCCCACCTGCACCTGGTCGACCGTGAGCTCGCTCACCGCGCCGTCCGCCTCGACCCGGTGCGCGCGCTGCGGCGCCCGGGCCAGCAGGGCGGACACCTCACGGTGCGCCCGGGCCGTCGCGTACTCCTCCAGCGCGACCCCGCTGGTGAGCATGAGCACGACGACGAGCGCCGCCCACACGTCCCCGACCAGCACCGTCGCGACGATCGCGGTGACCGCCAGCACGTCGAGCCCGAACGAGCCGCGCAGCAGGCTCGCCACCATCGACCAGGCCTGGCGGGCGGCGACCGCCAGCACGTAGACGGTGAGCACGAGGTGCGTGAGGTCGTCGCGACCGGTCGCGGTGAGCACCGCCCCGACGAGCCCCGCGGCCAGCGTCGCGGTCACCATCGGGTACCGGACCCACCACGTGCGTGTGCGCTCCATCAACCGTTTGTACGCGCACCGCGCCCGCAGCGACAGCAAGCCGAGGCTTGCCTGTGCACTCAGGTTCCCGGCAGCGGGCTCACAGGTTCGCACCAGGGCGCTCGGAGATTGCGCTGAGATCGGGTCAGCACACTCGTGCCCATGACCACTGCGACAGCACAGCGCCCCGCCCGGGCCGGCAGCCGTCCGGCAGCCCCCGTGCCCGGGGCGGAGCACCGCAGCCGGCCGTCGTCCGTCCTGACCACGATCGTGCTCGGCTGCGTCGCGATCCTCGCCTTCTGGTGGTTCGGGACGCCGACCTCGGCGGGCGCCACCCCGGGCACCGCGCTGGTCTCCGCCGGTGAGCTCGCGGGTCTGCTCGCCTCGTTCCTCGTGTGCGCGCAGGTGCTGCTCGTGGCGCGGGTGCCGTGGTTCGAGCGGGCGGTCGGCTTCGACAAGCTCACGTCGTGGCACCGGTCGCTGGGCACGACGGTGGTGCTGCTGGTCGTCACGCACGTGCTGCTCATGGTCGTCGGCGGGATGTTCGTCGACCAGGCCACGCCGTGGGGCGAGGCGATGATCATGCTGCGCAGCTACCCCGAGATGCTGTCGGCGCTCGCCGGCACCGCTGTCTTCGTCGTCGTCGGGATGTCGAGCGCGCGGCTGATGCGCCGGTACCTGAGCCACGAGTGGTGGTTCGCCGTGCACCTGACCATCTACCTGGGCATCTACCTCACGTTCGGGCACCAGGTGTTCGGCGGACGGCACCTGGTGGGCAACCCGGTCGCCCAGACGCTGTGGCTGACGATGTACGCCGGCACCGGTCTGGCGATCCTGTGGTGGCGGATCGGCATCCCGGTCCTCGACAACCTGCGGATGGGTCTGCGGGTCGAGACCGTCGTGCCGGAGGCGACCGGCACGGTGAGCGTCTGGTTGCGGGGCAAGGGCGTGGACCGTCTGGCCGCTCGCGGCGGGCAGTTCTTCCTGCTGCGGTTCATGACGGCGGGGCACCTGGCGACCGCGCACCCGTACTCGGTGTCGATCGTGCCGACCGACGAGCGGCTGCGGTTCACCATCGGCGCGCTCGGTGACCACTCGACCGCCATGCGGCACATCCGCCCCGGGACCCGGGTGTTCGTCGAGGGTCCGTTCGGTCGGTTCACCGCGGGTCGCTCGCGGTCGAACCGGGCGCTGCTCATCGCCGGCGGCGCGGGGATCGGGCCGGTCCGGGCGCTGGCCGAGGAGCTCGTGGGCGCCGGCCGGGACGTCGTGGTGCTGCACCGCGGGCACAGCGCCGACCGGCTCGCGCTGTCCCGGGAGTTCCCGGAGGCCGAGACCCTGCACTACATCCCGCTCACCGGCCGCCGCCGCGAGCTGGGCTACGACCCGCTGGGGCCGACCTCGCTCGGCCGGCTCGTCCCGGACATCGCCCGCCGCGACGTGTTCATCTGCGGACCTGAGGGCATGACCGAGACCGTCGTCGCATCGGCGCGCGCCCTGCGGGTGCCGCGCACCGCCATCCACCACGAGGAGCTGAGCCTGTCATGAGCACGTCGTCCTGGCGGGGCACCGTCCTGTTCACCGGCACCCTGGCCTCGATCGCGGTCGTGGCCGGGACCAAGTTCGCCGCAGCCGCCGATGCGGGGCTCGCGCCCGCGACCGGCAGCGCCTCCGCCGCGCAGTCGGGGACGTCGTCGGGCACGGCGGCCAGCAGTGCCGCGGCTCCGGCGGCCCCGGCGGCCGGGTCGACGAGCTCGCAGGTCATCACGGGCACGGCGGTCTCGATGCGGTACGGCACCGTGCAGGTGGCGGTCACCTTCACCGGCGGGGCGATCACCGGGGTGCAGACCCTCAAGTCCCCGTCCGGCGGCGGGTCCTCGGAGATCAACGCCTACGCCACCCCGATCCTGGCGCAGGAGGCCGTCGCGGCGAACTCGGCGAAGATCGACACGGTCTCCGGGGCCACCTTCACCTCGCAGGCGTACAAGAAGTCGCTGCAGTCGGCCATCGACCAGCACGGCTGAGCCGGCTACTCCCACCCGGCCGTCAACGACCCGAACCGCTCGCGCGCGGTGCGGGCTGCGGCCCGGCCCTTCTCCAGCAGGGTGGCCGCGCCGACGGCGAGCAGCCCGACGACCGCGACCGTGAGCCACGCCCCGACCCCTCCCCACGGCGGAAGCACCGCGACGAGCGGCAGCCCGACGGCGACCACCAGCCCGACGAGGACGAGGACGGCACCGGCGGCCAGCCGTCGGCGCACCCGGGTCGCCAGGCCCCACCCGAACGCGCCGATGCCGATGCCGACCGTGACGAAGGCGTGCAGCACCCCGACGGTGAAGGCGTCGACCACCGAGCTGAGGGCGCAGAACGCGAGCGCGGCGACCTCGAGGGCACCGAGCCCGGGCGGGTTGGGCGCCAGGTCCCGGCGCCGCAGGTCGGCCCGCCAGAGCATGACGACGGACAGCAGCGCGACCCCGAGAGCGACCGTGTACCACCCGGCTCCCGCGCCGCTCAGACCGCCGGCGACCAGCACGGTCCAGCCGGTCCAGGCGACGACGGGCGCGGCCAGCCGCAGGCCGAGCAGCCGCCAGGCCACACCGGCGGCGGCGCACTGCACGGCGGCACCGGCCAGCACGGCGGCGGTGAGGACCGGACCGGCCGGCGCCCCGGTGCGGCCCGGGCCGACGAGGACGATCTGCAGCCCCGCGAGCAGCAGCAGCCCGATGCCCAGCTCGGTCGCGACCCGCCTGACTGGTGGTCGCGCCCGGCTCAGCACGAGTCCCACGGCGCCTGCGGCGGACGCCCCGACGAGCGGAACACGTCGACCTTGATCTCGTTCTCGGGGATCTCGATGTG
>NZ_VWSD01000011.1 GCF_009829685.1 Cellulomonas citrea
CGTGCTGCTGCCGGATGCGGAGGAGGCGGTGCGGCACACCGCCCCGCCGACCCGGCGCTCGGTGCGTGACACGCCCGGGTCCGCACCGCCGCCGCACCACGGTGCGGGGTCGGTGGCGGGGCTGCGGGCTGCGGCCGCCTCGGAGCGGACGACGGGTCCGGACCCGGCCTGACGAGGGCGTTCGTCGCCTCCGGAGGAGAGGCAGTATGCTCTGCGCTGAAACATGGGAGCGCTCCCATGGAGCATCCGACCTGAATCATCCGAAAGTCATCTCCCGAGCGCGGGACGGCATCGCGAGGCACCCTGGCCGCACAGCGGCGGTCAGCCGGATGCGCTGCCCCCGACGTTCGTCACGGCTGCTGAGAGGCGACGACATGCGGTACGGCCACTTCGACGACGACACGCGCGAGTACGTCATCACGACGCCTCACACGCCGTACCCGTGGATCAACTACCTGGGGTCCGAACGGTTCTTCTCGCTGCTGTCGCACCAGGCGGGCGGGTACTCGTTCTACCGCGACGCCAAGATGCGTCGGCTGACCCGGTACCGCTACAACAACATCCCGGCCGATGCCGGCGGCCGGTACCTGTACGTGCACGACGACGGCGACGTGTGGACCCCGTCCTGGCTGCCGGTGAAGGCCGACCTCGACCACTTCGAGACCAGGCACGGGCTCGGCTACTCCACCATCACCGGTGAGCGCGGCGGGGTGCGCGTGCGCACGCTGTTCTTCGTGCCGCTGGGCGAGGACGCCGAGGTGCAGAAGGTCACCGTGACGAACACGAGCGACCGGCCCAAGTCGCTCACGCTGTTCTCCTACGTCGAGTTCTGCCTGTGGAACGCCCAGGACGACCAGACCAACTACCAGCGCAACCTGTCCATCGGCGAGGTCGAGGTCGAGCAGGACGGCCCGCACGGGTCGGCGATCTACCACAAGACCGAGTACCGCGAACGGCGGGACCACTACGCCGTGTTCGGGGTCAACACCCGCGCCGACGGCTTCGACACCGACCGCGACACGTTCGTCGGTGCCTACAACTCGCTGGGTGAGGCCGCGGTGCCGCGGGCCGGCCGGTCGGCGGACTCCGTCGCCTCGGGCTGGTACCCGATCGCCTCGCACGGGGTGCGCGTCGACCTGGCGCCGGGGGAGAGCCGTGACCTGGTCTACGTGCTGGGCTACCTGGAGAACGCCGAGGCGGACAAGTGGGCCGACGACGCCCACCAGGTCGTGAACAAGTCCGGTGCGCACGCCCTGCTCGGCCGGTTCGCGACCACCGCCCAGACCGATGCGGCCTTCGAGGCGCTCCGTACGTACTGGACGAGCCTGCTGAGCACCTACTCGGTGACCAGCGGCGAGGCGAAGCTCGACCGGATGGTCAACGTCTGGAACCAGTACCAGTGCATGGTCACGTTCAACATGTCGCGCTCGGCCTCGTACTTCGAGACCGGGATCGGGCGCGGGATGGGCTTCCGCGACTCCAACCAGGACCTGCTCGGGTTCGTCCACCTGGTGCCCGAACGGGCCCGTGAGCGCATCGTCGACATCGCCTCGACCCAGCTCCCGGACGGGTCGGCCTACCACCAGTACCAGCCGCTGACCAAGCGCGGGAACGACGACATCGGCTCCGGTTTCAACGACGACCCGCTGTGGCTGATCGCCGGCGTCGCGGCCTACGTGCGGGAGACCGGGGACCTGTCGATCCTCGACGAGCCCGTGCCGTTCGACAACGCGCCGGGCAGCGAGGTGCCGCTGTTCGAGCACCTCACCCGCTCGTTCGAGTTCACCGTCACCCACCGCGGCCCGCACGACCTGCCGCTCATCGGTCGGGCCGACTGGAACGACTGCCTCAACCTCAACTGCTTCTCCACGACGCCGGGCGAGTCGTTCCAGACCACCCAGAACAAGGAGGGCGGGGCGGCCGAGTCGGTCTTCATCGCCGCCATGTTCGTCAAGTACGGGCAGGAGTACGCCGAGCTCGCGCTCCGCCACGGGCGCCCCGACCTCGCGGCCCGTGCGCGAGACCTGGTCGAGCAGATGCGCACCGCGGTGCTCGAGCACGGCTGGGACGGGCGGTGGTTCCTGCGCGCCTACGACTACTTCGGCAACCCGGTCGGCACCGATGCGCACGAGGAGGGCAAGATCTGGATCGAGCCCCAGGGCTTCGCCGTGATGGCGGGCATCGGGGTCGGTGCCGGACCTGACGACGTCGACGCCCCGGCCGTGCAGGCTCTGGACTCGGTCACCGAGCTGCTGGGGACCCCGCACGGGCTCGTGCTCCAGCACCCGGCCTACACCACCTACAAGGTCGAGCTGGGCGAGGTCTCCACCTACCCGCCGGGCTACAAGGAGAACGGCGGGATCTTCTGCCACAACAACCCGTGGGTGATCATCGGCGAGACCGTGCTCGGCCGCGGCGACCGGGCGTTCGACCTGTACAGGCGGATCGCCCCGGCCTACCGCGAGGAGATCAGCGACGTGCACCGGCTCGAGCCGTACGTGTACGCCCAGATGATCGCGGGCAAGGAGGCGGTCCGCGCCGGTGAGGCCAAGAACTCCTGGCTCACCGGGACGGCCGCGTGGAACTTCGTCGCGGTCTCCCAGCACCTGCTGGGTGTGCGGCCGGACTTCGACGGCCTCGTGGTCGACCCGCAGATCGGCCCGGACGTGCCCTCGTTCACGGTCCGCCGGGTGGCGCGCGGTGCCGTCTACGAGATCGAGGTGACCAACTCCGGCGCCCGCGGTGCCCGTGCACGGCTCGTGGTCGACGGCGTGCCGGTCGAGGGCAACCTCGTGCCGTACGCGCCGGCCGGCACGACGGTGCGGGTCCAGGCGACCCTCTGAGCGGTGGGCCTGGTGGGCCCGGCCGGTGCGCGCCGGGCCTACCAGGTCGCCGTCGACCCCGCGGTCGCCGGGCCGCCGGGCGCGGTGCGCAGCATGACGTCGGATCCGCCCTCGCGCCCGACGACGACGAAGCCGCGGCGCAGGTACATGCCGCGTGCTCGGTCGTTGCCGTCCTCGACGCTCAGGCTCACGGCGGGCAGGTCTCCCGTGAGACATGCGTCGAGCAGGCGCGTGCCGACGCCCCGACCGCGCCCGTGCGGCAGCACGGCCAGGGTCAGCTCGGGCACGTCGTCGGCGACGTAGCTGTACCCGGGCCGGGAGGCGGGCAGCAGCCGCAGCCACGCCCCGCCGAGCGGGCAACCCTCGTCGTCGACGGCCACCGTGCCGCGGTCGCCCGTGCGCGGCCACCCCTCGACGTAGCGGACGAGGTGGTCGTCGCCGAGCACCTGGGCGTGGTCGGCCGCGTCGCGGCCGGACCAGGCGACGGCGAGGGCCACGAGGTCGACGAGGAGGTCGGCGTCGTCCGGGCGGGCGGGTCGCAGGTGCACCGGACGACCTTCGCGTGCCCGGGCGCCCGCGTCCAGCGGGTGCGTCGGTGACCTCGGGACGTCGGTGCCCGGCGGTCCGCGGCGCCCGCGCCGAGGTCGTGGGCGTGGGAGCGCTCCCGTCCACTCTGTGGAGCGCTCCCAGACGCGAGCGGTGCAACGAGTGGTTCGACAAGGTCTCGCGCGGCAACGAAGACTAACGATTTGGTAACGCGTCGATGAATCGCAGCGCCCTGACCTGCGATGATGTGATGCGAAAACGTGATCGGACGCCCCCCGTCTTGACAGCGGTGCCGTGGCGGAGACATGGTTCCCACAGCGCATGGGAACGCTCTCGCAGCGACGTGAGAACGTGACCACGCGGGGCATCCGCCCTCGCCCACCGACATCGGTGGACGACCACGCAGCGACGGCAGGGTTGCCGTCCGAAACGACGAGGGAGTCATACGTGCGCAAGTCACGAAAGGTGTGGGCGGCGGCCGCCGGGCTGACCGGCATCGCCCTGGTGGCCACCGGGTGCTCGTCCGGCGGCGCATCGAGCAGCCAGACCAGCGGGGGCAAGGTCACCCTCAAGGTGCAGACCTTCAACGAGTTCGGCTACGCCGACCTCTTCACCGAGTACATGAAGGACCACCCCGAGGTCACGATCATCTCGGACAAGGCCGCGAAGTCCGACGACGCTCGCGCCTCGGTCAAGAACGCCATCGCGACCAACACCGTCACCGACGACATCGTCGCCGCTGACGTCGACTGGATGCCCGAGCTCCTGGCGTCCTCCTCGTTCTTCGCCGACGTCGCCTCCGACAGCAACAAGGGCCGCTGGCCCGACTGGAAGTCGGCGCAGGCGACCGACTCCAGCGGCAAGCTCATCGGCCTGGGCACCGACTCCGGTCCGCAGGGCGTCTGCTACCGCAAGGACCTGTTCGCCAAGGCCGGCCTGCCGACCGACCGTGCCGCGGTCGCTCAGCTGCTGGGGGGCTCGAGCGCCACGTGGGACCAGTACTTCGCCACCGGCCAGAAGTTCATGGCCGCCAACACCGGTGCCGCCTGGTTCGACTCGCTGGGCGCGCTCGCCCAGGTCGCGAACAACCAGCAGGCCGAGCCGTTCGAGTCCAAGTCCGACGACAAGATCACCGTCGCCGACTCGGGTTCCTCGGCCCAGAAGATCTTCACCATGCTGACCTCGCACACCGACCAGTCGGCGCACCTGGCCCAGTGGACCGACGACTGGACCAAGGCCTTCGCCGGCGACAAGTTCGCCACGGTCATGTGCCCGGCCTGGATGACGCAGATCATCTCCGGTGACGCCCCCGACCAGACCAACTGGGACATCGCCGACGTGCTGCCCGGTGGGGCCAGCAACTGGGGCGGGTCGTTCCTGCTCGTCCCGGCCGGTGGCGCGCACGCCACCGAGGCCAAGGCGCTCGCCGACTGGCTGACCGACCCGGCGCAGGCCGCCAAGGTCTTCGTCAAGTTCGGCAACTTCCCGAGCCAGGTCGCTGCGGTCAAGGACCAGTCCGTGACCTCCAAGACCGACAAGTACTTCAACAACGCGCCGACCGGGGAGATCTTCTCCAACCGGTTCTCCGCGGTGTCGAAGCAGCCGTACCGCGGCTCGCACTACTTCGACATCAACGACCAGTTCGGCAAGGCGCTCACCCGGGTCGACGTCGACAAGACCGACACCCCCGACGCCTCGTGGCAGAAGTTCCTCGACGCCGTCAAGCAGCTCAGCTGACATCGGCGTGACCAGCGGGGCCGGGACCTGGTGTCCCGGCCCCGCTGGGCGCCCGCGCACCCCCAGGTTCGTCCCGGACGAGGAGTCCTCCCCATGGTCACCACCACCGAGTTGCCGGCGCAGCCGCGCGACCAGCGGCCTGTGCGCCGCATCGGCATGCGTCAGCGGCTGGGCCGCTGGGACGTCAAGCTGTCGCCGTACCTGTTCATCTCGCCGTTCTTCATCCTGTTCGCCGTCACGGGGCTCTTCCCGCTGGCGTACACGGCCGTCGTCTCGATCCACAAGTGGAACCTGCTGACCGGCCAGGGCCCGCTCGTCGGCCTGCAGAACTACATCGACGTGCTGCACCAGCCCTTCTTCTGGAAGGCGATGCGCAACACCGTCAGCATCTTCGCGCTGTCGACGATCCCGCAGGTCATCCTCGCGCTCGTCATCGCGGCCGTGCTCAACGCGAACCTGCGCGCCCGGACCTTCTGGCGGATGGGCGTCCTCGTGCCCTACGTCGTCGCGCCGGTGGCCGTCGCGCTCATCTTCGGCCAGATCTTCTCCGACCAGTCGGGCATGGTGAACGCCATCCTGGCCAAGGTCGGCATCGACCCCATCGGCTGGCACTCCAACGTGCTGGCCAGCCACCTCGCGATCGCCACGATGGTCAACTACCGCTGGACCGGCTACACGACCCTCGTCATCCTGGCGGCGATGCAGGCCATCCCGTCCGACCTGTTCGAGGCCGCGATTATCGACGGCGCCTCACGGGTGCGGCAGTTCTTCTCGGTGACGATCCCGATGATCCGCCCGACGCTCATCTTCGTCATCATCACCTCGACCATCGGCGGCCTGCAGATCTTCGACGAGCCGACGATGTTCGACCAGCAGAACTCGGCGACGACGGCCGGCGGCGCCGACGGTCAGTTCGTCACGGTCACCATGTACCTCTACCAGCTGGGCTGGGGCAGCCAGAACAACCTGGGTCGCTCCGCTGCGGTCGCCTGGCTGCTGTTCCTCGTCATCCTGCTGATCTCGTTGGTGAACTTCTGGTTCACCCAGCGGATCGCGTCCGACTCCGGTGCCAAGCGCCGAGCACGGAAGGTCCGGTCATGAGCGCCCCGTCGATCCCCGTCATCGCCCAGTCCGCAGGCAAGGGTGCGGCCCGCGCCGCGGCCCGCCAGCGTGGTCACCACGGTTCCGGGGCGGACCGTCGGCCCGGCTGGGTGACGTACGCCGTCCTCACGGTGGTCCTCCTGATCGCGGTCTACCCGCTGTACTACGCCTTCCTCATCGCCTCCTCCACCAAGGAGGACGTGGCGCGCCACCCGATCCCGTCGCTGGTCCCGGGCTCGCACCTCATCGACAACATGATCTCCGTCGTCACGTCGGACATCGGGTTCTGGTCGGCGCTCCTCAACTCGGTCATCGTCTCGTCCGTGACGGCCGTGTCCGTCGTCATGTTCTCGACCCTCGCCGGCTTCTCCTTCGCCAAGCTCCGGTTCCGGGGACGTGGACCGCTGCTCGTGTTCGTCATCGCGACCACGGCCATCCCGACCCAGCTCGGTGTCGTGCCGCTGTTCCTCGTGATGAAGCAGCTGCACCTCATCGGCAAGCTCCCGGCCGTCATCATCCCCGCGCTGGTCACTGCCTTCGGGGTGTTCTGGATGACCCAGTACCTGGAGGGGGCGCTGCCCTACGAGCTCATCGAAGCCGCCCGGGTCGACGGGGCGAACATGTTCCGCACGTTCTGGTCGATCGCACTGCCGGCCGCCCGGCCCGCCGCCACCATGCTCGGGCTCTTCGCGTTCGTGGCGAACTGGACCAACTACTTCTGGCCGCTCGTCGTGCTGGGGGCCGTCCCGGGCAAGACCACGCTGCCGGTCGCGCTCAAGATGCTCCAGGCGCACTACTACGCCGACTACTCCCAGGTCATGGCCGGCGTGTTCGTCTCCGTCCTGCCGCTGCTCATCCTGTTCTTCGTCGCGGGGCGCCAGCTGGTCTCCGGCATCATGCAGGGTGCGGTCAAGGGCTGAGTGCGCATGGCGTGGCAGCGGTGAGGGGCGCGAGCGTCGACCCCGTCCGGCTGGTGGCGGCACCGCCCACGCTCGAGGAGGTGGCCGCGCGCGCCGGGGTGTCCCGATCGACGGCGTCGCGGGCGATCAACGGCGGTGCTCGGGTCTCGCCGAGTGCGCTGGCGGCGGTGCGGGCCGCCGTCGGTGCACTCGGCTACTCGCCCAACCGTGCGGCGCGTTCCCTGGTCACCCGTCGGACGGACTCGATCGCACTGGTCGTGCCGGAGCCCGACGAGCTGGCTCTGTCGGACCCGTTCGTGCTGGCGATCCTGCAGGGTCTGTCGAGCTCGCTGGCGGACTCCGACGTCCAGGTGGTGCTGGTGATCGCGCGACCGGGCCAGTCCGAGCGCACGGTCAGGTTCCTCGCCGGCGGTCACGTGGACGGTGCGGTGGTCGTCTCGCACCACCGCGGTGGTGATCTCGACCCGGCGCTGGCCGACCTGCCCGTGCCGCTCGTCTTCGTCGGACGTCCGTACGCGGCGGTCGGCGAGGCGCGCGCGTCGGGGGCGCACTACGTCGACACCGACAACGTCGCAGGTGCCCTGCTCGCCACCCGCCACCTCCTCGAGCGGGGCCGGCGACGCCTCGGGTCGATCGCCGGCCCGGCGGACATGTCGGCGGGGATCGACCGGCTCGAGGGGTTCCGCCGGGCGCTGGCCGAGGCGGGGCTGCCTGCCGACGCCGTCGTGCACTCGGACTACACGCTGGCCGGCGGTCGTGCCGCCGCGCACCGCCTGCTCGACGAGTACCCGGACCTGGACGGCATCGTCGCGGCGTCGGACCTGGTCGCGGTGGGCGCGATGGGTGCGCTGTCCGCGCGGGGCAAGCAGGTGCCCGGCGACGTGGCCGTCGTCGGGTACGACGACCTCGGTGTGGCCGAGTCGGCCAACCCGGCGCTCACCACGGTGGTGCAGCCGGCTGTCTCGATGGCCGCAGCCGCAGGGCAGCGGCTGCTCGAGCTGCTCGCCGGGGGAGGGACCTCGGAGCCGGAGATCTTCGAGGCCCGGCTCGTGGTGCGCGCCTCGACCTGAGCCGCGCCGCAGGACCTGCCGGGAGCGGTCAGGCCTCGACGATGAGCTGGTGCAGGGTCGTGGTGCGCTGCGTGATCTCCTGGATCCCGTCGGCGACCTGGTTCGTCTTGCTGGTCGCCTGCGACGCGTCGTTCGACATCACCGTGATCGAGCGGGCCAGGTCCGTGGCGACGGCCGACTGCTCCTCGATCGCGGCCGCGACCGAGGTCTGGGCGTCCAGGACGGTGGTGACCAGGTGCTCGATGTCGGCGAGCGTGGCCGCCCCTGCCGCCGCTGCGCTCTGGATGGCCTCGATCCGGGCCTCGATGTCCGTGATCGAGGCGGCGGTCGCACCGGCCAGCTGCTTGACCTCGTCGGCGACCACCGCGAAACCCTTGCCCGCCGACCCGGCCCGGGCGGCCTCGATGGTGGCGTTGAGCGCGAGCATCTTGGTCTGCTCGGCGACCCCCGTGATGAGCCGCAGGAAGTCGCCGATCTCGGTGCTCGCGTGCTGCAGGTCGGCCAGCCTGGCCACACCGGTCTCGGTGGCCGTGACCGCCGCACGCACCTGACCGGTCGCCTCGTTCGACGACCGGGCGATCTCGGCGATCGCGGCGCGCAGCTCCTCGGTCGCGCCGGCAGCGGAGTCGGCCTCCGCCGACGTGTGGCCGGAGATCTCGACCACCTCGCGCGAGATGCCGGAGATCTGCTCCGTCGCGGCGGCCACGGCGCGCACCGCGGCATCGGCCGAGGCGTTGCGCGCGCTCACGTTGTCCCAGACCACGACGTACCCCAGCCGCGTGCCCTGGCCGTCGGTGACCTGGTTGATGAGGGTGCGCAGCGTGACGCCGCCGAACGAGAACACCGCGTCGCGGGGGAGGGCTGACGGGTCGGACAGGATCTGCTCGATCCGTGCCTTGTCCTTGTGGAACCGGTGGATCGAGCCGCCGACCATCTGCCCGACGTCCAGCCCGAACGCCTCCCGGACCGCCGGGGCGAGCCCGACCATGGTCGCCTGGGCCGCCCGGTTGGTCCACACGAGGGTGAGGTCCAGGTCGGCGACGAAGCAGTTGGCGTGCAGGCTGTCGAGCACCGCGACCAACGGGTGCGAGCTGTCGGCCAGCAGGTCCCGGAGGGCCTCGTCGGAGCGTCCTGAGCGGCCATGCGTGCGCGTCTTCGGCGTCATTGCCATCGTCCCCCTCGGTCGCCGGTCCCGACGGGTGCCGCGGACCGCTCCTGCGAGCCATCGGACCACCTGGGGCCGCGCCGTCCGGCTCGACACGCTGACCCGGTCGATCTCGCTGCGCAGCGACTGCCCCGAGCGTGCAGGTCATCGCGCGGACCCGCTACTACGCTGGCTGCTCGCAGGTCGTCGCCTGGGGTGCCCGGACTCGTCCTGCACCTGCTGGCCCCGTTCGTCGTCGCGGGCCGTCGGCGGGCTCCCGGCACCGGGCCGGGTGGGGTGACGGGACGACGACCGCAGGCTGAGAGAGGTCCGACGATGCGAGGCAATGGTGCGGTCGCCCCCGCCACGTCAGGCGGTGCGCCGACTCTCGAGCAGGTGGCCGAGCTCGCCGGTGTCTCCCGGTCGACGGCGTCGCGTGCGATCAACGGTGGCGAACGGGTCTCCGAGGCGGCGATGGCGTCGGTCAAGGCGGCGGTCGCGTCGCTCGGGTACACCCCGAACCGCGCCGCACGGTCACTGGTCACCCGGCGGACCGACTCCATCGCCCTCGTGGTGCCGGAGCCCGACGAGTTCGCACTGTCCGACCCCTTCGTCATCGGGATCCTGTCCGGGCTGTCGAGCTCGTTGGCGGACTCCGACGTGCAGGTCGTGCTCGTGATCGCCCGTCCCGGTCAGGCCGAGCGCACCGCGCGGTTCCTGCGGGGAGGGCACGTCGACGGCGCGATCGTGGTCTCGCACCACCTCGGCGGTGACATGGACCCGGCGCTGGGCGACCTGGCGCTGCCGCACGTGTTCGTCGGCCGCCCGTTGCTGGCGACCGGTCCCGGCCACACGGTGCCGCAGTACGTCGACACCGACAACGAGGGCGGCGGTGTGCTCGCCACCCGGCACCTCATCGAGCGCGGTCGTCGGCGGATCGCCACGATCGCGGGGCCGGAGGACATGTCGGCAGGCATCGACCGGCTCACCGGCTGGCGCAAGGAGCTCGAGGCCGCAGGACTGGCCACCGACGCCGTCGTGCACGGCGACTTCACCCTGGCGGGCGGTCGCGCGGCCGCCCATCGGCTGCTCGACGAGTACCCGGACCTCGACGGCATCGTCGCGGCCTCCGACCTCATGGCCGTGGGGGCGCTGGCCGCGTTGGCCGCGCGGGGCAAGGTCGTGCCGCGGGACGTGGCGGTCGTCGGCTACGACAACCTCGGCGTCGCGGCCACGGCCCAGCCGCCGCTGACGACCGTGGTGCAGCCGGTGGTGGCGATGGCGGCTGCGGCCGGTGAACGGCTGCTCGACCTGCTGGCCGGCGGTGCGCCGCGCGAGCCCAGGGTGTTCCCGGCCGAGCTCGTGGTGCGGGCCTCGAGCTGAACCGGGCGGCCGGCGGGGCCGCCCCGACCGTCGTCGACAGGCCGCTGGCCGGCCGGGTGCGCCGATCAGCGGCGAGCCGCGGTGCCCCGGAGCACGACGTCGCGGACCAGGTCCAGGGTGGTCACGCCGTCCTCGGCCATGAAGTGACCGGCGCCGGGGACCACGTGCAGCTCGGCCCCGAGCCGGTCGGCGAGTGCGTCGGTGCTGGCCGCGGGCACGTACGGGTCGCCGTCGGAGCGCAGCACGACGCGGCTGCGGGTGCGCGCCCGCACGGTGGAGGTGTCGACGTCGTCGGCGAGGTACCCGTCGAGCTCGGGCAGCGCGGCGAGCCGACCGGTGAACCCGGCGACCAGCACGAGCCCGCCCAGCTCCCAGGGCTCGGCCAGCGCGGCGAGGGCGCGCACCGTGCTGATGCAGCCCAGCGAGTGCGCGACGACCCAGGTCCCGGTGTCGGGGGAGCCGAGCGCCGCGGAGATGGCTGCGCACCACTCGTCGGCCACGGGGGCGTGCGGGGACGGGAGCCGGACCGCGGCGGACGCGACGCCGACCTCGCCGAGGCTGGTCCGCAGCCAGCGGAACCAGTGGGCGTCGGGGTGCGAGTCGTAGCCGTGGACGATGAGCACCCGACGGGCCGGCTGCGGACCAGGGCCAGGTGCTGCGGTGCTCACCGGGCGAGGGTAGGACCGTCGCACCGGTCGCCGGTCGGGCAGGTCGGTCCGCGAGAAGGCGTGTCCGGCGGCGCCCTCCCGGGTGTGCGGGGGCGGCGGACGCGCGTCCGTCAGGCCGGCGTCGGGGCCGGGCGCAGGGCGACCTCGATGAGCGTGGCGGCGGCGTCCCGGGCCTGGTGGGCGGCGTCGGGCCGCCCGGCGATGGCCGCCGTCGTCTGGGCACCCTCGGCCAGGATCGCGAGCTGGGGAGCCAGGTTCGCGGGGGCGCCCGCGTCGTGCACGAGGGCCGCGACGTAGTCCTGGAAGGACGACTTCTGGTCCCGGACGGTGGTGGCGACCCTGGGGGAGAGCGCCCCGAGCTCGCCGAAGGAGTTGATGAACGCGCAGCCGCGGAAGTCCTCCTCGACGAACCAGCCGGCGAGGAAGTCGAACACGGCGAGCAGCTTGTCCCGGGGGTCGCCGACTGCAGCCGTGGCGGCGAGGATCCCCGCGTTCCACCGCTGGGTGCGGTGCTGCAGCACGGCGACGACGAGGTCGTCCTTGGACGGGAAGAGGGCATAGATGCGCTTGAGCGAGACGCCTGCGGCCGCGCGGACGGCATCCATGCCGACCGCCTGCACGCCCCGGCCGTAGAACAGCCGGTCGGCCGCGGTGACGATCTGTTCACGCGCCGTGTCGTCGTCGATCATCCTGCTCCTGTTGCGTTGAGAACCAACGTTCTCTACTGTAGTCCACGCAACGGAGAACGATCGTTCTCCCACGGAGGCAAGGGGTGCGACATGGCCGTCATCACGGTGGGCACGGACAACAGCACGGACATCGAGCTCTACTACGAGGACCACGGCACGGGGCAGCCCGTCGTGCTCATCCACGGCTACCCGCTCGACGGCGCCTCGTGGGAGCGGCAGTCGCGTGAGCTCATCGCGGCCGGGTACCGGGTCATCACCTACGACCGGCGCGGGTTCGGCCGGTCGAGCAAGGTCGGCACCGGCTACGACTACGACACCTTCGCCGCGGACCTCAACACCGTGCTCGAGACGCTCGACCTGCGTGACGTGATCCTCGTCGGGTTCTCGATGGGCACCGGTGAACTCGCCCGGTACGTCGCGCGCCACGGGCACGACAGGGTCGCCAAGCTGGCCTTCCTCGCCTCGCTCGAGCCGTTCCTGCTGCAGACGGACGACAACCCGACCGGGGTGCCGCAGGCGGTGTTCGACGGCATCCTCGCCGCCGCCAAGGGGGACCGCTACGCCTGGTTCGGGCAGTTCTACCAGGACTTCTACAACCTGGCGGAGAACCTCGGCAGCCGGATCAGCCAGCAGGTCGTGGACGCCAGCTGGACGACGGCCATCGGTTCGGCACCGGTCGCGGCGTACGCCGTGGTGCCCACGTGGATCGAGGACTTCCGGGCCGACGTGGCCGCGGTGCGGGCAGCCGGCAAGCCGACGCTCATCCTGCATGGCACGGCGGACAACATCCTGCCGATCGACGCCACCGGGCGCCCCTTCCACGCGGCGTTCCCGGAGGCGACCTACGTCGAGGTCGAGGGGGCTCCGCACGGTCTGCTGTGGACCCACGCGGCCGAGGTGAACGAGGCGCTGCTGGCGTTCGTCGCGAAGTAGCCGGTCCGCGGCGTCGGTCCACCCTGGGGTGGGCCGACGCCGCACGGTCCTTGCAGAACCCGAACACGGACCGAACCGTCCGTCGACGTGGGACGCGCACGGTGGGCATGCACCGCAGGTCCTGGTGCCCCCACCGACGAACGGATCACGTCATGACCATTCCTCGACCACGTCGAACCGCAACGGCAGCCCTCGCGGTGCTCACCGGTGCGGCCCTGCTCGTCGGTGCTGCAGGTGCGAGCTGGGCCGCACCCGCCCCCGCGCAGGACCCCTCGCCCTCGGCCACGACACCGTCCGGCGGCCCGACGGTCCTCGTGCAGGACGGCACCGTCACGGTCACGCTCGACACGGCCCAGGTCCAGCAGATGTGCGCCGCGGTGCCCGAGGCACAGCAGCGGATCGCCGCGCTCGTAGCCCGGATCCAGGCCGGGAGCGACGTGCCGGGTTCGGCTGCGTCCGTCAGCGCACGTGCGGCGGCAGCCCGCGCGGACGGTCAGGAGAACGCGGCCGCGCGGCTCGACCTGCGCGCCCAGCTGCGCCTGAGCAGGGTCGATGAGCTGCAGCAGGTCTCGGCGCGGCTCACCCGGGCGCAGGACACGGTGTGCACCCCGCTCGCGGCGCAGCTGGGCAGCGGATCGTGAGCGGCTCGTCGCGCCTCGCTCGTCGCGCAGGTGCCGGCGCGCTGCTCGTGCTCGTCGTGAGCCTGGCGGTGGCCGGCTGCGGCGGGCGGCAGTCCTCGCACACCTCGCCCGGCGGCGGCGAAGCATCGGTCAGCCCGGCCCCGATCGAGGTCGAGCCGACCGCATCCGGGCCTGGCGGGGCCTCGTCCCCGAGCATCGTCGTGCAGCAGGATGACCTCGACGAGCTGTCGGCGGCGCTCGACGACGAGAAGGCACTGGAGACCGAGGTGAACGACGAGATGGCTGCGGACTCCCCGTGACGGATGGTCGGGGCCTGGTCGTGGTGGTCGAGGACGACCCAGCGGTGACCAGCCTCCTGCGCCTCTACCTCACCCGGGACGGGTTCGGTGTCGAGACGTACGGCGACGGGAGCACGGCCCTGCACGCCATCGCGGCGCACCGTCCCGTGGCCGTCGTCCTCGACATCGGGTTGCCGGGCACGGACGGCATCGAGGTGTGCCGGCGGCTGCGGGCCGCCGGCGACCGTACCCCGGTGCTCTTCGTCACCGCTCGCGACGACGAGGTGGACAGGGTCCTGGGGCTCGAGCTCGGGGCGGACGACTACGTGACGAAGCCGTTCAGCCCGCGCGAGCTCGTCGCCCGCGTGCACGCGGTGCTGCGCCGCGCCCGGCCCGAGGTCGAGCCGGCGACCCGCACGCTGGGCGCGGTCACGGTCGACGTCGAACGACGTCGGGTCTGGAACGCCGGGGCCGAGGTCGCGCTCACGGCGACCGAGTTCGAGCTGCTGGCGCATCTGCTGCGTCAGCCCGGCCGGGTGTGGCGACGCGAGGAGCTGCTCGGCGCCGTGTGGGGCTACAGCGCCGCTGGGGGCAGTCGCACGGTCGACGTCCACGTCTCCCAGCTGCGTTCGAAGCTCGGGCGGACCTGCCCGATCCGGACGGTCCGCGGCGTCGGGTACGCGGCCGACGAGCGCGGTGACCTGCCGTGACCGCCCGCCGCGCGCCCGACGGTGCCGCGATGCCCCGTGGTCGGGTGTCCATCAGCGCACGGGTCACGCTCCTGACCGTCGGGGTGGCCCTGGTCGCGGCGGTGCTGGCGAGCGTCGCGACCGCCCGCGTCCTGGCCGCGGCTCAGGGCGTCGACGTCCGCAGCGTGCTGGGGACGATCCATACCGAACGGGTGGGAGCCGATGGCACCTTGCTCGAGGAGGTCCAGGTCGCGGCCAGGCGGCCGCTGGTGCTGCGTTCGGTGCTGACATCGGCCGGTGTGGGCCTGGCTGTCGGGCTTGCGGCCGGTGCGTCGATGTCCGTCCTGCTGGGACGTCCGCTGCGTCGGACAGCGGAGGTGGCCCGCGCGATGGGGGCCGGGCGCCGTGACCTGCGGGTGGCCGTCGAGGGGCCGCCCGAGGTGGCGGACGTCGCCGTGAGCCTCAACGACCTGGCCGACGCGCTGGAGCGCAGCGAGTCCCGGCAGCGCGCGTTCCTGCTCTCGGTCTCCCACGAGCTGCGAACGCCGCTCACGGCGGTGCAGGGGTTCGCCGAGTCGATCGCCGACGGCGTGGTCACCGGCGCCGACGCGGCCGATGCGGCCCGCGTCGTCGTGGCCGAGTCGCACCGGCTCGAACGTCTGGTGCACGACCTTCTCGACCTTGCCCGGCTGGGCGCGGTCGACTTCCGGCTGGACGTGGCGGACGTGGACCTGGGTCGCCTGGTCGAGGAGGCCGCGACGGTGTGGCGTCCCCGGGCCGGCGGCGTGCGCTTCCGGTGTGAGCCCCCGGCTGCTGCGATCGTGGTGCGGACCGATGCGGCCCGGGTGCGACAGGTGATCGACGGTCTGGTGCAGAACGCGCTGCGGGTGACGCCGCCGGGGGAGGTCGTCGTGCTGGCGGCACGGGGGCCGGTGGCGGACGACCCGGCGGGCACCGCGGTCGTGCTGCAGGTCCGGGACGGCGGGCCTGGTCTCACCCACGACGACCAGGCCGTGGCGTTCGTGCCCGGGGCGCTCGGTGAGCGGTACCGGAACGACCGGCCCGGCGGGGTGGGGATCGGGCTGTCGTTGGTGCACGGTCTGGTGCAGCGCCTCAACGGCGTCGTGGACGTGGGGGTGGCTCCTGAGGGAGGTGCCTGCTTCACCGTCCGGCTGCGCGACGTGCCGACGTCCTAGCTGTGGGTGAGGGCGTCGAACGCGGCGCGGGCGTCGGCCTGCGTCGCCTCCCGGGCGCGCTCGGCGAGCTCGAGGCGGCGCAGGCCGCGCCGGTGCGCCGTGTCGAAGGCGACGGCGGCGATCGCGAGCACGGTGACGAGCCCGGCGAGCACCTGGGCGGCGACCAGCAGACCGGCCTGGGTGACGAGCACACCCGCCGCGACGACGGGGACGGAGATGCCCGCGTAGGCGACGAGGAACAGGGCCGAGGTGACCTGGGCCCGGCGCCCGGCGGGTGAGACCTCGGCGACCAGGGCGAGCGAGGCGGAGAACGCGAGCCCGACGCCGGCACCGCCGACGAGGGCGGCGAGGCCGTACAGCGGCAGGGACGTGGCCGCGAGCGAGGCCACGAGCAGCCCGACGCCCACCGGCAGGGCGACCAGCCCGGTGACGAGCGAGCGCCGCAGGCCGAGCCGAGGACGCGCGAGCTGGCCGAGCACACCGGCCCCGAACAGCACGGCCACGAGCGCGCCGACGCTCTGGTGGCTCGTGTCGTGCAACCCCTGGGACAAGAAGGTGCTGGTCAGCGCGGTGAACAGGCCGAACAGCGCGAAGGCGGCGAAGGCGGCTGCGGCCGCTGCGGCGAAGGCGGACCCGGCGCCGTCGGGCAGCGCCAGGCGCTGCACCTGCACGACGGGTCCGCGCTCGCCGCGCGGGTGACCGGCGGTCTCGGGTGCCCGGGCGACGAGCAGCGCCGGCACCAGCAGGGCCAGGTGCACGAGGTAGGGGAGCGTGGTGGGGTGCGCGACGTGCTGGGCGAGCACACCGGCCAGCAGGGCGCCGAGCCCGAGGCCGCCCATGTTGGCCACCGTGGCGAGGGTGACGGCCTGACGCGGGTCGTCCGCGAGCTCGGACAGGTAGGCGGTCGCCGCCCCGGTGACCACGCCGACGGACAGTCCGGACAGGGCGCGGCCCGCCAGCAGCAGAGGGACGGAGTCGGCGAGCAGGAACACGACGGAGCTGGCCGCGGCGACGGCGACACCGGCCAGCAGCACCCGGCGCCGGCCCAGCGCGTCGGAGGCGCCGCCGAGCAGCAGCAGCGCCGCCATGGTGCCGACCGCGTAGGCGGCGAAGACGACGGTGATCCCGGTCGCGGTGAGCCCGAGCTGCGCGGCGTAGAAGGGGTAGATCGGGGTGGGCAGCGTGCCGCCCAGCATGACGACGGTGAACAGGTGCATGACCACCAGCAGCGCTCGACGACGGGACACGGCGACCTCCGAGACCGGTATTAATGAACTGAACGTTCAGTATTGTTGCGCTACTCTCATCCCGTGTCCAGCCCTCAGCGACCGCACCCCGCCGCCCCCGCCCCGGCCGCACGTCGCGGACGGCCGCGCTCGGCCCGCGCCGAGCAGGCCGTCATGGCCGCGGCCCAGGGGCTGCTCGCCGAGCGCGGGCTCGCGGGTCTGACGATGGACGCGGTCGCCGAGCGCGCCGGGGTGGGCAAGGCGACCGTCTACAAGTGGTGGAGCTCGAAGGGTGTGCTCGCCCTCGACGCGCTGCTGCGCCAGGTCGACGACGAGGTCCGGGTGCCCGACACCGGCGACCTCGCCGCGGACCTCACCGAGCACATCCAGCGGCTCGTGGTCTTCCTGCGCGACACCGTCGGCGGGCGCACGGTCGCCGAGCTCATCGGCCAGGGGCAGCAGGACCCGGCCACGGCCGCCGCCGTGCGCGACGCGTGGATCGCACCCCGCCGGCGCGGCGCATCGCTGCGGATCGACGCCGCTCTCGCGCGTGGCGAGCTGCGGCCCGGTCTGGACGGCGACCTCGTGCTCGACCTGCTCTACGGTCCGGTCTACTACCGGCTGCTCATCGGCCACGGCGAGCTGTCCGACGACCTGCCCGCCGCGCTCGTGGACGCGGCGCTGCGGGGGGTGGCTCCGCGGGGTGCTGGGGGCAGCCGAGACGGCCTGCGGTGACCTGGGCCGGGATGGAGCGGACGACGGGAATCGAACCCGCGTAGCCAGTTTGGAAGACTGGGGCTCTACCATTGAGCTACGTCCGCGCAGGTCGTCGGCTCCCCGCAAGCAGTGCACGAGGGAAGCACACCGACCCGGCCGCCCAGAGTACCGGGCCGCGGGGCGGACGTGATCACGGGATGTGGCGCAGGTTGGTAGCGCGTCCGCTTTGGGAGCGGAAGGTCGCCGGTTCGAATCCGGTCATCCCGACCAGCGCTCGCGGACGTCCGTGCGTTCCGGGCCGCTCGGGCGCTCGCCATGGCACCGCGATTGGGGCCGGGCGCGGCCCGTGACGTACGATCGGGGGTCGCCTGCGCCTGCCGCATGCCGTGGTGTCATGGCCACCGGCGCGACGGCGCGCATCCGACGTCCCAGCGCCCCCGGCGCCCCCGATCCGCAGGAGAGCATCGAAGTGAAGAGCGCCGTCGAGACCCTGGAGCCCACGAAGGTCAAGCTCACCGTCGAGGTGACCTACGACGAGCTCAAGCCGAGCATCGACGAGGCCTACAAGCACATCGCCGAGCAGGTGAGCGTGCCCGGGTTCCGCAAGGGCAAGATCCCGCCGCGCATCATCGACCAGCGTGTCGGCCGGGTCGCCGTCATCGAGCACGCGGTCAACGAGGGTCTGTCCACCTTCTACGCCCAGGCGGTGCGCGAGAACGACCTGCGTCCCCTCGGTCAGCCGCAGGTGGACGTGACCGCCGTCCCCGGCCTGCCCGGTGCGGACGACGACGGTGAGCTGCACTTCACCGCCGAGGTCGAGGTGCGCCCCACCATCGAGCTGCCGGCCCTCGACGGGCTGTCTGTCTCGGTCGACGGCCTCGAGGTCACCGACGAGGACGTCGCGACGCGTCTGGACGCGCTGCGCGCCCGGTTCGGCACCCTGGTGGGCGTCGACCGCCCGGCCGCCGACGGCGACTACGTCATCCTCGACCTCACCGCCACGATCGGCGACGAGCAGATCGACCAGGTCTCGGGCGTCTCCTACCAGATCGGCTCGGGCACCATGCTCGAGGGCATGGACGAGGCCCTCACCGGTCTGTCCGCCGGTGAGACCACGACCTTCACCTCCGCCCTGGCCGGCGGTGAGCACGCCGGCGAGGAGGCCCTCGTCACGCTCGTGGCCACCACCGTCAAGGAGCGTCAGCTGCCCGACGCCGACGACGACTTCGCCCAGCTCGCGAGCGAGTTCGACACGCTCGACGAGCTCAAGGACGACCTGCGCCGCCAGGCCGAGGCCGGCAAGACCTCCGGTCGCGCCGTGCAGGCCCGCGACCAGCTGCTCGCCCACCTGCTCGAGGCCGTCGAGATCCCGGTCCCGGCCGGTGTCATCGAGGACGAGGTGCACCGCCACCTGGAGTCCGAGGGGCGCCTGGAGGACGACAAGCACCGCGCCGAGGTTCTCGAGGAGTCGACGACGGCGCTGCGCCGCCAGATCCTGCTCGACACCCTGGCCGAGAGCCTCGACGTCAAGGTCTCGCAGGGTGAGCTCGTCGAGTACCTCGTGGGTGCCGCCCAGCAGTACGGCATGGACCCCAACGAGTTCATCTCGACGCTGGACAAGAACGGCCAGATCCCGGCCACCGTCGGCGAGGTCGCCCGCGGCAAGTCGCTGGCCGTCGCGCTGCGCCGGGTCCAGGTGCTCGACCCGGCCGGTGCCGCCGTCGACCTCACCGAGTTCATCGGGACCGACGAGCAGGACCAGCCGATCGCCGACGAGGCCGACGAGGTGGACGACGCCGAGCAGACCCCCGAGGGTGACGGCGCCACCGGCCCCGACGCCGCGAGCGACATCTCCTCGGTGCTCGGCCGCTGACCCCGGTGCCGGTCGCGGCGACGTCGCGACCGGCACCCCTCACCTGCTGCGCCGACAGCGAAACGCCCCCGGTGGCGGGCTTGGACCCGCTTCCGGGGGCGTTAGTGTCCTCAACGCACCGCACAGAGCTTGGAGGAGCCTTGAACGAGCAGCTGCCGGCGATCGGCCGGGCGGACACCCCCGGTTTGGGCCTGAACGACAGCATCTACAACCGACTGCTGCGTGAGCGCATCATCTGGCTCGGCTCGGAGGTCCGGGACGAGAACGCGAACGCGATCTGCGCGCAGATGATGCTGCTCGCGGCCGAGGACCCCGAGAAGGACATCTGGCTGTACATCAACTCCCCGGGTGGTTCGATCACCGCGGGCATGGCGATCTACGACACGATGCAGTACATCCAGCCCGACGTGGCGACCATCGCCATGGGCATGGCGGCCTCGATGGGGCAGTTCCTGCTCTCCTCGGGCGCCAAGGGCAAGAGGTACGCCACGCCGCACGCCCGCGTGATGATGCACCAGCCGTCCGGCGGCATCGGTGGCACGGCCACCGACGTGCGGATCAACGCCCAGCTGATCATGCACATGAAGAAGGTCCTCGCCGAGCTGACCGCCGAGCAGACGGGTCAGCCGCTGGAGAAGATCCTCAAGGACAACGACCGTGACAGCTGGTTCACGGCGGCCGAGGCGCTCGAGTACGGGTTCATCGACCACGTCGTCACCCAGTCCACGGCCGTCACCGGCGGCGGCGGCACCCAGCAGAGCGCCTGAGCGCCGGATCGAGAGCGAGGAACCGTGAGCATCGAGTCGCAGTACCTGAGCACCGCCGCCCGGCTGGCCGGTCCCGGTGGGCTGGCACCGGCGTCCCCGTCGGGGCGGTACGTGCTGCCCCAGTTCGAGGAGCGCACCGCCTACGGGTTCAAGCGCCAGGACCCCTACACCAAGCTGTTCGAGGACCGGATCGTCTTCCTCGGCGTCCAGGTGGACGACGCGTCCGCCGACGACGTCATGGCCCAGCTGCTCGTCCTGGAGAGCAGCGACCCGGACCGGGACATCACGATCTACATCAACTCCCCGGGCGGCTCGTTCACCGCCCTCACCGCGATCTACGACACGATGCTCTACATCAAGCCGCAGATCGTCACGGTGTGCCTCGGGCAGGCGGCCTCCGCGGCTGCGGTGCTGCTCTCGGCCGGGACCCCCGGCAAGCGGCTCGCGCTGCCGAACGCCCGGGTGCTCATCCACCAGCCGGCGATCGAGGGCGGCAGCTACGCCCAGGCCTCGGACATCGAGATCCACGCCAACGAGCTGATCCGGATGCGTGAGTGGCTCGAGGCGACGCTGGCCCGGCACACCGGCCAGGACCTGGCCACGATCCAGCAGGACATCGAGCGGGACAAGATCCTCACCGCCGCCCAGGCGCAGGAGTACGGCATCGTCGACCAGGTGCTGGCAAGCCGCAAGGGCGTGCTGCCGACGGTCGTCGCGCCCACCGCGGACTGATCCGCCCGGCCCCGCAGGCCCGGTGCGGCGTTGCTCGGTCGTGACCGACACGCCACACCGGGCCTGCGCCGGATGTGGGCGCCGTGGGGCAGACTCCTCAACGGGCGCTGCGGGCTGCCGACCGGTCTGGTGACAGACCTGGCTCGTCCGGCGGGCTGACAGGGCGCCACAGGTGGTGTGCAATGGAAGCGCGCCGCACGGCTGACCGTGGTCGTCACGGGGCCCGCGGCGCACACGGGCCCACGCGGGCCCGGACGAGAGAAGGGACCGCACGTGGCACGGATCGGGGACGGGGCCGACCTGCTCAAGTGTTCCTTCTGCGGCAAGTCCCAGAAGCAGGTCAAGAAGCTCATCGCGGGACCAGGGGTCTACATCTGCGACGAGTGCATCGACCTGTGCAACGAGATCATCGAGGAAGAGCTCGACCAGGCGGACCAGACCGGTATGGCGGAGCTGCCCAAGCCGCGGGAGATCTTCGAGTTCCTCGAGCAGTACATCATCGGCCAGGAGCCGGCGAAGCGGTCGCTCGCGGTGGCGGTCTACAACCACTACAAGCGCATCCAGGCAGGTGAGGGCGCCAAGGTCGGCTCCCCGGACGAGCGGGTCGAGATCGCCAAGTCGAACATCCTGCTCATCGGCCCGACGGGCTGCGGCAAGACCTACCTCGCGCAGACCCTGGCGAAGATGCTCAACGTGCCGTTCGCGATGGCGGACGCCACCGCGCTCACCGAGGCCGGGTACGTCGGCGAGGACGTCGAGAACATCCTGCTCAAGCTCATCCAGGCCGCGGACTACGACGTCAAGAAGGCCGAGACCGGGATCATCTACATCGACGAGGTCGACAAGATCGCCCGCAAGAGCGAGAACCCGTCGATCACGCGTGACGTCTCGGGCGAGGGTGTGCAGCAGGCGCTGCTCAAGATCATCGAGGGCACGACGGCCTCGGTGCCGCCGCAGGGTGGGCGCAAGCACCCGCACCAGGAGTTCATCCAGATCGACACCACGAACGTGCTGTTCATCGTGGCTGGCGCGTTCGCGGGGCTGGACGACATCATCGCCAGCCGCTCGGGTCGGCACGGCATCGGCTTCGGTGCGCCGCTGCACCAGGCCAAGGACCCGGACGTGCTCGGCGAGGTCATGCCGGAGGACCTGCTCAAGTTCGGGCTCATCCCCGAGTTCGTCGGCCGGCTTCCCGTCCTGACGACGGTCTCGCCGCTGGACCGCGAGGCGCTCGTGCGCATCCTCACCGAGCCGCGCAACGCCCTGGTGAAGCAGTACCAGCGGATGTTCCAGATCGACGGTGTCGAGCTGGAGTTCACCGCGGACGCCACCGAGGCGATCGCCGAGCAGGCGCTGCTGCGGGGCACCGGGGCACGCGGTCTGCGGGCCATCATGGAGGAGGTCCTCCAGCAGGTGATGTTCGAGGTGCCGTCCCGGGACGACGTCGAGCGCGTCGTGGTCTCCCGCGAGGTGGTGCTGCAGAACGTCTACCCGACGCTCGTGCCGCGCACGCCGGTGGAGAAGCACACCCCGCGCGAGAAGAGCGCCTGAGCCGCTCGAGCGCTGGGATGGACACCGCCTCCGGGTGCGTCGAGCTGGACCCTAGGATCGGCCTGTGAACGAGCAGGTACTCCCCGTCGAGCTGTCCCGGCTGCGGCGCACGATCGACAACATCGACGCGGCGCTCATCCACCTGCTGGCGGAGCGGTTCAAGGCCACCCAGCAGGTCGGTGTGCTCAAGGCCGAGCGGGGCCTGCCTCCCTCGGACCCGGGCCGCGAGGCCGAGCAGGTCGCGCGGCTGCGCGCCAAGGCCCACGAGTCCGACCTCGACCCCGAGTTCGCCGAGAAGTTCCTCGCCTTCCTCGTCGAGGAGGTGATCCGGCACCACGTCGCGATCGCCGAGGGCACGGCCGGGCGTGAGGTCGACGAGGCCTGACCCGCCGGCGGGCGCCGCCCTCAGGCGCGGTAGGTCGCGCGCCCGTCCAGCCAGGTGCCGAGCACGTTCGCCGCACGGGCCACCAGCGGGTCACCGACCGTGACGTCGCGGTCGTACCAGACGAGGTCGGCCGCCATGCCGACGGCGACCTGGCCGCGGAACTGCTCCGTCCAGCCCTGGTAGGCGCCGCCGGCCGTGGCCGCCGCGAGGCCCTGCTCGAGCGGGAACCGCTCGGCCGGCACCCAGCCGCCGGCCGGCAGACCCTCGGTCGTCTGGCGCGTGGCGGCCACCACGATCGCCTCGAGCGGGTCGTTGGTCGACACCGGCCAGTCGCTCGCGATCGAGATCCGGGTGCCGAGCCGGGCCAGGGTGGCGACCGGGTACTGACGGTCGGTGCGCTCCTCGCCCAGCCGCGGGGCCGTGAGCAGCTCCATGAGCGGGTCGCGCTGGGCCCAGTAGGTCTGCATCGCGGCCGTGACGCCGAGCGCGGCGAACCGCGGCAGGTCGGCCGGGTCGACCAGCTGCACGTGGGTGATCACCGGGCGGCGGTCCCACTCGGGGTTGGTGCGGGTGGCCCGCTCGATCGCGTCGAGGGCGTGCCGGATCGCCGCGTCGCCGATCGCGTGGATGTGCGTCTGGAAGCCGAGCGCATCGACCGCGGTGACGGCTGCGGCCAGCTCGTCCGGCTCCCAGACCGGCATGCCGTGGGTGTGGGAGTCCTCGTAGGGGTCGAGCACCTCGGCCGTCCCGGACTCGATGACCCCGTCGGCGAAGAACTTGATCGACCGTGCGGACAGCAGCCGGGGTGCACCGGCCGCCTCGACCTGGGCCCGCTGGGCGACGAAGAGGTCCAGCTCGTCTCGCCAGGCGTCGGGGTGGGCGAGGAACGCGAGGTTGCTGCGCACGGTGAGCCGGCCCTGGGCGAGCAGCTCGAGGTAGGGCAGGTGGCCGCCGGGCTCCACCCAGGCGTCCTGCATCCAGGTGACGCCGAAGGCGGCCTGCGCCTGGCAGGCCAGTGCGAGACCGGTGGTGAGCTCCTCGAGCGTGGGGGAGGGCGCCACCGCATCGACCAGGCCGTACGCGTCGGGCTCGCGCAGCGTGCCGACCGGGCGGCCGTCCGGGTGCCGGTCGATGACCCCGGCCGCCGGGTCGGGGGTGCTCGCGTCGACCCCGGCGAGCTGCAGCGCGCGGCTGTTGCACCAGGCGGTGTGGTAGTCGTGCGCCCGCAGCAGCACGGGCCGGTCGGGGACGACGGCGTCCAGCCAGGCCGCGTCGAAGGAGCCGTCGGGGGCCAGTGCCGGGTCGTAGCTGCCGCCCACGATCCAGTCGAGCTCGGGGTGGGCGGCGGCGTACCGGCCGACCTCGGCGACGATCTCGGCGACCGACTCCCGGTGGCTGATGTCCGGGCCCAGCTTCTCGGCCCCGGCCTGCGGCGGGTGGCAGTGCCCGTCGGAGTAGGCCGGCACCAGGAGCCCGCCGGCGAGGTCGACGACCTCGCCGGCGGTGCACCCGGCCGCCTCGTCACCCAGTGCGACCACGACGCCGTCGCGCACCGCCACGGCAGTGCTGCGTCGGCCCGGCCCGAGCCAGACCGTTCCACCCGTGAGCAGCAGGTCGGCATCCGTGGTCGTCACTGCGGTTCCTCCTTCGTCGCGCCGTCGCAGGCGTCAGCCCTTGAAGGCTTCCCAGATCTGCGTGTAGTTGGTCAGCTGGTCGTTGGTGCAGGGCTCGAC
This sequence comes from Cellulomonas citrea, assembly GCF_009829685.1. Lineage (GTDB taxonomy): Bacteria > Actinomycetota > Actinomycetes > Actinomycetales > Cellulomonadaceae > Cellulomonas > Cellulomonas citrea. The sequence continues at coordinate 24,823 of NZ_VWSD01000011.1, forward strand.
GGGCTTGGCACCGGTGTAGCCGTCCGGGATGACGATCTCGGGGGAGCTCTTCATGTCCGCGTCGAGCAGGTCGTTCACTCCGGTGATGCCGGAGTTGTACTTCTGGAAGTTGGCGGCCGCCGCGGCGTTGACCGGGTCCATCATCCAGTTGAGGAAGGTGAGCGCCTGGGGCACGTTCTTCGCACCGACCGGCACGGTGAAGTTGTCCTGCCACAGCGCCATGCCCTCGGTCGGGTACACGTAGGTGAGCGTCGGCTTCTGCGCCCGGGCGCGCATCCCGGCACCGTTCCAGATCATCGCGGCGGACTCCTCACCGGCGGCGAGCCGGTCGAGGATCCCGTCGGAGCTGATGGTCGACACCTTCGACTTGAACGAGGTGAGCAGGTCCTGGGCCGCCTGCAGCTTGGCCGGGTCGGTGTCGCAGGTCTTGCCGCCGACGGCGCGCAGCGCGGCGCCGACCACCTCGGTCTGGTCGCTCATGGTGCCGACCTTGCCGAGGTCGGCCGGCGGGTTGAAGTAGTCCTTCCAGCTCGTGAGCTTCGAGCTGGTCTTCGACGAGTCGTACATGAAGCCGGTGGTGCCGTACAGGTAGGGCACCGAGTACTGGCGACCCGAGTCGAAGTAGACGTCGAGGAAGTTCGGCGCGATGTTCTTGCCGTTCGGCAGGGCCGCCGCGTCGATCTTCTGCAGCAGGTTCTCGTTGATGAGCATCTGCACCATGTAGTCCGAGGGGACCACCACGTCGTACCCGGTGCCGTTGGACGCCTTGAGCTTCGCCTCGAGGGTCTCGTTGGAGTCGTAGTAGTCGACGGTGAGCTTGATCCCGGTGTCCTTGGTGAACTTCTTGGCCAGGTCCTCGGGGAAGTAGTCGCTCCACGTGTAGAGCGTCATCTCACCGCTCGTCGCCGGGGTGAACGCGGCGGCCGGCGTCGCCGAGGAGCCGGCAGCCCCCGAGTCGTTGACACCGCCGCCACAGGCGGCCAGGACCAGTGCGGAGGCGACGAGGGCGGATGCGGCGCCCACCCGTCGGCGCGGGGTGCGGATGTTCATGCTGACCTCTTCTTCCCAGGAGCGAGATAGGTGACGGTGGTGATGAGCACGGCCAGGACGAGCAGCAGCACGGCCACCACGTTGATCGCAGGGGAGGGGCCGCGCCGGATGAGGCTGAAGAGGTAGACCGGCAGCGTGGTCGACCCGGCCGAGGACAGGAAGGCCGAGATGATGAAGTCGTCCATCGAGACGACGAAGGCCAGCAGCGCACCCGAGACGATCCCGGGCACCAGGAGCGGCAGGGTGATGCGGCGCAGCATCGCCGGGGCCCGGGCGCCCAGGTCGGCCCCGGCCTCGAAGACCTCCTGGCCCAGGCCCTGCAGCCGGGAGCGGATGGGCATCATCGCGAACGGGATGCAGAACGTGGTGTGCGCGAGCACGAGGGCGGTGAACCCCGGCTGCAGCCCGATCATCCGGATGAAGCCGAGCGTGGCCACCGCGAGCACCACCTCGGGGATCACCAGCGGCGCGCTGAGCAGGGCGTTCGCCAGACCGGACCCGGTGCGCCGCAACCCGTCGGCGGCCAGGACGAAGGCCAGCGCGAGCACGACGGAGGCCGCCGTGGCCACCGCAGCGAGCTTGAGCGAGGTGATCGCGGTGGTGACCATCGCCGTGTTGGTGAGCACGTAGCCGAACCAGCGCGTCGAGAAGCCGTCCCAGACCAGCGCCTGCTGCCCGCCGTTGAAGGCGTAGATCGTCGTGATGAGGATCGGGGCGTAGAGGAAGACGAGGGTCGCCACGGCGACCGGCCCGACACCGGGGAAGGAGCGCAGGTCGAGCGCGCGCGGGGGGCGCCTCACAGCGACAGGCTCACGGTCGTGCCGGTGCGCTTGGACCACCAGCGCACCCCCAGCAGCGCCAGGGCGAGCAGCACGAGGATGATCACCGAGAGCGCGGCGCCGAACGGCCAGTTGCGCGAGTCGCCGAACTGGGCGGCGATGAGGTTGCCGATGAGCAGCACCTTGCCCCCTCCGAGCAGGACCGGCTGGACGTAGGAGCCCAGCGCCGGGATGAACACGAGGAGCACGCCGGAGACCACACCGGGCCGGGCCAGCGGCCAGATGATGCGCCGCACGACGGTGGCCTTGCGGGCGCCCAGGTCGTAGGCGGCCTCGGCCAGCCGGAAGTCGAACCCGGCGAGCGAGGAGTAGATGGGCAGCACCATGAACGGCAGGAACGTGTAGATGAGCCCGAGCTGACCGGCCATGGGGGTGTAGAGCAGCTCGAGCGGCCCGAGTCCGAGCGCGGTCGAGAGCCGGTTGACCACACCGTCCTTGGCCAGGACGAGGATCCACGCGTAGGTGCGCACCAGCAGGTTGGTCCAGAACGGGATGGTCACGGCGAGCATGAGCAGGGTCTGCAGCCGCGGCGGCCGGGTGGCGATCCACAGCGCGAGCGGGAAGGACAGCACGAGGCAGACGAGCGTCGTGATGGTCGCCTGCTCGAGCGAGGTCCAGAACACCTTGAGGTAGGTGGGGTTGAAGACCAGGTCGCCGACGAAGTTCTTGGTGAACAGGAACGAGCGGTACGCGTCGGTGCTGAACTCGTAGACCACCCCGCCGCCGGACGCGGGCCGGGTCATGAACGAGAAGGCGATGACGACGGCGAGCGGGCCGAGGGTGAACAGTGCGGCGATGACGAGGGCCGGCAGGCTCGCGTACCAGGGCAGCCTGCCGGGGGTGGACCCGCGACGTCGGGCCCTGGCCGCGGTGCCGCCGACAGCCGCGGTGCTGCCGGCAGGCGGGGCGGTGTCGGGCTGCGCCGCGGCGACGCTCACGCCTGCTCCACCGCGAGGGGCCGCAGGTGCTCCGGGGCGGCGCCGACGGTCACGGTGGCCCCGGGCCGCAGCGCCAGGCCCTCGAACGGCGGGCTCACCCGGACGGCGAGGCTGGTGCCGTCGGCCAGGGCGACGCGGATCCGCAGGTCGGTGCCCATGTAGACAAGCTCGGCAAGGGTGCCGGTCGCGATCGGTGGTGCCGAGCCGTCGAGCACGAGGCGTTCGGGGCGCACGGCCAGGGTCGTCGTCCCGTCGGCGGCGACCGGCGCGGGGGCGGTGAGCCGCACCGCCGGCCCGCCGGCCACCTGCACCACCTGGGCGTCGCCGTCGGTGCGCACCGGCACGGTGAGGAAGGTGGTGTCGCCGATGAAGTCGGCGACGAAGCGGTTGACGGGCCGCTCGTACACCTCCTCCGGGGTGCCGACCTGGGCGGGTCGTCCGTCGGAGAAGACCGCGATGCGGTCGCCGAGGGACAGCGCCTCCTCCTGGTCGTGGGTGACGAAGACGAAGGTGATCCCGGTGGTGCGCTGCAGCCGGCGCAGCTCGTCCTGCATGCCGCGGCGCAGCTTGAGGTCGAGCGCGGCGAGCGGCTCGTCGAGCAGCAGCACCCGGGGCTGCTTGGCCAGGGCGCGGGCCAGGGCGACCCGTTGCTGCTGACCACCCGAGAGCTGGGCGGGCCGTCGCCCGCCCAGCCCGTCGAGCCTCACCAGGGTGAGCATCTGGGCCACCCGCTCGGCGACCTGCGCCGCGGGCAGCTTGTCCATCTGGAGGCCGAAGGCGATGTTCTGCGCGACCGTGAGGTGCGGGAACAGCGCGTACGACTGGAAGACCGTGTTGACCGGGCGGGCGTGCGCCGGGCGGTCGTCGATCCGGTCGCGGCCGAGGTAGATCTCACCCGAGTCGAGGGTCTCCAGACCGGCGATCGAGCGCAGCAGCGTCGTCTTGCCGCAGCCGGACGGGCCCAGCATGACGAAGAACTCGCCGTCGCGGATCTGCAGGTCGACGTGGTCGAGCGCGTGGACCTCGGTGCCCTCCGGCGTGGCGAACGTCTTGGTCGCCGCCGTGATCGTGAGGCCGTTCTCCCGGGCGACGACCTCCGGCGAGCGGCGTTCGCTGACGACCGGCGCCTCGACCATGGGTGTCCCTCCGACCGATGAAATCAGCGTCCGCGGTGCGGGTGCGCGTCGAACCTAGGTGGTCGCTGAGAAGGGAGGCAACGAAATCCGTAGGTGTTCACGAACTTGTAACAGGACTGACCAGTGCCCGGAACATGGCGTGCGCCATCGGGGCGGCATGCCGCCCTGGTGTCGCGAGAGGTGGCTCAGCGCCCCGCGGCGGTCGACCCCTCGGCACGGGTGTCGACGTAGAGCTCCTCGATCTGCGGCGCGAAGTCACGCAGCACGAGGGCGCGCTTCACCTTGAGCGAGGGTGTGAGGTACCCGTTGGCCTCGGTGAAGTCGGAGTCGAGCACCCTGATCTTGCGGATCGACTCCGCCCGGGACACCGCCTCGTTGGCACGCGTCACCGCGCGGTCCAACGCCTCGAGCACCCGGGGGTCGTGCGCCGCGGTCGCCACGTCCATGGCCGGCAGACCGTGCCCGGTGAGCCAGCCCGGCAGCATCTCGGGGTCCAGCGTGACGAGGGCGCCGATGAACGGGCGCTGGTCGCCCACGACGACGACCTGGCTCACCAGGGGGTAGCCGCGCAGCCGATCCTCGAGCACCGCCGGGGCGACGTTCTTGCCGCCCGCGGTCACGATGATCTCCTTGAGCCGGCCGGTGATCCGCAGGTAGCCGTCCTCGTCGAGCGCGCCCAGGTCCCCGGTGCTGAACCAGCCGTCCACCAGCACCTCGGCCGTGGCCTCGGCCTCGTTGCGGTAGCCGCGGAACACGTGCGGGCCCCTGACCCAGATCCGGTGCTCGTCGTCCACCCGCACGCTGGTGCCCGGGAACGGCGGGCCGACCGTGCCGACCTTGGTGAGGCCTGGCAGGTTGACGCTGCTCGGCGCGGTGGTCTCGGTGAGCCCGTAGCCCTCCATGATCTGCACGCCGACGCCCCGGTAGAAGTGCCCGAGCCGCTCGCCGAGCGGCGCCCCGCCGGAGATCGACCAGCGCAGCCGCCCACCCATCGCGGCGCGCAGCTTGCGGTGCACCAGCCGGTCGGCCACCACCCGGGCCGCGCGCAGCGAGGGCGACGGCCCTGCCGGCGTGTCCAGCGCGCGGGAGTACGTGATCGCGACCTTGGCTGCCCAGCGGAAGACCTGCAGCGAGGCCCCCGCGCCGGCCTTCTGCTCGGCCGAGTTGTAGACCTTCTCGAACACCCGGGGCACGGCCAGCAGGAACGTGGGCTTGAACGAGTCCAGGTCGGCCAGCAGGTTGCGCGTGTCGCTGGTGTGCCCCATGACCGCACCCGAGGCCAGGCACACGATCTCGATGTACCGGGCGAACACGTGCGCGAGCGGCATGAACATGAGGGTGCGCGACCCGGGGACGGCGCACACCTGGTCCAGGCTGGAGCGCACCCCGTTGAGCGCATGCGTGACGAGGTTCCCGTGCGTGAGCTCGACGCCCTTGGGTCGCCCCGTGGTGCCCGAGGTGTAGATCACGGTGGCGAGGGTGTCGGCGCCGGCCAGCGCGCCGCGGCGGGCCACCTCGTCGTCGGGGACAGCGACGCCGCGGGCGACCAGCGTCTCGACCGCACCCTCGTCGATCACCAGCACCTCGGTGAGGCCGGGCAGGTCGTCACGCACCGGGGCGAGCGTCGCGGCGTGCTCGGCGGTCTCCACCACGAGGAGCCGGCAGCCGGAGTCCGCGGCGATCCAGCGGACCTGCTCGGACGAGGACGTCTCGTACACCGGCACGCCGACCGCACCGGCGGCCCACACGGCGAAGTCCAGCAGCGTCCACTCGTACCGGGTGTGCGACATGATGGCGACCCGGTCGCCCGGGTTGAGGCCACCGGCGACCAGCCCCTTGGCCACGGCGCGCACCTGCGCGTCGAACTCCCGCAGGGTGACCGGCTGCCACGGGGCGTCGGCCGCCCCCGCAGCACCGTCCCCGGTGCCGTCGACGCGACGCTCGATGAAGACGGTGTCGGGGTCGGCGGCCAGCCGGTCCGCCAGCAACCAGGGCAGGGAGTGCCCCGGATCGGCGGCGACAGGTGCGGGGGAGCTGACCTCCCGCATCAGGCCGAGGCCTGCTCGAGCACCGCGTCGACCGCCACCGGGACGTCGACCTCGGCGACCTGGACCGCGAGGTCGCCCTGCAGTCGGCCGGCGGCGCGCACGTCCGCCAGGGCCAGCCCGACGGTCTGCTCGAGAGCCTCGGGGACCTGGAGCGTGGCCGACAGGATCACGGTCCGCATCGAGACCTTGGCCTCCGACTTGACCTTGCGCAGCGCGGCCAGGGCCGATCCCGCGGCACCGACGACCGCGAACGGCGCGTCACCGGCGGCGGCACGCAGCGGTGCGGACGTCGGCCAGCCCGCACGGTGCACCGACCCGGTGCGCCACCACGACCAGACCTCCTCGGTGGCGAACGGCAGCACCGGGGCGAACAGCCGCAGCAGCACGTCGAGCGCGATCGCCAGCGCCGCACGGGCCGAGGCCGCACCGGCCGGATCGGCGTCCGCGGCGTAGGCCCGGTCCTTGACCAGCTCGAGGTAGTCGTCGCAGAAGGTCCAGAAGAAGGTCTCGGTCACCTCGAGCGCACGGGTGTGGTCGTAGGCCTCGAGCGCCTCGGTCGCCTTGTCCACCACGTCGGCCAGCCCGGCGAGCATGGCCCGGTCCAGCGGCACGACGACGGCGGCCGGGTCCAGGCTGACCGGCTCGTCGTCGGCGGCGAAGGACAGCGCGAACTTGCTCGCGTTGAGGACCTTGATCGCGAGCCGCCGGCCGATCTTCATCTGACCGACCTCGAAGGCCGCATCCGTGCCCAGCCGGGCCGAGGCCGCCCAGTAGCGCACCGCGTCCGAGCCGTGCTCGGTGAGCAGGCCCATCGGGGTGACCACGTTGCCCTTGGACTTGCTCATCTTCTTGCGGTCCGGGTCGAGGATCCACCCCGACAGCGCCGCGTCGCTCCACGGCACCTGCCCGAACTCCAGGTGCGAGCGCACCACGGTGGAGAACAGCCAGGTCCGGATGATGTCGTGCCCCTGCGGGCGCAGGTCCATCGGGAAGACCTTGGCGAACAGCTCGGGGTCGGTGCGCCAGCCGCCGGCGATCTGCGGGGTGAGCGAGCTCGTGGCCCAGGTGTCCATGACGTCCGGGTCACCGATGAAGCCGCCCGGCACGCCGCGCTGCTCGGCGGTGTACCCCACGGGCACGTCGGAGGACGGGTCGACCGGCAGGATCGACTCGTCGGCGACCAGCGGGGCGTCGTACCGGGGCTCACCGTTCTCGTCGAGCGGGTACCAGACCGGGAACGGCACACCGAAGAAGCGCTGCCGGCTGATGAGCCAGTCGCCGTTGAGGCCGCCGACCCAGTTGTCGTAGCGGACCTTCATGTAGTCGGGGTGGAAGGCGATCTGCTCGCCGCGGGCCAGCAGGGCGTCCCGCAGCGCGCCGTCCCGGCCGCCGTTGCGGATGTACCACTGACGGGACGAGACGATCTCGAGCGGCTTGTCGCCCTTCTCGTAGAAGTTCGCCTTGCGGGTGGTGGGGGTCGGTTCGCCGTCCAGGTCGCCGCTGGTGCGCAACGCCGCGACCACGGCCTCCCGAGCCGAGAAGGTGGTCTTGCCGGCCAGCTCGGCGTAGACGGCCTGGGCGCCGGGCGTGGTCAGCCAGTCCGGCGTCGAACGCTCCAGCCGCCCGTCGCGGCCGACCACCGTGCGGTTCGGCAGCTGCAGCTCACGCCACCACTGCACGTCGGTGAGGTCGCCGAAGGTGCAGCACATGGCGATGCCTGCGCCCTTGTCGGGTTCGGCCGCGGGGTGCGCGAGCACGGGGACGGCCACGTCGAACAGCGGGCTGGTCACGGTGGTGCCGAACAGGTGCTGGTAGCGCTCGTCGTCGGGGTGGGCGATGAGCGCGACGCAGGCCGGCAGCAGCTCGGGCCGGGTGGTCTCGATGAAGACCGGGCCGTCGGCGCCGTGGAACGCGACGCGGTGGTAGGCGCCCGGGTAGTCGCGGGCCTCGAGCTCGGCCTGGGCGACAGCGGTCTGGAAGGTGACGTCCCACAGGCCCGGTGCCAGCGCCTGGTAGGCCTCGCCGCGCGCCAGGTTGCGCACGAACGCCTGCTGGGCCACCGCGCGCGCCTCGTCGGAGATCGTGCGGTAGGTGCGCGACCAGTCGACGGACAGTCCGAGGTGGCGCCACAGCGCCTCGAACTGGGCCTCGTCCTCACCCGACAGCCGCAGGCACAGCTCGATGAAGTTGGGTCGGGAGATCGGCACCTGGTCGCCCGGCTTCACCGCCTTGCCGTCGGTGCCCTCGTGCGGCGGCACGAAGCCCGGGGTGTAGGTCAGCGACGGGTCGCAGCGCACGCCGTAGTAGTTCTGCACCCGGCGTTCGGTCGGCAGGCCGTTGTCGTCCCAGCCCATCGGGTAGAACACCTCGGCGCCGCGCATCCGGCGGAACCGCGCGACCACATCGGTGTGCGTGTAGGAGAACACGTGCCCGAGGTGCAGCGAGCCCGAGACGGTGGGCGGCGGGGTGTCGATCGCGTACACCTGCTCGGCCGGGGCCTGTGCGTCGAAGGTGTAGGTGCCCTGCTCCGACCAGGCCGTGCCCCACCGGTCCTCGAGCCCGTCGAGGCTGACCTTGTCCGGTACCCGTCGCGTCGTGGTGATCGACGGGTCGGGGGACGGCGGGGTCAGAGGGCTCATGGGCCCACATCTTCCCAGAAGCGACGGGTGCCTGCGGACGCCCCCGGCTCAGCCCTCGGTGTGCTGCGCCAGCCAGGTGAGCGCGGCCGGGGTCATCGCCAGCCAGGTGTCCCAGTTGTGCCCGCCGGTCTCCATGATCTCCAGGTCCGCGGTGACGTTCGGCCCGACGGCGGCCTGCAGCTTCTGGGCGTCCGACGCGGAGTCGCTGTCCTGCTTGCTCGCAGCCAGGAGCAGCGCCACCGGCTCGGCGGTGCCCTTGGCCGCGAGGGTGCGCAGGTCGTTCTCCTTCTTCGCCTGGTCCGAGCCGGCCAGGATCGGTGAGTCGGGGATGTTGAAGCCCGCCAGGCTCGCGGCGGCCGAGAAGACCGTCGGACTGGTGAGCGTGAGGCGGACGGAGCACGCGGCGCCCGCGGACAGGCCCATGACCTGCCACCGGTGCACGTGGGGCGCCTTGGCGTTGAACGACGCGGCGACGATGTCGGGCACGTCCTGGGTCAGCCAGGTGGCGACCTGCGGGCCGCCCGTCGGTGCGTTGGCGCACCCCCAGTCGTCGCCGTTGACGTTGGTGGTGGCCGAGACGACGATCATCGGTTCCATGGTGCCGGCCTTGATCATGCTGGTGATGGTGCTCACCAGGTGCAGGCCGCTGAAGGTGTCGCCCGGGTTGCCCGGGAACCCGTCGAGGGTGAGCAGCACCGGCAGCTTGGCGCCTGTCGCGGAGTAGCCGGGTGGGGTCCACACGATGAGCTGGCCCGTGACGCCTGACTTCGCACCGGTGACCTGGGCCGTGAGCAGGCCGGAGCTGTCCGCGGTGAATGTTGTCGCCGCGGCGCCCGACCCGCCTGCGGCGGTCGCCGCGGGGCCGGGTGCGACCGTGGCCCCGTCACTCGGATCGCCTGCCGGCACGATCGTCGGGGTGCCGGGCTCGACCGAGCCGATGAGCTCGGCCCACGTGACGTAGAACTGGTTGACCTGGTTGACCACGCCGAAGATGGCGGCGATGGCGAGCAGCTGGGCGAGCACCATGAGGAGCACCCGCTGCAGCCCTCGCCAGAAGGCGTTGCCGCGCAGGTGGTTCCACAGGACGAGGGCCAGCGGGATCGAGATGATCGCAGCGGTGATCGCGGCGGCCTCGAAGGCGACGGTGCCGGGTCCGAACATGGGCGGAGCCTAGGGGCTGGTTCTGGACGGACGCGAGCGGTGCAACGGGGTCAGCCGCCGGTGTGCTGGGCCAACCAGGTGAGCGCCGGGGAGGTCATCGCCTGCCAGGTGTCCCAGTTGTGCCCGCCGCGGGTGATCATCTCGAGGTCAGCCGTGACGTTCGGGCCGATGGCGCGCTGCAGCGCGAGCGCGTCGGACGACGTGCTCGCGTCCTGCTTGCTGGCCGCGAGCAGCAGCGCGACCGGTCGCGAGGTGCCCGCGGCGGCGAGGGTGCGCAGGTCGTTGTCCCGCTTGGCCTGCGCGCTGCCGGACAGCACACGCGCATCCGGCACGTTCGAACCGGCCAGGCTCACCGCTGCCGAGAACAGGTCGGGCGTGGTCAGTGCCAGGCGGACGGAGCACGTGGCCCCCGACGAGTAGCCCATCACCTGCCAGCGGCGGCTGGTCACCGGCTGCACGTGGAACGAGGCCGAGATGATGTCTGGCACGTCCTGGGTCAGCCACGTCGCCACCTGCGGGCCGTCGCCGGGGGCGTTCGAGCAGCCCCAGTCCTTGCCGTCGACGTTGGTGGTGGCGGACACGACGAGGGTCGGCGGCACCGCACCGCTCGCCAGCAGCTCGCTCTCCTTCGGGATCAGCTGCAGCCCGTTGTACGTGTCCACCGGGTCGCCGGGTGACCCGTCGAGGGTGAGCAGCACGGGGAGCGCGTCGCCGGTCGGGGAGTAGCCGGGCGGGGTCCACACCAGGATCTGGCCGTCCACCCCGGACTTGGGCCCGTGCACCTGTGCGACGAGCAGACCGGTGCCGTCGGGGGTGAACGTCGTGGCAGCCGCCCCGGAGGAGGTCGCGGGGGCGGCCGGCGTCGACGGGGTGCTGGTGGGTGCCGGCGTGGACGGGGCCGTGGCGTTCGGACGCGGCGCCGACCCGTCGGGCACGATCGACACGTCGCCGGGCTCGGCGGCTCCGGCCAGCTCGCCCCAGGTGACATAGAAGTCGTTGGCCTGGTTGACCGCCGCAAACAAGGCGGACACCGCGGTGAGCTGGCACAGGAGCAGCAGGCCCAGGTGCTGCAGGACGCGCAGCGGGACGGGGCCGCGCACCCGGTTCCACACCACGAGCGTCAGCGGGAGGCAGGCCACGAATGCGGCGACGGAGACGGCCAGGAACGAGCGGGAAGCGGGTCCGAACACTCACGACAGGGTAGGTGACCGGCATGAGAGACCAGGTCAAACGCCCGGTTCGGTACGAGATCTTCACGCCGGCTCTGCGTCGGGTTCACCCTCCAGCCCGGCCCGTCGGGCACGGTAGGCGGCGACATGAGCCCGGTTGCCGCAGTTGTTGACGTCGCAGAACCGCCGCGAGCGGTTGCGGGACAGGTCCACGAGGACGGCCTGGCAGTCGTCGGCCCCGCAGACCGCCATCCGCTCCCACTCGTCCGAACGGATCACGTCGACGACCGCCATCGCGGCCTCGACCAGCACCCGGACCGGCAGGGGGGCCTGCAGCGAGGTGGCGTGCAGGTGCCAATCCCAGCCGTCGTGGCGCACGAGGTAGGGGACCGCCGCGGCCTCGCGCAGCATCGTGTTCACCAGGACGGCGGCGTGGTCACGGTCGGCCGACCACAGCGTGTGCAGCCGGGCGCGCACCTCGTGCACCTGGCCGAGCTCGTCGTCGTCGCCGTCGTGCCGGCCGGCGAACCCGTGCTCGACGTAGAACCGGTCGAGGTCCTCGACGGTGGCCAGTGCGTCGGACCCGTCACGGCGCAGCGCGGTGTTGACCAGGGCGGCGGCGGTCACGAGGTTCTGCTGGGTGTCATAGGCGAAGGGCATGTTGACTCCTGACAGGCCGGGACTCTACTGTCACGAGCGTACGGGCAGATGACTCCTGGCCGGCGCGTGCGGACGAGCACGATCGAGCGTGGACGAGTGACGGGACGGCGATGGCGGGGCGCGGGGCAGCAGGGGTCATGACGGGGCTCGTCGGGGCGGCTGCCTTCGCGACCAGCGGGCCGATGGTCAAACCGCTGCTCGCGATCGGCTGGACGCCCGGCGCCGCCGTGCTCGTGCGGCTGTCCATGGGTGCCGTGCTGCTCGCTGTGCCGACCGTGCTGGCGGTGCGCGGACGGCTGGGTGTGATCGCCGAGCGCTGGCGGCTCGTGCTCGCCTTCGGGCTGTTCGGCGTCGCCGGGTCCTCCACCATGTTCTACCTGGCCGTCGACCGGCTCACGGTCGCCGTGACCCTGCTCGTGGAGTACACCGGACCGCTGCTGCTCATCGGCTGGGCCTGGCTGCGCAGCCGGCAGGCCCCCGCACCCACCACGCTGGCCGGCGCCGCGCTGGCGATGGGTGGGCTCGTCCTCGTGCTCGACGTCGCCGGTGCGGTGCACCTGGACCCCCTCGGTCTGGTGTTCGCCGGGCTGGCCGCCGTCGGCAACGCCGCCTACTTCGCCCTGGTCGGGGTGCCCTCCGCGCTGCCACCGGTGGCGCTGGCCGGCGCCGGGATGGCGGTGGCCGCCGCCGCGATCGGTGCGCTCGCCCTGCTGGGCGTCCTGCCCGTGCACCTGGTCGCCGGGCCGGTCACGATGGCCGGCGCGCAGCTGTCCTGGGTCGTCCCGGTGCTCGTCGTCGGTGTGCTGCCCACCGCGTTCGCGTACGGCGTCTCCTCGGTGTCGGTGCGGCTGCTCGGGGACCAGCTCGCCTCGTTCGTGGCGCTCGCCGAGGTGCTGTTCGCGGTGCTGCTCGCCTGGGCCGTGCTGGGCGAGGCGCCTGCGGCCGCGCAGGGGCTCGGTGCGGTGCTCGTCGTCGGCGGGGTGGCCCTCGTGCGCCGGGCGTCGATGGCAGCGCAGGACGTGCCGGTGGAGGTCGAGCAGACCGAGTCCCGTGCCGAGCCGGTGGCCGTCTGACGGTGATTAGGCTGACCTCATGGGTCAGGTGACTGCAGGCGGGCTGACGATCGGCTACGCCGCGATGCTCGAGCAGTTCGCGCCGATGGAGGTCGTGGGCCTGTCCGCCTACGCCGAGGAGCACGGCTTCTCCGGTGTGATGGCGGCCGACCACTTCCAGCCGTGGGTGCCGGCCCAGGGGCAGGCGGCCTTCGTCTGGAACGTGCTCACCGCCATCGGTGAGCGCACCGTCGGTGACATGGGCCCGGGGGTCACGGCACCGACGTTCCGCTGGCACCCGGCGATGGTCGCCCAGGCCTCGGCGACGCTCGCGGCGATGTACCCCGGTCGGCACTGGCTGGGCCTGGGCTCGGGCGAGGCGCTCAACGAGCACGTCGTGGCCGGCTACTGGCCGGAGGCGCCCGAGCGCATCAACCGGATGTTCGAGGCCATCGAGATCATCCGCAAGCTGTTCACCGCCTCGCTGGCGGGCAAGGACGTCAAGCACGCCGGCACGTTCTACAAGATGGAGTCCACCCGGCTGTGGACCATGCCGGAGGTGGCCCCGGAGATCCTGGTCGCGACGGCCGGTCCGGTCACCGCCAAGCGGGCCGGGCGGCTGGCCGACGGCCTCATCACGGTCGGGGCCCCGCTGGAGAAGATCAGCGGGCTGTTCGCCAAGTTCGCCGAGGGCGCCCGCGAGGCCGGGAAGGACCCCGACACCCTGCCCAAGGTGCTGCAGCTGCACCTGTCGTGGGCGGACACCGACGAGCTGGCGATGGCCAACGCCCTGCACGAGTGGCCCAACGGCGGCATGAAGTTCCCCAAGGCCGACATCCGTTCACCGTGGGACTTCGAGCAGATGGCCAAGCTCGTGCGTCCGGAGGACTTCGCCGGTCGGATGGTCGTGTCCGCCGACCCCGACGTGCACCGCGCCGAGATCCAGAAGTACGTCGACCTCGGGTTCGACCGCATCTACCTGCACAACGTCGGCCGCAACCAGCGGGAGTGGATCGACGTGTTCGGCGCGCAGGTGCTGCCGGCGCTGGTGCGCTGAGGAGCCGGTGCGCGAACTCGGCCCGGTCGAGGTGTCCGGGGACTAGGTTCGCGCCATGACCCCGCTTCCACCGGGCCCGGCGGAGCCGTCGGGACACCAGCCGCAGCAGCACCCCTACCAGCAGTACCCGTACCAGCCCTCGGCCCCTCAGCCCTGGGTGCCGCAGGGGAGCTGGGCGGTCGACCCGATGGCGCCGTTCGGGCGTGACCCGTTCACGGGCCGCCCGCTGTCGGACAAGTCCAGGGTCGCGGCCGGCGTGCTCCAGATCTTTCTCGGCACCCTGGGCGTCGGCAGGTTCTACACGGGGCACACGACGATCGCCGTGCTGCAGCTGGTGGGCACCGTCGTCGGCGTGGCGACGTCCTGGCTCGGGGTCGGCATCCTGCTCGTCGTCGGCGTGTCCCTGTGGGCGTTGGTGGACGGGATCGTGCTGCTGGCCTCGCCGTCGACGGACGCGCGCGGGCTGCTCCTGCGTTCCTGAGGCGGCGTCGGCACCACACCCGCCCGCCTAGGCTGGCGGGTGTGGAAGAGCTGCTGGTCTGGGCCCCCGACGGCCTGGGTGAGATCCGGACCGGGGACGACCTCGGGGCCCTCGTCGTCGGCCTGCTGCGGGCCGACCCGCACGGGGTGCGCGACGGGGACGTCCTCGTGCTCACGTCGAAGGTGGTCTCCAAGGCCGAGGGGCGCGTGGTGCGGGCCGACGACCGTGAGCAGGCGATCACCGACGAGACCGTGCGCGTGGTCGCCACCCGGGAGCACGCGCGCGGGGTGACCCGCATCGTGGAGAACCGGCTGGGCCTGGTGATGGCTGCCGCCGGGGTGGACGCCTCGAACGCCCCCGACGGCGTCGTGCTGCTGCTGCCGGTGGACCCCGACGCGTCGGCCCGCGCGATCCGTGCGGCGGTACGGGCGGCCTTCGGCGTGCGGGTCGGCGTGCTCATCTCCGACACCGCCGGACGGGCCTGGCGCGAGGGCGTCACGGACCTGGCGATCGGTGCCGCGGGCGTCGTCGTGCTCGACGACCTGCGCGGCAGCCGCGACACGTCCGGCAAGCTGCTCGAGGCCACCGTCGTGGCGGTGGCCGACGAGCTGGCGGCGGCGGCCGAGCTGGTCAAGGGGAAGGCGACCGGGCGGCCGCTGGCGGTGCTGCGCGGCGCCGGCAGGTACGTGCTCGACGACGACGGTCCTGGTGCCGGTCGCCCTGCCGGTGCCCTCTGCGCGCGTTCGTCGACCACCGCGACGTACAGCTCGAGCTTGGACGGGAAGTGCCGGTACAGCACGGGCTTGCTCACCCCGGCGGCCTCGGCGATGTCGTCCATCGAGACCTGGTGGTACCCCAGCCGGGCGAACAGCTGCCGGGCCACCTCGAGCACCTGGGCACGACGCGCGCTGCGACCCATCCGGGGGGTGCGGGCAGGCGTCAGCGACTCGGGCACCGCGCAAGCGTATCGGCGCGCTCGCGACCGGGCTGTCGGCGGTTCGTGGTGGGATCGGTCCGTGCCCGCCACCGTGTCCGTCCGCCTCGTGCGGCCCGCTCTCGCGGGTGCGCCGACGCGGGGTGCGGGGGCACCTGTCGCGCTCGACGAGGCGCAGGCCGCGGCCGTCGCGGACGGGGTCGCGGGGCCCGGTCACGTGCTCGTGCTGGGCGCCCCGGGCACCGGCAAGACGACCGTGGCGGTCGAGACCGTGCTCGCCGCCCTGGACGCGGCCGTGCCGGCCGCCGG
>NZ_VWSD01000120.1 GCF_009829685.1 Cellulomonas citrea
CGCCGGCGGTGGTGCGGGCGCGGCGGGAGCCGGCCAGGGCCGCGCCGCGGCGCCTCGCGCCCCCCGGAGAATCATGTGATGAATGTCACATCGTCGCAGGTAGGGCCGCACACCTGCTCTGTCAAGGGACCAGCGGCTATCGGCGCGCGCGAACTTGACACGCCCTCTCAACAGGTCTGTTGTGGACAGTGTCAGCGACGACGACAGGAGTTCACGATGAAGGCAGCCCGGTACTACGCACGCGGTGACATCCGGATCGAGGACATCCCTGAGCCGACGGTCGCGCCCGGCACGGTCGGGGTGGACGTGGCCTGGTGCGGCATCTGCGGAACCGACCTCCACGAGTACGGCGAGGGCCCGATCTTCATCCCGCCGGCGGGCCACCCGCAGCCGATCAGCGGCGAGTCCGCCCCGGTCACGCTGGGCCATGAGATGTCGGGTGTGGTCTACGCGCTCGGCGAGGGCGTCACCGACCTCGCGGTCGGCGACCACGTCGTGGTGGAGCCGTACATCATCCACGACGGCGTCGACACCGGCCCGGACAGCCGCGACTACCACTTGTCGCCCGACATGAACTTCATCGGGCTCGGCGGCCGTGGCGGCGGGCTCGGCGAGAAGATCGCGGTCAAGCGCCGCTGGGTGCACAAGATCGCCGACTCGATCCCGCTGGACCAGGCCGCCCTCATCGAGCCGCTGTCCGTCGGCTACCACGCCGCCGAACGCGCGGGGGCGAAGGCCGGTCAGACCGCCCTGGTCGCCGGTGCCGGCCCGATCGGCCTGCTCACCTCGGCGATCCTCAAGGCGCTCGGCGTCACGGTCATCATCAGCGAGCCCAGCCCGCTGCGCCGGCAGAAGGCCATCGACTCCGGGGTCGCCCAGCACGTGCTCGACCCGCGCAGCGACGACGTCGTCGCCACGGTCCGCCGGCTCACGGGCGGGCACGGTGCCGACATCGGGTTCGAGTGCACCTCGGTGCAGCCCGCCCTCGACACCCTGGTCGACGCGCTCCGCCCGCTCGGGGTGCTCGTCATCGTGGCGATCTGGAGCCACCCGGCGAGCTTCGACGTGCAGAAGATCGTGCTCAAGGAGCTCGACGTGCGCGGCACCATCGCCTACGTCAACTCCCACCCGCCGACGATCCGGCTGGTCGAGGAGGGCAAGGTCGACCTCGCGCCGTTCATCACCGGGCGGATCGGGCTGGACCACCTCATCGACTCCGGGTTCGAGACGCTCATCCACCACAACGAGACCGCGGTCAAGATCCTGGTCTCGCCGTCGGGGCGCGGTCTGTAGCACCCGGCAGATGCACGAGGGCCCGAGACCGGTCGAACCGGTCTCGGGCCCTCGTGCGTGCGGAGCGGATCAGGTGCGCGGGTCAGCGCTCGGCGGCCTTGAGGCCGTCGCCCACCGTGGCCAGCAGCTGGGCCCAGCTCGCCTCGAACGAGTCGATGCCGCGGACCTCCAGGTCCTCGGTCACCGCGTCGAGGTCGACGCCGAGGGCCGCGAGGCCGTCGAGCACCGCGCGGGCGTCCTCCTGGGCGCCGGTCACGGTGTCCCCGGTGACCGTGCCGTGGTCGGCGACGGCCTCGAGCGTCTTCTCCGGCATGGTGTTGACCACGTGCGGGGCGACGAGCTCGTCGACGTAGCGCGTGTCGGGGTAGCGCGGGTCCTTCACCCCGGTCGAGGCCCACAGCGGCCGCTGCACCTGGGCGCCGGCGGCCGCCAGCGCGCGCCAGCGGTCGGTGGCCACGAACCGCAGGTACTCCCCGTAGGCGAGGCGGGCGTTCGCGATGGCGGCCTTGCCGCGCAGCGCGGCCGCGGCCGGTGTGCCGAGCGCGTCGAGCTGGGCGTCGACCGCGGTGTCCACCCGGGAGACGAAGAACGAGGCCACCGAGCCGATCGGGCGCAGGTCGAGGCCCGCGGCGAGGGCCCGCTCCAGCCCGGAGGCGTGCGCCTCGAGCACCGCCCGGTACCGGGCCAGGGAGAAGATGAGCGTCACGTTGACGCTGATGCCCTGGGCCAGGGCGTCCGTGATCGACGGCAGCCCCTCGACGGTCGCCGGGATCTTGATGAAGAGGTTCGGCCGGTCGACGCGGGCCCACAGCGCCCGCGCCTGGGCGCTCGTGGCCAGCGTGTCCCGGGCCAGCCGGGGGTCGACCTCGAGGCTGACCCGACCGTCCACGGTGCCGCTGCGCTCGTAGACCGGACGCAGCACATCGGCCGCAGCCCGCACGTCGTCGGCGGTGATGGTGGCGACGGCGGTCTCGACGTCCGCCCCGGCGGCGGCCAGCTCGCGCAGCTGGGGTGCGTAGGCGTCGCCGTGCGCGACCGCGGCGGCGAAGATCGTCGGGTTGGTGGTGACCCCGACGACGCCACGGTCGACGAGGGCAGCGAGGTTGCCGCTGGTCAGGCGGCTGCGGGACAGGTCGTCGAGCCAGACGGCGACCCCTGCCTGGGCGAGTGCGGCGAGCGGGTTCATGCGGTTCCTCCTTGACGAGGTCCGACCGTTGGTCGGGGTACCGAGCGCCCGGCGGGTCAGACCAGGACGAGCTCCGGGGCGCCGACGGCGCGCAGCACGAACGCCTCGGTCTGCGCGATCGCGTGCTCACGGGCCGGGCCGCCGGCCGGCACACCGCGGCCGGACAGGCACGCGATGACCAGCGGCAGCGTGACGTCGAGCTCCTGCTCGGGGAAGGCGCCGGTGGCGATGCCGCGCGCGAGGATGCGGCGCAGGATCTGCTCGACCAGGACGACGTGCTCGCGGACCCGGGCCTGGGTGGGCGCCGACAGCACCCGACGCAGGTCGGGGCCGGGGGCGAAGTGGAACTCGGCCTTGAGCGTGAGCTGTTCGCGCACGTAGGTCCGCAGCTGCTCGACCGGGTCGTCGATGCCGGCGAGCGCCTGGTTGAGGGCCTCGGCCCAGCCCGTCGTCTCGTGCATGATGAGGCCGACGAGCATGGCCTCCTTGTCCGGGAAGTGGTTGTAGACCGCGGTGCGGCCGACCCCCGCCCGGGTGGCGACCTCGGAGAGCGTGACGGCGTCGAACCCGCGCTCGCCGATGAGCTCGGACAGTGCGGCGAACAGGCGCAGCCGCGTCTGCTCGCGGTGCTCCCGCAACGAGGCGCCGATGATCTTGGGCATGGTGACATCATGCCACGCTCTGTCACCAAACCTGACCGGGCTCACCCCCGAACCCTCGGCCTCCGGGACGAAGGGCCGTAGACTGGTCGCCGCACGCTCGGGTATTGCGACGTGCACCCGACGACGTTGTCGAGGATCCATGACGAGACGGGCAGCCCTTCGGCCGGCCGCGGGCGAGCGTCACGACGCCCCGGGGCTGCGCGCCGCCCATGAGCAGTTCGTCACCACCGGCAGGACCCCGACCCGCTCCGTCCGCGCGCTCGTGGTCGAGTCCTGGCGGCGCAGCCGGCTCGGCGGCGTCGACCCCGAGGGCCCGGCCGCACCCCAGGTGATGTCCGGCCCCGACCTGGACGCGTTGCGCCGCGAGCACCCGCTGGCCGCCGCGGTCCCGGCCATCCAGCACCTTCTGGTGCAGCCCGCGGCCGGCTGGGTCACCGCCCTCACCGACGACACCGGCCGGCTGCTCTGGGTCGACGGCGACCACGAGGTGCGCCGCCGCGTCGAACGCGTCGGGTTCGTCGAGGGCGCCCTGTGGCGGGAGGACTGCGCGGGGACCAACGCCCCCGGGATCGCCCTGACCACCGATGCGGAGGTGCAGGTGCGCGGTGCCGAGCACTGGCTGCGGGCGGTGCAGCCCTTCAGCTGTGCGGCCGCGCCGGTGCACGGACCGTCCGGCCGGCTGCTCGGGGTGCTCGACGTCACCGGGGGGCCGGTCGTGGCCAGCGACATGGCGATGGCCCTCGTGCGGGCGACCGTCGCGGCCATCGAGGCGACCATCGCCGGTGCCGGTCCGACGCCGAGCGCGGACTCGGGTGCGCCCTGGTTGCGCGTGCTCGGCCCTCGCGGACCGGTGCTGCGCACCCCGACCGGCGAGGTGCGCCTGTCCGGCCGGCACTCGGAGATCCTGCTGCTGCTCACCGAGCACCCGGCGGGGCTGGCCGCCGACGAGCTGGCCTGCCTGCTGTCCGCCGACGACCTGTCCGACGTGACCGTGCGGGCTGAGATCAGCCGGTTGCGACGGGTCGTCGGACCGCTGCTGTCGGAGTCCCGGCCGTACCGGCTCACCGAGGCGGTGCACTCCGACGTCGAGGCGGTGCGCGGTGCACTCGACCTGGGCGACGTCGGTCTCGCCCTGGCTGGGTACCCCGGACCGGTGCTGCCCCGGTCGGTGGCGCCGGGTGTCGAACGGGTGCGTTCCGACCTGGCCAGCGACGTGCGCGCCGCCGTCCTCGCCGGGGACGACCTCGACGTGCTGCTGCGCTGGGCGTCCAGCCCCGAGGGGGCCGACGACTGGGCGGCCTGGCGGGCGATCGTGCAGCGCACCGCGGCCGGCTCGGCGCAGCACCTGCGGGCCTCGGCGCGGCTCGCGGCGATCGAGCGTGAGCTCGGCCCGGCCAGGCGTCGACCGGTGGTCGTCGGCCGCTGAGCCCGACCCGTCGCACCGGGTCCCGAGCCCGTCACCAGGGCTGGGACCAAGGTCCTACAGGTTGCAACGGACCTGCAACGTCGTCGCCCTTAGCGTGCGCACGAGGACGCGGCGACGAGGCCGTGACCCGGGAGCCGGCGACGTCGGCGGCCCCCGAGGCCCGCAGAAGGGTGGACGCATGACCGTCTACGCAGCACCTGGACAGCCCGGCAGCCCCGCGCGATACCGGGAGCGCTACGACCACTGGATCGGCGGCGAGTGGGTGGCCCCCGCGGCCGGCCGCTACTTCGAGAACCCGACGCCCGTCACCGGGCGCACCTTCACCGAGGTCGCCCGCGGCGACGGCGACGACATCGAGCGCGCGCTGGACGCCGCGCACGGTGCCGCCCGCAGCTGGGGCAAGACCACCGCGACCGAGCGGGCGATCATCCTCAACAAGATCGCCGACCGGATGGAGCAGCACCTCGTCGAGATCGCCGTCGCCGAGTCGTGGGAGAACGGCAAGCCCGTCCGCGAGACGCTGGCCGCCGACATCCCGCTGGCCATCGACCACTTCCGCTACTTCGCCGGGGCCGTCCGCGCGCAGGAGGGGTCGATCTCCGAGATCGACAACGACACCATCGCGTACCACTTCCACGAGCCGCTGGGCGTCGTCGGCCAGATCATCCCGTGGAACTTCCCGCTGCTCATGGCCGTGTGGAAGCTCGCCCCGGCGCTCGCGGCCGGCAACACCGTCGTGCTCAAGCCCGCCGAGCAGACGCCGGCCTCGATCCTCTACCTCATGGAGCTCATCGCCGACCTGCTGCCGCCGGGCGTCGTCAACGTCGTCAACGGGTTCGGCGTCGAGGCGGGCAAGCCGCTGGCCTCCTCGCCGCGCATCCGCAAGATCGCCTTCACCGGCGAGACCACGACGGGCCGGCTGATCATGCAGTACGCCGCGCAGAACATCATCCCGGTCACCCTGGAGCTGGGCGGCAAGAGCCCGAACATCTTCTTCGAGGACGTCGCCCGGGCCAAGGACGCCTACTACGACAAGGCGCTCGAGGGCTTCACCATGTTCGCCCTCAACCAGGGCGAGGTGTGCACCTGCCCGTCGCGCGCGCTCATCGCCTCCTCGATCTACGACGAGTTCCTCGCCGACGCCATCGTCCGCACGCAGGCGATCAAGCAGGGCAACCCGCTCGACACCGAGACGATGATCGGCGCGCAGGCCTCCAGCGACCAGATGGAGAAGATCCTGTCGTACATCGACATCGGCAAGGCCGAGGGCGCCAAGGTGCTCACCGGCGGTGCGCGCAACGTGCTCGACGGCGACCTGGCCGGCGGCTACTACGTGCAGCCGACGATCTTCGAGGGCAAGAACTCGATGCGGATCTTCCAGGAGGAGATCTTCGGGCCGGTCGTCGCGGTGACGAGCTTCGAGGACTACTCCGACGCGATCCACATCGCCAACGACACCCTCTACGGGCTCGGCGCCGGGGTGTGGTCCCGGGAGCAGGCCACGGCCTACCGGGCCGGCCGCGACATCGAGGCCGGTCGGGTGTGGACCAACTGCTACCACGCCTACCCGGCGGCCGCGGCGTTCGGCGGCTACAAGGGCTCCGGCGTCGGCCGCGAGAACCACAAGATGATGCTCGACCACTACCAGCAGACCAAGAACCTGCTGGTCAGCTACTCCGGGACGAAGCTCGGCTTCTTCTGACCGGACCGGTGTCCCGGGGCGGCAGGCGGCACTGCCCGCCGCCCCGGGCACCCGCGGGGCCTTCCGGGTGCGACCTGGCCCGGGCGGGTGCACCGTGGAGCCACTGCACCGCGTCGGGCGGCCATGCAGCGCCGCAGGAGAGGTGAGGTCATGGTGGGAGCAGTTGTGGAACGTGTCGGGCTGACCGAACCGGCGGCCGAGCTGCTGCGCGAGCTGCGCGCCCGGTACGGGGAGCTCATGTTCCACCAGTCGGGCGGCTGCTGCGACGGCTCCTCGCCGATGTGCTACCCGGCCGGTGACCTGCTCGTGGGTGACGCCGACGAGCACCTCGGCGACCTCGACCTGGGCGACGGCGGCACGGTCGGCGTCTGGATGACCAAGGCGCAGTACGAGTACTGGAAGCACACCCACCTCACCATCGATGTCGTCGACGGGCGCGGGGCGGGGTTCTCGCTCGAGGCGCCCGAGGGGAAGCGGTTCCTCATCCGGTCCCGGCTGTTCACCGACGACGAGTGGCTCGCCCTGACCGACGCCCACCTGGTCTGAGCCGCGCCGCGCCGTCCACGACCCGCCGCGTGGTCGGGGACCGGCCTGCCCGGTCCGTGACAGGCACGCGATCGACACCTCGGTGCGGTCGGGTCCCGTCCAGGGTGGAGGTGCCAGACTGGCGGCCATGGCCACGGATGGGATCGAACCGGACACCAAGGACTGGACCTGGGTCCTAGACCGACGCTGTGAGCAGTGCGGATTCGACGCGTCGTCGGTGCCCGGCCGGACCGTCGCGGACGCCCTCACGGTCGCGGTCGCCCGGTGGCGCGTGGTGCTCGCCCAGCCCGAGGCGCGGCGGCGCCCCGACCCCGGCACGTGGTCGGCCCTCGAGTACGGCGCCCATGTGCGCGATGTGTGCCGGGTGTTCGACGAGCGGCTGCGGCTCATGCTCACCGAGGACGACCCGCTGTTCGACAGCTGGGACCAGGACCAGACGGCGCTCGACGACGGCTACGGCGACCAGGCCCCCGACCGGGTGGCCGAGGAGCTGGCCGCGGCCGCCGCCGCGTTCGCCATGCACCTGGCGGCCGTGCCGGACGACGCGTGGTCCCGGCCCGGCCGGCGCTCCGACGGCTCGGTCTTCACGGTCGACACCTTGTCCCGCTACTTCCTGCACGACGTCCTGCACCACCTGCACGACGTCGGGGTCTAGGCCCGGACAGCCCGACGGGGACGGCGCTCCTGGTCGCGAGCCCGCGCCGGGCCTAGACGAACGGATCCGTCCCGGCGGGCACGAGGTCGACCGCGACCGAGAGCGTCGACCCGGCGCCCTCGGTGAAGATGACCCCGCGCAGCGGCGGGACGTCGTGGTAGTCGCGTCCCCAGCCGAGCACGACGTAGCCGGAGTCGACGAGCGCGTCGTTGGTCGGGTCGACCTCGAACCAGCCGTGACCGGGCAGCCAGACCGACACCCACGCGTGCGAGGCGTCCGCCCCGCGCAGCTTCGGCCGGCCGGGCCGCGGCCGGGTCTCCAGGTAGCCCGAGGCGTACCGGGCCGGCAGGCCGTGCGCCCGCAGCGCCGCGATCGCCAGGTGCGCGAAGTCCTGGCACACCCCGGCGCCCTGGGCCAGCAGCTGGGCCTGCGTCGTGTGCACCGTCGTGGAGCCGGTGCGGTAGGTGAGGTCGTCGTGGATCCGGCGGGACAGGTCGAGCACGACGTCGCGCAGTGGCCGGCCCGGTGCGAAGGAGGGCGCCGCGAAGGCGCGCACCTGATCGTCCAGCTCGACGTGGACCGAGGGCAGCACCATCTCGCGCAGCGTGACCAGCCCCACCTCGTCGGCGCCCACGGTCTGCAGGTCGCCGTCGCGCACCGCGGCCGCGACCTGCTCCCACGCGAGGTCGGGAAGCGAGGACGGGTCCGGGGTCGGCCGGGTCACCTCGAGCCGGGACCGGGCGGTGACGACGAGGCTGCGGTGCGGTGCGGTCACCGAGAAGAACGTGGTGCGGTTGCCGAAGTAGTCGACGTGCTCGGCGGTGTCGGCCGGGGCCGGGTCGACACCGAGCGTGGTCGTCACGCAGTGCTGGTCCGGCAGCTCGCGGGGTGTCAGCGTGGTGCGGCCGTAGGAGTCGGTGACGTCCTGCGGGTACGTGTAGGTGGTGCGGTGCACCAGGTCGTACACCCGGGCGGTCACGGTGCGACCTCCGCGGCGTTCGGGCTGCCCCACAGGTCGGTCTGGGTACGCAGCGGCGCCGGACGGGAGAAGTGCACCCGCTCGATCTCGACGTGCGCGGCCCGCAGCCGCCAGCGCATCGAGTCGAGCGACTCGGCGAGACGTCCGCGTCTCCCGTCCGGGCCGACGGCCGACCCGGCGGCCACCGCGTCGAGCTCGGCCTCCAGGTCGGTGACGTCACGCAGCAGGTGGTCGCGCTGGACCGGCCGCGAGCTCACCGGCACCGCCTCGAGGTCGACGAGCAGCCGGTCGAGGGAGTACGCGAGCGAGCGCGGGTTCGTCCGGTCGTGCACGAGCAGGTCGAGCACGGCGGGGACCTGCGGCGCCGCCTGGAACCGGCGGCGGAAGGTGATCGCCGACTCGTGGGTGAGCAGCACCGACTCGAGGACCAGCTCGTCGACGTCGGCGGCCCCGGCGCGCACCGCGGTCGCCGACAACGTGTCGAGCACGTGCTGGGCGCGCTCGATGCGGCGCCCGGCGTCCAGGAACCGCCAGCCGACGTCGCGCGTGAGCCCCTCGGCCGCGATCCCGGACACCGCGAGCAGCGACTCCAGCACCCGTTCCAGCACGGGGCGCAGCCCGGCGGTCGCGGCG
>NZ_VWSD01000121.1 GCF_009829685.1 Cellulomonas citrea
TGCTCGCTGCGCACCTGCTGCTCGGTCAGGTCGAGCTCCGTGATGCGGGTGCGGTGGCCGGTCCGGCGGAACAGCGCGCCGCCGACCGACCGCCGGGTGAGCAGCAGCAGGCCGGCGCCGGTGAGCAGCAGGGCGGCGAGCAGGCCGCGTCGTGCGGTGGCTGACCTCATGACGACCTCGACCTCCCCGTCCGACCTCTGGGCTGCTGGCGACTGTAGTGCGGCACCCCCGCCCGCAGGTGGCGCCCGAAGTTGAGCGGAATACACTCAACTCTGGCGGGGTTGGCCTCAACGAGCACCCGCACTCGGATCGGAAGGCACAGGTGGACGTCAAGTACACGACCAAGTCCCAGGAAGCACTCGGCTCGGCCATCCAGGCCGCGACCGCCGCCGGCAACCCCCAGCTCGAGCCCGCGCACGTCCTCGGCGCACTGCTGGAGCAGACCGGCGGGGTGGCCAGCGGGCTGCTCGACGCCGTGGGCGCCGACCGCGCCGCGCTCGGCCGCACCGTGCGCGGGCTGCTCGTCGGGCTGCCGTCCTCGTCCGGCTCGACCGTGTCCCAGCCCACCGCCTCGCGGGCCACCGCCGCCGCGCTCGACGCCGCCAACGCCGAGGCCCGCAGCCTCGGCGACGACTACGTGTCCACCGAGCACCTGCTCATCGGTCTGGCCGCCGGGCACTCCAACGTCGCCGACGCGCTGCGTGCGGTCGGCGCCTCGCGGGATGCGCTCGTCGCCGCGCTGCCCACCGTGCGCGGCAACCAGAAGGTGACCAGCCCCAACCCGGAGGGCACCTTCAAGGCCCTCGAGCAGTACGGCCTCGACCTCACCCAGCGCGCCCGGGACGGCAAGCTCGACCCGGTGATCGGCCGCGACGCCGAGATCCGCCGCGTCGTGCAGGTGCTGTCCCGGCGCACCAAGAACAACCCCGTGCTCATCGGCGAGCCCGGCGTCGGCAAGACCGCCGTCGTCGAGGGGCTGGCCCAGCGCATCGTCGCCGGGGACGTGCCCGAGTCGTTGCGCGGCAAGCGGCTCATCTCCCTCGACCTGGCCTCGATGGTCGCCGGCGCGAAGTACCGCGGCGAGTTCGAGGAGCGGCTCAAGGCCGTGCTGGCCGAGATCACCGGGTCGGACGGCGAGATCGTCACCTTCATCGACGAGCTGCACACCGTCGTCGGTGCGGGCGCCGGGTCCGAGGGCGCGATGGACGCGGGCAACATGCTCAAGCCCATGCTCGCCCGCGGTGAGCTGCGGCTGGTCGGCGCCACGACGCTCGACGAGTACCGCGAGCACATCGAGAAGGACCCGGCCCTCGAGCGCCGGTTCCAGCAGGTGTTCGTCGGCGAGCCGTCCGTGGAGGACACCGTCGCCATCCTGCGCGGTCTCAAGGAGCGGTACGAGGCGCACCACAAGGTGACCATCGCCGATGCCGCGCTGGTGGCCGCCGCGACGCTGTCCGACCGGTTCATCTCCGGCCGTCAGCTCCCCGACAAGGCGATCGACCTGGTCGACGAGGCCGCCTCGCGGCTGCGGATGGAGCTGGACTCCTCGCCGATCGAGGTCGACGAGCTGCAGCGCGCCGTCACCCGGCTCGAGATGGAGGAGGTCGTGCTGTCCGAGGCGACCGACCCCGCGTCCCTCGACCGCCTCGCCAAGCTGCGCAAGGACCTGGCCGACCGACGCGAGGCGCTGGCCTCCCTCACCGCGCGCTGGGAGAAGGAGAAGGCCGGCCACAACCGGGTCGGCGACCTGCGCGTCAAGCTCGACCAGCTGCGCGCCGAGACCGAGCGCCTGCTGCGCGAGGGCGACCTCGCCGGTGCCGCACGCCTGCAGTACGGAGAGATCCCCGCGGTCGAGGCCGAGATCGCCGCCGCCGAGCTCACCGAGGACGAGACCCCGACGCAGGCCCCGATGATCGCCGACAAGGTCGGCCCGGACGAGATCGCCGAGGTGGTCTCGGCCTGGACCGGCATCCCCGCCGGTCGGCTGCTCGCGGGCGAGACCGCCAAGCTGCTGCACATGGAGGACGAGCTGGGTCGCCGGCTCATCGGCCAGTCCCGTGCGGTCGGCACGGTGTCCGATGCGGTGCGGCGTTCGCGCGCCGGGATCGCCGACCCGAACCGGCCCACCGGCTCGTTCCTGTTCCTCGGCCCCACCGGCGTCGGCAAGACCGAGCTGGCCAAGGCGCTCGCGGACTTCCTGTTCGACGACGAGCGCGCCATGGTGCGCATCGACATGTCCGAGTATGGCGAGAAGCACTCCGTCGCCCGGCTCGTCGGTGCACCTCCGGGCTACGTCGGCTACGAGGAGGGCGGTCAGCTCACCGAGGCGGTGCGCCGTCGGCCCTACTCCGTCGTGCTGCTCGACGAGGTGGAGAAGGCCCACCCCGAGGTGTTCGACGTGCTGCTCCAGGTGCTCGACGACGGCCGGCTCACCGACGGCCAGGGCCGCACCGTCGACTTCCGCAACGTCATCCTCGTGCTCACCTCGAACCTGGGCAGCCAGTTCCTCGTGGACCCGACCCTGTCCGACGAGGGCAAGCGCGACTCGGTGATGGAGGCCGTGCGGGCAGCGTTCAAGCCGGAGTTCCTCAACCGGCTCGACGACATCGTGCTGTTCGACGCGCTGTCCCTGGAGGAGATCGGGCGCATCGTCGACCTGCAGGTCGCGCTGCTGGCCACGCGGCTCACCGACCGTCGGCTCACGCTCGACGTGTCGCCCGCGGCGCGCGAGTGGCTGGCGATCGAGGGCTACGACCCGGCGTACGGCGCCCGGCCGCTGCGTCGGCTCGTCGCCAAGCAGATCGGCGACCAGCTCGCCCGCCAGCTGCTGGCCGGGCAGGTGCACGACGGCGACACGGTCGTGGTGGACCTCGCCCCCGACGGGTCGGGGCTGGTCGTCACGGGCGAGCTCGTGGAGGACGCAGGCTGACGGTGGTCGGCGGGGCGGTCGGACCTGGTCCGGCCGCCCCGCGCCGTGCGTGGGCCGTTCTCAGCCGTACGCGCGCCGCCCTCAGCCGTGCGTGAGCAGGGTGAGCACGCCGAGCCCCAGCACGACGACGAACGGCGCAGCGCCCAGGGCGACGGCCCAGCGTGCGCTCGCGCGCCCGGTCGCCTGACCGGCCCGGATCCGGCTGAGCGCCATCACGCCGCGACCCATGCCGGCGACCAGCCCGATCGCACCGACCAGCCCGATGAGCCCGACGGCGGTCGAGGCCGCGTCGCTGGCGACCTCCTGCGGCACCGGACCGGTGCGGGTGGCCGCGACGACGGCCGCCACCGCGATCAGCACCCAGCCGAGGACGGCCGCGACCAGGGCCGTGCGGGCCAGCCTGCCGTCGGGCTCTGCGACGGGTGCGGCGGGGCGGTCGGCGGCTGCGGGCGAGGCCGGCCGGGGGCTGCCGGACCGGCGCGAGTCGCCGCGGGACGCCGGCGGCTGCGAGCGTTGCTTCGGCACGCCCGCAACCTAGCCCAGGCGCAGCCCGATCGCCTGGACGACCTCGGGACCTGGTCGGCTCGTCGTGGCCGGGCTCAGCCGTCGACGCGCAGGCAGAGCCCGGTGCGGTCGCCCTGCCGCCAGCCGCTGCGGGTCGGTGCCCAGGTGACCAGGCGGTCCCCGGCCTGCACCTGGGCCTGCGTGAGCCGGCAGGTGTCGGCGACGGCACCGTCGACCGCCCGCTGACCGGGCCAGCTGCCGCTGAGCTGGGTGGTGCTCACCACCTGGGCGACGTGCGACTGGTCGCACGGCACCACGGTGACGAGGTCCACGACGCCGTCGTTGGGGAGCTGGCCCAGGCAGCTGCCGACGACGAGCTGGCGGGCGTGCGCCTGCCGGGGTGCGGCGAGGTCCACCGGCAGCGGCTGCAGGGACCGGGCCGCCAGGAGCGCGACGACGAGGGCCGGGACGGCGACCACCAGCTCGACCGCGCCCAGCACGAGGGCGGCGAGCGCAAGGCCGCGACCGCGGGTCCCGCGCGAGCGGGTGCGGCGCAG
This sequence comes from Cellulomonas citrea, assembly GCF_009829685.1. Classification (GTDB taxonomy): domain Bacteria; phylum Actinomycetota; class Actinomycetes; order Actinomycetales; family Cellulomonadaceae; genus Cellulomonas; species Cellulomonas citrea. Next base: position 3,991 of record NZ_VWSD01000121.1, read on the forward strand.
CGTGAGCACCCCGAGCACGAGGGCGACCGGGAACAGCCCGACGAGCGCGCTCACCAGGGCCCAGACCGCGAGCGGCTCACGCCGCGGCGGTGGGTCCTGCCAGCCGGGTGCTCGGTACGGTTCGGCGTACCCGGCCGGGGGTGCCCAGCTCAGAGCTCCCCCGACCCGCCGTAGGTCCCTGCGGTCACCGAACCGGCGTTCAGCTTGTCGCCGCTCCACGGCACCACGACGCAGTACGCAGTGCGTTCACCTGCGTTCCACTGGTCCTCGCTCGGGAAGTACACGTCGGAGTCGATCGTGTCCTGGGTCGCGGTGTCGGGGACCAGGGACGTGATCGTCGTCCAGCACTCCTCGTCGGCGGTGTTGAGGACGGTGTCGTCGGAGCTGGTCACTGCGGCGGCCAGCTGGAACGTGCTCACCACCTCCATGCCGTGCGGCTTCGAGCAGTCGGTGAGGTCGGCGTCCGACATGTCCCAGGACTCGGAGTACACGCTCAGGCAGTCGCCAGGGACGTACCCCTGCGCCAGCTGGTAGTCGGTGGGGATGTCGCCGTCGACCTGCGAGCTGTTCGAGGACCCGGAGGAGCTGTCGCCCAGACTCGACGTCGTGTCGTCGAAGATCGCGCCGACGACGCCCAGGGCGATGCCAGCCACGGTGAGAGCGATGGCCACCGCACTGGTGACGATGCCGCCGATCGCGAGGCCGCGCCCGGTGCCGCGCCCGTTGCGGATCTGGCCGAGCGCGACGATGCCGAGGATGAGGCCGACGATCGCGGGGATGCCGCAGAACAGACCGATGATGCCGAGCACGAGCGAGGCCGTGGCCAGCCCGTTCGTCGACTGCGACGTGCCGTACGGGTCGCCGTACGTGCCGTAGGCGGGCTGCTGCGCACCGCCCCAGGTGCCGTAGCCCGGCTGGCCGGGGGCAGCGCTGTACCCGGGCTGACCGGGGGCGCCGTACGGCTGAGCGGGTGGGCCGTAGCCCGGCTGGGCGGGGGCCCCGTACCCCGGCTGGGCGGCAGCCCCGTACGGGCTCTGCCCGGGAGCGCCGTACCCCGGTGCCGCCGGCGGCGGGTAGCCACCGGGGCCCTGCGGCGCCGTCGGGTAGCCGGCGGTCGGGTCCGCCGGCGGCGGGTAGGCAGCCGTCACCGGGCCGGGGTCGTAGGCGGGCGGCGGCGGGACGGGCTGGTACGGCGGCAGCACGCTGTCGCCGGGTGGGGTGGCTCCGTCCTCGGGCCGCGGTGGCTGCTCGCTCATGGCCGAAACCTAGTGGACGGCCGGCACGGCCGGAGGTGCGCAGAGATGCGGGTCACTCGTCCACCTCCAGCACCACGGGCACGTGGTCCGACGGTGCCTTGCCCTTGCGCTCGTTGCGCTCGATGCTCACCGAGCTCACGCGGGCGGCCAGCGCGGGCGAGGCGTACGCCAGGTCGATCCGCATGCCCTCGTTCTTGGGGAAGCGCAGCTGCTGGTAGTCCCAGTAGGTGTAGGTGTGCTCGGCCGGCTGGTGCACCCGCGAGACCTCGGTGTAGCCCGCAGCCGCGAACGCCTCGAAGGCCTCGCGCTCGGCCGGCGTCACATGGGTGCGGCCTGCGAAGAAGCCCACGTCCCACACGTCGGTGTCGAGCGGGGCGATGTTCCAGTCGCCGACCAGGGCGATCGGGGCGTGCGGGTCGGCGCTGAGCCACCCGGCCGCCTCGTCGCGCAGCCGCGCCAGCCACTCGAGCTTGTAGGTGTAGTGCGGGTCGCCGATCTCGCGGCCGTTCGGGATGTAGAGGCTCCACACCTGGACGCCGCCGCAGACGGCCCCGATGGCCCGGGCCTCTTCCGCCGCCGGGTCGCCCCAGGTCGGCATCCCCGTGAACCCACGCCGCACCTCGGCCAGCCCGACGCGGGACAGCAGCGCGACCCCGTTCCACTGGCTGAAGCCGCTGGTCGCGAGCTCGTAGCCGAGCGCCTCGAACGGTTCGCGCGGGAACGCCTCGTCCTTGACCTTGGTCTCCTGCAGGGCGAGCACGTCGATGTCCGCCCGCTCCAGGAACGCCGTCACCCGGTCGACGCGGGCCCGTACGGAGTTGATGTTCCAGGTCGCCAGCCGCATACCTCGCACGCTACCGGGCGCCGCCGACAGCCGCCGGGCCGGTCGGGTGAGCCCGAGGTCGTCCCCGGGGCTGACCGGGTCGCTGCCGGATAGCCCGCGCGACCGATGTCGGTCCCGGGTGGTGCGCCGTAGGTTCAAGGCATGAGAACCAGCGAAGAGGTGCGCCGATGATCGAGGCGCACGGGCTGTCCAAGGTCTACGGCACGACCAGGGCCGTCGACGACATCAGCTTCACGGTCCGGCCGGGCATCGTCACCGGCTTCCTCGGCCCCAACGGGGCGGGCAAGTCCACCACCATGCGGATGATCATGGGCCTCGACCGCCCGACGTCCGGCACGGTCACCGTCAACGGCAAGCCGTACGTCGAGCACCGTGCGCCGCTCACCCAGGTGGGTGCGCTGCTCGAGGCCAAGGCCGTGCACCCCGGGCGCACCGCCCGCCAGCACCTGCGCGTCGTCGGTGCCACCCACGGCCTGGGGGCGCGCCGGGTCGACGAGGTGCTCGAGATGACCGGGCTCGGCCCGGTGGCCGACAAGCGCGTCAAGGGCTTCTCGCTCGGCATGGGTCAGCGGCTGGGCATCGCGGTCGCGCTGCTCGGCGACCCGTCGACGCTCATCCTGGACGAGCCGGTCAACGGGCTCGACCCCGAGGGCGTCATCTGGGTCCGTGACCTGGTGCGCTACCTCGCCGGTCAGGGCCGGACGGTGTTCCTGTCCAGCCACCTCATGGCCGAGATGGCCCAGACCGCCGACCACGTCATCGTCATCGGCCGTGGCCGGATCCTGGCCGATGCGCCGATGGCCACCCTGCTGGCCGGCCCCGGCCAGGAGGCCTCCCGCGCCCGGGCCCCGCGGGCCACCGAGCTCGCGGCCGTGCTGCGGTCGCAGGGTCTGACGGTGACCCAGACGGGTGCCGACACCCTGGAGATCGTGGCCGGCACCCCGGCGGTGGCCGAGGCGGCGCTGGCCGCCGGCATCGCCGTGCACGAGCTGGCACCGGTGCGGGCGTCGCTGGAGGATGCGTACCTCGCGCTCACCGCCGACGAGGTCGAGTACCACTCGGGGGTCGGCGCCCCGGCGAACCCGGAGGTGGCCCGATGAGCACGACGACACTGCAACGCCCGGCCACGCCCTCGGCGGTGCACCTGACCTTCGGCCGCGTGGTGGCCTCCGAGTGGCGCAAGCTCTTCTCGTTGCGCTCCACCTGGTGGACGCTGGGCCTGGCCGTCCTGCTGCAGGTCGGCATGGCGGCGATCCTCGGGGCGGCGGCCCGTGCGGTGGCGGCCTCCGGCCAGGGCACGCTCCCGGTCGACGGGGTGCAGGCCGCATCGGCGGGGCTGCAGTTCTCCCAGCTGGCGATCGTGGCGCTCGCGGTGCTCACCATCACCGCGGAGTACTCCTCGGGCCAGATCCGGGTGACGCTCGCGGCGGTCCCGCGCCGCACGCCGGTGCTCCTCGCCAAGGCGCTCGTGCTCACGGGGGTCGTGCTGGTGACCGCCGTGGTCTCCAGCGCGCTGAGCGTGGGGGCGCTCGCCCTCGTGGCCGGAGAGCACATCAGCTTCGCGCTGCCGGGGGCCGAGTCGGCCCGCATCCTGGCCGGTGCGCCGCTGTACCTCGTCGGGATCGCGGTGCTCTCGCTCGGGGTCGGGGCGCTCATGCGTCACACGGCCGGTGCGATCGCCGCGCTCATGGGCTTCCTGCTCGTCATCGAGAACGTGTTCGCGGCGATCCCGTGGAAGCCGCTTCAGATCATCAGCCCGTGGCTGCCGGGGACGGCCGGCAGCCGGCTCATGTCGACCGACGCCGACATCGCCGCGGCGCAGGCCGTGCCGCACCACGTCGGTGCGGTGCTCGGGGCGTGGCAGGGCTACGGCGTGCTCGTGGCCTGGGCTGTGCTCGCTCTCGTGGCCGCCGTGCTGGTGCTGCGCAGCCGCGACGCCTGAGCAGGAGCTGATGGGCGAGGAGCAGTCGACGTCGAGGGGCGTGCCCACCGCGGGCACGCCCCTCGACGTCGACGGTGCCCGCCTGCTGCGGCCGCTCACCGAGCTGGAGGTCCGTCGGCTGGGGGTGGTGCGCCGCTTCTTCGCGGTGCACCCGGTGGCGTCCGACGTGCTGGTGTGCCTCCTCGTGGCGGGCGCCTCGGCCGCCGCGATGGCTGCGTCCTTCACGACCGGGGCGGTCGGCGGGGACGGGACGCCGTTCATCGCGGTCCAGGCCGTCGCGGCGCTGCTCGGTCTGGTGGCGATCGCGGTGCGCCGGCGCTGGCCGCTCGCGGTGCTGGGTGCGGTCACCGCGGTGATCGCGGTGAGCCTGCTGCTGCCGGCCGGGCTGGGGCTGCCGGCCGGTGACGCCGCGCTGCCGTTCGCGCTGTACACGGTCGCGGCGAACCGACGGCCGGCGGTGGCCTGGTCGTCGTTCGGGGCCGTGGTCGCGGTGCTCGCCGGGGCGTTCGCGCTCACCACGCACAGTGCGCTTGCCACCCAGCTCGGCCCGGTGCTGTCGACCGATCCGGCCTCGGGGGCCGCCACCCCGATGCCCGGCTGGGGTCCCTTCAGCGGCCTGGCCCTGGCGTCGTTGCTCAGCTACACGATCGTCGGGCTGATCTACCTGGCCGTCGGGCTGAGCGTGTACGGACAGCGTCAGCAGGTGGCCGACCTGGTGCGACGCTCCCACGAGCTGGTCGCGGCCGGGCAGCAGCAGGCGCGGCTCGCCTCGATGCAGGAGCGCACCCGGATCGCCCGCGAGCTGCACGACGTGGTGGCGCACTCGCTGTCGGTCATGGTGGCGTTGTCGGACGGTGCGCGGGCCAGTGTGCGGCGGGCGCCCGAGTCGGCCGAGCAGGCCCTCGACCTGGCCGCCGAGACGGGGCGCACGGCCCTGGCCGACATGCGTCGGATGCTCGGTGTGCTGCGCGACGGCACCGGCGCGGCCGCCGACGC
>NZ_VWSD01000122.1 GCF_009829685.1 Cellulomonas citrea
GCCCGGGGGAGCGGGCCCGGGCGCTGGCCGCGCTCGCGTCGGAGCCGCGCACGATCGTGCTGTTCGAGGCGCCGCACCGGCTCGAGGCGCTGCTGGCGGCGCTCGTCGAGGCGTTCGGTGCGGACCGGCGCGCCGCGGTGTGCCGTGAGCTCACCAAGACCCATGAGGAGGTGCTGCGCGGCCCCCTGCAGGAGCTGCTCACGTGGGCCAGGTCCGGGCAGGTGCGCGGTGAGATCGTCGTCGTGGTCGCCGGTGCGCCCGCGCCGGCGGGGCAGATCGACGAGGCGATGGTGGCCGGGGTCCGCGCGCGGGTCGACGGCGGTGAACGGCTCAAGGACGTCGTGGCGGAGGTCGCGGCCGCCACCGGGGTCGGGCGCCGCGAGCTGTACGCCGCCGCGGTGGCCGGCGCGCACTGAGCTGACCGAGACGCGGCGCGGCGCCGCCGCGCGGCTCGGTCGCCTCGCTATGGTCCTGGCGGGTGTGCTGCAGGCCGTGGTGCGCCGACGACGAGAGCCGACGGCTGTGAGGATCCGATGCCGACCAAGGTGAAGACACTCCTGACCTGGATCGTCGTCATCTTCCTGGTGTACGCCGTCGCGACGAACCCGAACCGGGTCGCCGGGGTCATCACGTCGATCTGGGACCTCATCTACGCGACGTTCCACGGGTTCGGTCAGCTCTTCTCGGCGCTCGCCTCCTGACCGTGGACGAGCTGCGGCGCTCCGAGCGCGGCGAACGGGCGTTCGCCCGCTACGTCGTCGGGCGCGAGCGGCTGGTCTTCACCACCCGGCGGCACCCGGCGACGGTCGTCGAGCCGTTGGCCACCTCGCTGGCCGCGTTCGTCGTCGTGACGTGGCTGGTCTGGGAGCTCAACCCGGTGCTCGGCGACGGTGTGCTCGTCCTCTTCCTCGTCTGGCTGGTCGCGCTGGGGCGCTTCGTCTACCGGGCGGCCGAGTGGTGGTTCTCGTGGTTCGGGGCGACCGACCGCCGGCTGCTGCTCACCACCGGGCTGGTGACCCACAAGGTGGCGATGATGCCGCTGGAGAAGGTCACCGACATGAGCTACACCCGTTCGGCGCTCGGGCAGGTGCTGGGGTACGGGCGGTTCGTGCTGGAGTCGGCGGGGCAGGAGCAGGCGCTGCGCACCATCAACTTCATCCCGCACCCGGATGCGACCTACCGCCTGCTGTGCGCCACCATCTTCGGCCGCACCTGGTCGGACGCCGAGGACGACGACCCGTCGGACGTGAGCACCCCGGCCGGCGGGCGTCCCGCAGGCGGCCCCGACGTCGCGTCCGACCCCGGGCTGCCGCCGTCGTTCCCGCCGTCCTTCCCGCCCACGGGTGCCCAGCCGGCGACCGGCCCGGACGCGCCGACCCAGGTGGTCGGCTTCGTCGACCCGGTGCGGCTGCACCAGGACCCCTGGCAGGGCACGGTCCGTCCGCGCTGAGCCGCCGGCCGCTCGCCCGCGCGGCGACCAGGCCCCGCCCCGGCTCCTAGACTCCTGCACGTGGCACACATCCTCTCCGCCGTCGCTTGGCCCTACGCGAACGGACCCCGGCACATCGGCCACGTGGCCGGTTTCGGGGTCCCCTCCGACGTGTTCAGCCGGTACATGCGCATGGCGGGGCACCAGGTGCTCATGGTGAGCGGCACCGACGAGCACGGCACCCCGATCCTGGTGCAGGCCGAGCAGGAGGGCGTCAGCCCGCAGGAGCTTGCCGACCGGTACAACCGGGTGATCGTGGAGGACCTGGCGGCCCTCGGCCTGTCCTACGACCTGTTCACCCGCACGACGACGCGCAACCACTACGCCGTCGTGCAGGAGATGTTCCGCACGGTGCACAAGAACGGCTACATGGTCGAGCGCTCCACCATGGGCGCGATCAGCCCGAGCACCGGCCGCACCCTGCCGGACCGCTACATCGAGGGCACCTGCCCGATCTGCGGGTACGACGGCGCGCGCGGCGACCAGTGCGACAACTGCGGCAACCAGCTGGACGCGGCCGACCTCATCCACCCGCACAGCCGGATCAACGGCGAGGTGCCGAAGTTCGTCGAGCAGTCGCACTTCTTCCTCGACCTGCCGGCCTTCGTCGACGCCCTGGGCGACTGGCTGCGCACGCGCACCGACTGGCGCCCCAACGTGCTCAAGTTCTCCCTCAACCTGCTCGACGACGTGCGCCCGCGCGCCATGACGCGCGACATCGACTGGGGCATCCCGATCCCGCTGCCCGGCTGGGAGGAGAACCCCAACAAGCGGCTGTACGTGTGGTTCGACGCCGTCATCGGGTACCTGTCGGCGAGCATCGAGTGGGCCCGGCGCAGCGGCGACGGCGAGGCGTGGCGGGCCTGGTGGAACGACGGGCAGGCGCTCGCGTACTACTTCATGGGCAAGGACAACATCACCTTCCACTCCCAGATCTGGCCGGCCGAGCTGCTGGGCTACGCCGGCAAGGGCGCCCGCGGCGGTGCGCCCGGGGTGTTCGGCGAGCTGGACCTGCCGACCGAGGTGGTCTCCAGCGAGTTCCTCAACGTCGAGGGCAAGCAGTTCTCGACCTCGCGCGGCCGCGTCATCCTGGTGCGCGACTTCCTGGCCCGCTACCAGCCGGACGCGCTGCGGTACTACCTGTCGGCCGCGGGCCCGGAGACCCAGGACGTCGACTTCACCTGGGCCGAGTTCTACCGGCGCACCAACGACGAGCTCGTCGCGGGCTGGGGCAACCTGGTGAACCGCACCGCGAGCATGGTCGCGGCCAACTTCGGCGAGATCCCGGCCGCCGGCCAGCGTCAGCCGGTGGACGAGGCGCTGCTGGCCACCACGACGACGGCGTTCGGCACGGTGGGCGACCTCGTCGGGCGGCACCACCAGCGCCAGGCGCTCGGTGAGGCGATGCGGGTGGTGCAGGAGGCCAACCGCTACGTCTCGGAGACCGAGCCGTGGAAGCTCAAGACCGATCGCGACCGGCTGGCCACGGTGCTCAACACGACCGTGCAGGCCGTGAGCGACCTCAACACGCTGCTCTCGCCGTTCCTGCCGCACTCCGCGCAGCAGGTGCACGAGGTGCTCGGCGGGACGGGCACGTTCTCGCCGCTGCCGCGCATCGACGAGGTCGACGACCTGGACGACCCGACCCGGCACTACCCGGTGCTCACCGGTGACTACACCGCGGTGCCCGCCTGGAAGCCGGTCGCCGTGGTGCCCGGCACCCCGGTGGCCAAGCCGACGCCGGTGTTCACCAAGCTCGACGAGCAGGGCATCGCCGACGAGCTCGAGCGCCTGCGCGAGGGCTGAGCGTGGCCCGCACGCGTGAGCGTGGCTGGCCGGGGGACGACGAGCCGCTGCCCGCGCCGGTGGTGGACAACCACACCCACCTGGACGCCGTGCTGGGCTGGGCGGCCGACGGGTGGCCGGACGGCGAGCCCGCCGACCTGCGCGGTCACCTCGACCGGGCGGCGCGGGCGGGGGTGACCCGTGCGGTGCAGGTGGGCTGCACCCTCGACGAGCTGGCCTGGACCGATGCGGCCTGCCGCGACGAGCCCCGGCTGCTGGGTGCGGTCGCGATCCACCCCAACGAGGCGGTGCTGCACGCCGGGGTGCGCGAGGTCGCGCCCGACGGGCTGGACCCGGACGTGCAGCCGCGGCACGAGGTCGGCCTGCAGGACGCGATCGCGGCGGTCGAGCGGGTGGCACGGGGCAACCCGCGGATCCGCGCGATCGGCGAGACCGGCCTCGACCTGTTCCGCTCGGGGCCCGGCGGGCGGGCTGCCCAGGTGGCCGCGTTCCGGGCGCACATCGCGCTGGCCAAGGAGCTGGACCTGCCGTTGCAGATCCACGACCGTGACGCCCATGCGGAGGTGGTCGAGGTGCTGGTCGCCGACGGCGCGCCCGAGCGGACGGTGTTCCACTGCTTCTCCGGTGACGCCGAGCTGGCCGCCGTGTGCGCCGAGCACGGCTGGTACACGTCGTTCGCCGGTCCGCTCACGTTCAAGCCCAACGACGGCCTGCGGGCCGCCGCGGCGCTCATGCCGGCGCACCTGCTGCTCGTGGAGACCGATGCGCCCTACCTCACGCCGGTGCCGTACCGGGGCCGGCCGAATGCGCCGTACCTGCTGGGGGGCACCGTGCGGGAGCTGGCGCGGGTGCGCGGGGCCGAGCTCGGCGCGCTGTGCGACCGGCTGACGGCGACCTCTCAGCTGCTCTACGGCCCCTGGTGAGGGTCGTGACGATTCTCACAGCGGCCGCACGGGTGACCATCGGAGGTTCCCCTGCCGGTCACGAATCGGTTACGGTCGACCGGTCAACCCGTGTCGGCGACGTCCGATCGGGACAGGGGAGCACCCGCCCGGGTGCTGACGGCACCGGGCCGCCCTGCCCGCAGACGGAAGGACCCGTGTGAGCGACCACCGTCGCAGCCACCGCGCGCAGCCTGCGGCCCCCCGGCCGCTGCGGCTGGCCGTGCAGGGCCTCGTCCTCGTGGGCGTGGTGGCCTCGACGAGCGCGTTCACCCTGCTGCACAAGTCGGTGGACGTGCAGGTCGACGGCGCGAACCTCAAGGTCGAGGGCTTCGCCCGGACGGTCGGGGACCTGCTGGCGGCCGGCGACATCGCGGTCGGCGAGCACGACCTCGTCGTCCCCGCGCTGGGCCAGCCGGTCTCGTCGCGCTCGCAGGTGGTCGTGCGGCACGCCGTCCAGATCCAGGTCGAGATCGACGGGACCCGTCAGACGGTGTGGACCACGGCGTCCTCGGTCGGCGAGGCGGTCGACGAGCTGGGGCTGCGGGACACCGACGTGCGGCTGTCCGCCTCCCGCTCCGACGCCGTCGGCCGCGACGTGCTGCGGGTGTCCACCCCCAAGGTGGTGCACGTGGCCGTCGACGGGCAGACGCTCGACGCGTCGACCAACGGCGGCACGGTGCGTGACGCGCTCAAGGACGTCGGGCTCGTGCTCAACGACGGGGACCAGGTGTCCGTCCCGCTCGACGCCGATGCGGTCGACGGGCTCGTGGTCGTCGTCACCCGGGCCGCCAGCGGTGGCGAGAGCTCGGTCGAGTCGATCCCGTTCGAGATCCAGCAGGTCGACGACGGCACGCTGCCCAAGGGCACGACCAAGGTGGTGACCGCCGGCAAGGCCGGTCAGCGCACGACGACCTACCAGCTCCAGGTGGTGGCCGGGGTCGTCGTGGGTCGCACCGCGGTGTCCTCCGTGGTGACCAAGGACCCGGTCGCCCAGGTGGAGCATGTCGGGACGGCCGAGGTGCCCGTCGCGCCGCCGGTCGGCAACGTCGACCCGGGGTCGGCGCAGGCCATCGCCCAGTCGATGATGGCCTCGCACGGCTGGGACGACGCGCAGTTCGCCTGCCTGGTCGCGCTGTGGAACCGCGAGAGCGGCTGGAACGTCAGCTCGGAGAACAAGTCCTCGGGTGCGTACGGCATCCCGCAGGCCCTGCCGGGCTCGAAGATGGGTTCGGTCGCGGCGGACTGGCGGACCAACCCGGCCACCCAGATCACCTGGGGCCTGGGGTACATCGACGGTCGCTACGGCACCCCGTGCTCGGCGTACCAGCACCTGCAGTCGAGCGGCTGGTACTGATCCTCGCGGGGCGCTCCGGCCCGGTGCGCTGACCTGGGCCGGGACCGTCACCGTTTGGAACCTGGTCACGAATCGGTTACGGTCGCACCTCGTTCCTGCGTCAGGCCCGGTGTGACGGGCCGTCGGACGCGGGGACGGACGGGCGGACCTCGCCCGTGATGGCCGGATCGGCAGGTCCGGGACCGACGTGGGCGCCTCGCGCCCGAGCGCCAGCCCTGGCGGCCCCCCAGCCACCGGCGTGTCGGTCCCCGGAGCTCCGTGCCCGGACCCGCCGACGGCTGGAGCCCCGTGCAGTTCTCGACCCACCCCCTGCGTCCCACCCGCAGCACCGACACCCCCACGTCGGACGCTGACCCCGCCACCGTGGCGGACCCACCCGCAGCGACAGGACGCAGGCCGGGTCGGCGTGCGCTCGCCGTCGCCGCCGGTGCCACCGTCCTCGTGCTGGCCGGTGCCGGCACCGCCGTCGCGAACGCGCACAAGACCGTGACGCTCGACGTCGACGGCAGCACCCGCACCCTGTCGACCTTCGCCGGTTCGGTCTCCGGGCTGCTCAAGGCCCAGGACGTCACCGTCGGCGAGCGCGACAGCGTGTCGACCTCCGGTGCGCTGCAGGACGGCGCGACGGTCGTGGTGCGCCACGCGCACCAGATCACCGTGCTGCAGGACGGTGCGCAGCAGGTCGTGTGGACCACGGCCCTCACGGCCGACGAGGCGCTCGCGACCCTGTCCGCGCGCGGCGGCGACGTGGCGCTCGTGGCGTCGCGCTCCGACTCCAGCGGCCGGCTGGACCTGTCGCTCGACCTCGCTCTGCACGGCAAGGCGCAGGTCCTCGTCGACGGCACGACGCTCGACGTCCCGCAGGCCGACGTCTCGGTCGGCGAGGCGCTCGCCGCCCTCGGCGTGCAGCTCGGCGCACTCGACGAGGTCACCGTGAAGGACGCGCCGGACGGCGTGCAGGTGGTCGTCACCCGCATCGCCGTGCAGGACGTCACCGTGACCAGCGACGTGGCGTACGCCTCGTCGACCACCGACGACCCGAAGCGGTACGTCGGCACGTCGAAGGTCGTCACGGCCGGCGTCCCGGGCGTGCGCACCCAGGTCCAGCGGGTCACCACCGCCGACGGGGTCGAGCGCACCCGTGTCACGTTGTCCGACCAGGTCACCACGGCCCCGGTCGACGAGGTCGTCGCGGTCGGCACCAAGGCCCGTCCGGCCGCCCCGGCCCCGGTCGACACGGGTTCGTCGCCGGTGGGCGCGAGCGCCTCCAGCGGCGGGCTCAACTGGGCGGCCCTGGCCGCGTGCGAGTCCGGCGGCCGCCCCGACGCGGTCTCCAAGTCCGGCAAGTACTACGGGCTGTACCAGTTCTCGCTGTCCACCTGGGCCGGCGTCGGCGGCAGCGGGTTGCCTTCGCAGGCCTCGGCCGACGAGCAGACCGCCCGGGCGCAGGCCCTCTACGACCGGTCCGGTGCCGGTCAGTGGCCGGTGTGCGGCGCACGGCTGTTCGGCTGAACCGCCCGGCCGGGTCGGGTGGGCACCTGAGGGTGGCCCGCCCGGCCCGGCCGTGCTGTCCCTGCCCGGCACCGGGGTGCCCGTCCGGGCCCGTTAGCCTCGGGGCATGAGCCAGGACGAACCGGTGCTGCTGGGCCCCGCGCGGGTGCGCGAGCTTGCCGCTGCCGCCGGGGTGCGGCCCACCAAGGCGCTCGGGCAGAACTTCGTGCTCGACGCCGGCACGGTCCGCAAGATCGTGCGCCAGGCCTCGGTCGCCCCGGGGGAGACCGTCGTCGAGGTCGGTCCCGGGCTCGGCTCCCTCACGCTCGGGCTGCTCGCGGCCGGTGCCGACGTCGTCGCCGTGGAGATCGACCCCGTGCTGGCCGCCCTGCTGCCCTCGACCGTCGTGGCGCAGGCGCCGAGCCTGCACGTCGAGCCGCCCGACGGCGAGGGCGCGCCCGTCGTGCTGCGCGACGGTGCGGGGCGCGCCCGGCTCACCGTCGTGACCGCCGATGCGCTCACCGTGACCGCGCTGCCCGGCCCGGCACCCACCTCGCTCGTGGCCAACCTGCCCTACAACGTGGCGGTGCCGGTGCTGCTCACCTTCCTCGAACGGTTCGACAGCCTGCAGCGCGGGCTCGTCATGGTGCAGGCCGAGGTCGCCGACCGGCTGGCTGCCGGCCCCGGCAGCCGCACCTACGGGGTGCCCAGCGCCAAGGTCGCCTGGTACGCGACCGCGCGCCGGGTCGCCACCGTCGGCCGGTCCGTCTTCTGGCCGGTGCCCAACGTCGACTCGGCGCTCGTGCGGCTGGACCGGCGCGAGCCGCCGACCACCACCGCGAGCCGGCAGGAGGTGTTCGCCGTCGTCGACGCGGCCTTCGCCCAGCGGCGCAAGATGCTGCGGTCCGCCCTGGCCGAGCTCGCCGGGTCGTCCGCCGCCGCGCAGCAGGCCCTCGTCGCCGCGGGGCTGGACCCGGGTGACCGCGGTGAGCGGATCGGCATCGAGGGCTTCGCGGCGCTGGCCGAACAGCTCGTGCCCGTGGCCGGGGCGGGGGCGCGATGAGCAGCGCAGGCGCCGCGCAGGTCACCACCGACCGGGTGCGGGTGCGGGCCCCCGGCAAGGTCAACCTCTCGTTGCGGGTCGGCCGGCCGCGGGCCGACGGCTACCACCCGCTCTCGACGGTGTTCCAGGCCGTCTCGGTCTACGAGGAGGTGGTGGCCACCGCGGCCGACGACCTCACGCTCACCGCGCAGGGCCCCGGTGCCGAGCAGGTGCCGCTGGACGACACCAACCTCGCGGTGCGCGCCGCCCGCGCCCTGGCCCGGTACGCCGGGGTGGAGGACGGGGTGCACCTGCACCTGGTCAAGGGGGTGCCGGTGGCCGGCGGGATGGCCGGTGGCTCGGCGGACGCGGCCGCGACGCTCGTCGCCTGCGACGAGCTGTGGGGCACCGGGCTGGCCCGCGAGGAGCTCACCTCGTTGGCCGCGACGCTCGGCGCCGACGTGCCGTTCGCGCTGCTCGGGCACACCGCGGTCGGCACCGGCCGCGGCGACCTGCTCACCCCGGCGATGTCCCGCGGGGAGTTCTGCTGGGCGTTCGCGGTGCAGGACGAGGGGTTGTCGACCCCCGCGGTGTTCGGCGCCTTCGACGCGTTGCACGGCTACCAGCCGCAGCCGTCCGGCGGCGCCCCGGTCGAGCGGGACGACGAGGTGGACCTCATGCACGCGCTGCGGGCGGGCGACCCGGTGGCCCTCGGTGCGGCGCTGCACAACGACCTCGAACCGGCCGCCGTCACCCTGGCCCCCCGGCTGTCCCGGCCGCTCGCGGTGGCCCGGGAGGCCGGTGCCCTCGGTGTCGTGCTGTCCGGTTCCGGCCCGACGGTCGCCGCGCTGGCCCGCAGCCCGCAGCACGC